>CALVCU010000015.1 GCA_944326135.1 uncultured Ligilactobacillus sp. | reverse complement strand
CATTTTAAAAGTTTTGTGACTCATAAATTTTACTAGCGAATTGACTTCGCAAATGTTTTTGCATTCATTTTCATGAATTGCCCTGCACATTTGTTCATCGAAACATATTCAGTTTTCAAAGATCTATTTTATAAATTCCTTATCAACGGAACATTTACTATGTTATCAGACGAATCAATAATTGTCAACATCTTTTTTTATTAAAAAAATCAATTACCTTTTCATCTGACAACTTTTATAGTCTATCATTTTAAATGAACTACTGTCAAGCATTTTTATAAAAAAAAGAGATTACAATTGTAATCTCTTTAAATGCTATTTTTCAGGTCTTCTTGTTGGGAATAATAATACATCACGAATTGATGGTGCATCAGTTAACAACATAACCAATCGATCAATTCCGACACCTAATCCACCAGTTGGAGGCATTCCATATTCCATTGCTTCTAGATAATCTTCATCAATACTTTCTGCCTCATCATTTCCATTCTCACGTTCTTGAACTTGAGCTTCAAATCTTTGACGTTGGTCAACAGGATCATTTAATTCAGTGAAAGCATTAGCATATTCCCCACCTAGAATGAATAATTCAAATCGATCAGTAAATCGAGGATCTTTTTCATTTTTCTTTGCTAATGGAGAAACTTCTACAGGGTGTCCATATACAAAAGTTGGATCTACTAATTTATCTTCACAAAATTCTTCAAAGAATTCGTTTATAATATGGCCAACTCCCCAATATGGTTCATAGCGAACATTATGTTCATCTGCTATTTTTTGAGCTTCTTCTACACTCATTTCTTTCCAGAAATCAACACCAGTAACTTCTTTAATTAAGTCTACCATGTGAACACGTTTAAATGGTTTATCTAAATTAACTTCTTGTCCTTGGTATGTAATAATCCCATTATCAGAAACCACTTTAGCAGCTGCTTTAAAAATTCCTTCTGTTTCATTCATTACATCATTGAAATCCCAATATGCAGCATATGTTTCTAATGATGTAAATTCTGGATTATGACGAGTATCGATTCCTTCATTTCTAAATACTCGGCCCAATTCATATACGCGTTCCATACCACCAACAATTAATCGTTTCAATGGCAATTCTAAGGCAATACGCAAATATAAATCAATATCTAATGCATTATGGTGTGTAATAAATGGACGTGCAGCAGCACCACCAGCTTGATTATTCAAAATTGGTGTTTCTACCTCAATAAAGCCTTCATTATCTAAATAGTCACGCACTGCTTTTATGATTTTTGTTCGATTTACAAAACGATCATAACTTGTTCTATTTGTAATTAAATCTAGATAACGTTGACGATAAATTTGTTCAATATTTTGCAAACCATGATACTTGTCTGGCAAAGGACGTAAAGCTTTCGAAAGGAAAGTTAATTTAGTAACTCGTAATGTCAACTCTCCCATATCAGTTTTAATAACTTCACCTGTAATTCCAAGGAAATCTCCTAAATCAGCACGTTTAAAAATGTGATATTGTTCTTCACCAACCACGTCTTTACGGATATAAAGTTGCATTTTTCCTGTACGATCTTGTAAATCAGCAAAACCAACTTTCCCTTTTCCACGTTTACCGACCATTCGACCAGCAATTGTGGCTGTAATTCCAGAATCATTCAATTCTTCTTTTGTCATATCACCATATTTTTCATGCAAATCAGCATTCATTGCATCACGTTCAAATCTATGACCAAATGGATCAATTCCTTCATCGCGAAGTTCTTGCATTTTTTGTCTACGAACTCTAAGTTGATCGTTCATTGACTGTTCGTTGCTCATTGATAATCCTCTTTTCTTAATTTCTGTCTCTGAATTATTATATCATAATTATTTAACTATTTTCTTTTTACATTCATACGTTCTTTCGTATCAGCTAAGAACTGATCAAAAATTTCTATCATTTCTTCTTCAGTATCAGCAGAATTTAAAGCTGCTTTTGTACGAGCTGCACGTGGAATTCCCTTAATATAATATGCAGCTTGAGAGCGAAATTCTCTTGGACCAATTTTTTCACCCTTAACTTTAACTAATCGATGTAAATGTTCTTTAGCAACTTCAATTTTTTCATCAGGTGTTGGTTCAGACAAAATTTCACCAGTCTCTAAATAATGAGTTGTTTGTTTAACAATCCAAGGATTACCCAATGCTGCACGACCTATCATTACAGCATCTGCACCTACTTCATCTAGCATTTTCTTAGCTTCTTGTGGAGTTGTCACATCACCATTTCCAACAAAAGGAATTTTCTTCAAATTATCCTTTACTTCTTTTAAAATTCCCCAATCTGCATGGCCAGAATAAAGTTGTTTACGTGTTCTACCATGCATAGCAAGCATAGCTGCTCCACCTTCTTCAGCTGCCAAAGCATTTTCAACTGCTAAAATGTGATCATCATCCCAACCTGTACGCATTTTAACTGTTACTGGTTTCTTTACAACTTTAGTCACCGCACTTACCATCTCATAAATTTTATCAGGATCTAGTAACCAATGTGCACCAGCATCAGTTTTTGTAACCTTAGGTACAGGACAACCCATATTTATGTCAATAATATCAGTATTTGTATTTTCAGCAACAAACTGTGCTGCTTCAACTAAGGAATCCTTTGAACCGCCAAAAATCTGTACACTAACAGGATGTTCAGTTTCATCTACAAATAACATTCCTAATGTTTTTTTATTTCTAAAATGAATTCCTTTATCTGAAATCATTTCACACACAACTAGTCCTGCTCCAAATTCTTTACAAATTAATCTAAATGCAACGTTAGTAACTCCAGCCATGGGAGCTACCACGACTTGATTTGGAATTGTTATATCACCAATTTTCCACTCCATAATTTTTTCCTTTCTATTTTTTTATACATTTCTTTAATTCATCTTCAGTAAATTTATACTTCTTACCGCAAAAATGACAAATGACTTCTGCACCATGATCCTCATCAATCATTTCTTTTATTTGATCATTAGGTAATGTTTTTATAATATTGTAAAAACGGTCGCGTGAACAATCACATTTATAACTAACTTCCATTTTATCTAAAATTTTAACATTATCTTTACCTAAAATTTCATATAACATATCTTCAGGTGTCATACCCTGTTGCATCATTTCAGATACCATTGGAATTTCATTTAATTTTTGTTCAACTTTACTCAAAACCTCATCTTTAGCACCTGGCATAACTTGCAACATAAATCCACCTGCTGTTTTAATTGTATTATCATTGTTCACAAATACTGATAATCCAACAGATGAAGGGATTTGTTCTGACTTTGCTAAATAATAAGTAAAGTCTTCTCCTAATTCTCCAGACACTAAAGGAACTTGACCAGTAAATGGTTCTTTTAGTCCTAAATCTTTAGTTACCGCTAAAAAACCATTTGTTCCTACTGCACCTTTTACATCAATTTTATTCTTATCATTTAATGGTAAATGCACATGAGGATGTTGCACATATCCTTTAACTGTACCCTTTGCATTTCCGTCAATAACAATACCACCAACTGGTCCATTTCCATTAATCTTTACGGTCATTTTTTCATCATCTTGCAATGAAGCAGATGATAATAATAATGTTCCAATTAAACTACGTCCTAATGCTGCTGAAGCTGCACTCCATGTATCGTGTAATTCTTGTGCTTTTCTCACTGTTTCAGTTGCATCAACTGCATATGCACGAATTTGCCCATCAAATGCTAAACTTTTAACTAAATAATCACTCATATTAATTTCCTTTCTTACTCAAACTATTATTTTATCATGATTAAAATTCAGATTTCAAAAATAATATTAAAAAATATATATCAATAAAAATAGAGGCGTACAAAAATGTACATCCTCTATTTTTTATAATAAGTTTTAATTAATCCTTATTATCTTTTTCTTGATGTTTTTCTACGTCGTTTTGATTGCTTGGATAGAAAGTTTGAGTTGGTAAAGCCTGATCATCACGTTTATCAGCTTTTTTCTCTTCAGCAACCTCTTGTTCATCAATCTTTTGACGTTGTGCATCTTTTCGTTCTAAGGCTTTTTTAGCTTCTTCAAATGATCCCGATTTTTCACTAGGAAATTCATTTTCAACTGGCATTTTACCTGTCTTATATAAACTTAAGATTTGCTTTTCATCAAGAGTTTCATATTTTAATAATGCTTCTGCAATAATTTTATGTTGTTCGCGGTGTTCTTGAATAATTCTCTTAGCAGTTTCCATTCCTTCATTTGACAAACGCATTACTTCTTCGTCAATTAAGTTAGCAACTTTTCCAGAGTAACTATGTTGTCCATCAAATTCTCCTGGTTGCATATTTGCTTGTCCTTCGTACTGAACAGGACCTAATTTTTCACTCATTCCGTATTCAGTAACCATAGCACGTGCTAATTGTGTTGCTTGTTGGAAATCGTTCGCAGCACCAGATGACTGTTGATTGAAAATAATTTCTTCCGCAGCACGACCACCCATTAAACCTGCAATTTGTTCTGTCAAATCTTTCTTTGAGTTTAACATTTGGTCTTCTCTAGGAAGCATTATTGCATAACCACCTGCACGACCACGTGGTACAATTGTTACCTTATGCACAACACGTGCGTCATTTAAAACTAAACCAACAATTGTATGACCAGCTTCGTGGAATGCAACTGTCCGTCGTTCTTTTTCACTTACAACTCGATCACGTTTTGCTGGACCAGCAATTACACGATCCTCTGCTTCATCAACATCAGAAGCATCAATTTCATTTTTATTTCTTCTTGCAGCTAATAATGCAGCTTCATTTAACAAGTTAGCTAAATCAGCACCAACAAATCCTGGTGTTTGCTTAGCAACCATCTTCAAGTCAACACCTTTGGCCAATGGTTTTCCTTTTGCATGGACCTTTAAGATAGCTTCACGGCCCTTAACATCTGGTCTACCAACAAGAATTTTACGATCAAAACGACCAGGACGAAGTAAGGCTGGGTCTAAAACATCAGATCTGTTTGTAGCAGCCATTACAATTACGCCTTCATCGCCTTCGAACCCATCCATTTCAACCAATAATTGGTTCAATGTTTGTTCACGTTCATCATGACCACCGCCCATACCATTTCCACGACGACGACCAACAGCATCAATTTCATCAATGAAGATAATTGATGGGGCATTCTTCTTAGCATTTTCAAATAAATCACGAACACGGCTTGCCCCAACACCAACAAACATTTCAACGAAATCTGAACCTGAAATTGAGAAGAATGGCACGCCAGCTTCACCAGCCACGGCTTTAGCTAATAAAGTTTTACCTGTTCCTGGAGGTCCTTCAAGTAATACTCCAGATGGAATTCGTGCTCCTAATTTTCTAAACTTCTTTGGATCACGTAAAAATTCAACGACTTCAACTAACTCTTGTTTTTCCTCTTCTGCACCGGCTACATCTGAGAAACGAACCTTATTTTGACTCTTATTAATTGGCTTAGCCTTTGACTTGCCAAAATTCATCATACGTCCGCTTCCGCCTTGGCCACCAGCATTTCCCATCATTAGATAGAAGAAGAAAATCATGAAGACTACTGGAAGTAATGTTAAAAGAAGTTGCATCCAAATATTACTTGATTGTTCTTCTTTTGCATTATTTGTAACATGATTCTTTTGTGCATAATCCATGACTTGGTTTACAGTATCACCATTAGTCACAATATTTGTTGTAAAGCTCTTAACTTTAGTACTTTCCGTTGCGCCTGTTAAAGTATTCTTTTTATTTTTAACTGTAACTGGTTTACGATATTCACCAGTTACCTTATAAACACTCCCTGAAGGCTCTAACGTAAACTTACGCACATTATCCTTCTTCATCTCAGACATAAATGTACTGGACTGAATTTGTTGAGTTTGAGAATTGCTATTGCCTCCAGTGAAGTAATAGACAGCTCCCATAATTCCAAGGAAAATCACAATATAGAAAAGACTATTTCTGAATAATCCATTCTTTTTGTTGTTATTATTCATTTATTTCCTCCTTAGGCACCAATAAATAACTAAAATGTTATCAAGATTAATCATATCATACTTGACTAATTTTGACCATTTTCATTCTTAGCATAAACTTCAGGTTTTAAAACACCAACATATGGTAAATTACGATAATGACCTGAATAATCTAAACCATAACCTACTACAAATTCATTAGGAACTTTAAATCCATAATAATCTGTTTCAATACCTTCAACACGACGATCTGGTTTATCTAATAAAGTACAGATTTTAACAGAGGCAGCATTGCGACTTTGAAATAAATCAACCAAACATTGAAGTGTTCGACCTGTATCAATGATATCTTCGATAATAAGTACGTTTCTTCCTTCAACTGATGTATCCAAATCTTTAATAATTTTTACATTTCCAGATGAAACTGTTTCATTTCCATAACTTGAAACATCCATAAAATCCAATTCACAATATGTATCAATCTCACGTACAATATCTGAATAAAACACAGCTGCACCTTTTAAAATGCATACTACAAGTGGATCTTTACCAGCAAAATCTTTAGTAATTTGTTTACCTAATTTTTTAGTAACATCTTGAATTTGTTCTCTACTATAAAGAACTTTCAAAATATCGTTGTTCATGTTTTTACCTCTTTCTGTACTTCTTTATTACTATTATGTATCGAATTGTAGCATTTTCGCTAAAATGTGACAAATACAACTGCTGTGGATTTAAAGCAGCATATATCAAATTCCCATCTGCAATCAAAGGCATTGTCTGACGATCTTCTGAAGGTATCTTATTATCGATAAAATAGCGTCTTAACTTTTTATGCATGCCATTGATTTCAAAATAGTCTTTTGGTTTTCGAAATCGTAAAACTAATTTAGACGGACAATTAGATAGACCAATGGTTTTATCTGTTTTTTCAATTACTACTTTATCCTTAGAAAAAATTCCAATTTTAAAATCTTCATATTTAATCCATTGGTTTAGTGATAACAAAATTGCTAATTCTTTTTTAATAGTTTTTTTATTCTTACATTCAATTTTAAAAGTTTGATATTCTTTTCGCAATTGTTTTTCTTGATTTATTTGATAAATTCCTTGTGGTTTATTCAAATTTAATAAAAATTGTATAATTTCAGTTACTTGATGCTGATTTATCGGAATATCAGTTAACTTTAAAATTTGTTTCATAACTAATTCTTGTTGATTAGCATTTAATTGAGAAAACAATTCCAAATTATATCCATCAGAATCTCTCAATTTTTCTACTATTCTTTGCTGCTCCAATTCTTGACAGGATAGAGCTATCTTTATTTGAGATTCATACTCTTGGATATGTTCTAAAAATTTTGGATTCTCCTTTTTTAATAATGGGATTATTTGATGACGTATACGATTTCGCAAAGCATCATCCATTGCATTCGTTTCATCTTCGAAATATTTAATTTGATTCCTTTGTGCAAAATTTAAAATTTCTAATTTAGAAAAGGGTAATAAAGGCCTAATAATATACTTATTATCTGCAAAATCACGTAAACTTTCTATTCCTACCAGTTGTTGAAGTTGGCCACCACGAACTAGTTTCATTAAAAAAGTTTCTGCTTGATCATCAGCATGATGTGCTGTCATTAAATATTTAATATTATTCTCATCCATAACCTTTTCAAAAAAAGAATATCGAAAATTACGCGCCTGTTCTTCAATTCCTAATTTAGGATGAAATTTCTTTTGCCAAACAGTTTGATGCAGTTTCAAATTATTTTTTTTACAAAATTTTTGAATAAATTCTGTTTCAACTATACTTTGCTTTCGTAATTTGTGATCAACATATGCAACTTCAATTTGGGGACGGCTTTTTACAGGTAAATCCATTAATAGTTTTAATAAACTCATAGAATCTACTCCGGTTGATACAGCTACAAGTACTTTTTTTTGTTCCAAATTAAACTTTCGAAAATGGTTATTAAAATTATCGATTTTCATAAGATTTCCTCACATTAAATAAAGACCAAATATTGAATGTAAAAACAGAGGTTGTAAATATCACAACCTCTGTTTTCTAGCTTCTAGCTTCGACGACCGCCACGACCGCCGCGCTTACCATCAGTATTTCGTTTTAGAGAAGTTAAGCGTTCATCGCTTTCCTTTAAAAATCCAGCTAATAATGTATCAAAATCTTTCTTTGAATGATTTTGATGATTTGATTTGTTTCCGTGGAAACGTTGATGATTTCCTTGATGGTTATTATTTTGTCGGCTAGTTGATTCATTTTTCTTAGGTTTGGGCATTGCTTGCTTAATTGACAATGAAATTTTCCCATCGTCACCAATTTTAAGAACTTTAACTTGAACTTCATCACCAACTTTTAAAACATCATGAATATCTTTTACATAATTATTAGAAACTTCACTGATATGCACTAATCCAGTTTGTTTCTCGCCTAAATCCACAAATGCACCAAAGTTTGTAATTCCTGAAACTTTGCCTGAAACTTTCGTTCCCACTTCAACTGTCATAAGAAAAATTAATCCTCCAAGATCTTTCTGATATTTATTTTAGTATACCACTGTTTATTGTTTTAAATAAATGCTAAATTTAAATTTAGTTATCTGTTATACTCTTTGACTTATCTCCTGGTAAACTGTATATTGTTTCACCATCTTTAGAGTAATAATATTTTTGGCGAATAATCTTTGCAACATAATCAGAATCCTTTAATTGTTCAACTTGTTGCTTTAATTCTTTATTCTGTTTCTTAGCATCTTTTAATTCAACTTTAGCTTGTGTTGCTTTTTTATTTAAAATCCCAGCCTGAATGTTGTTTTGAATAATGCGAGCACCTAATATTAGTGAAAAAAATAAAGTTACTCCCAAAAGAATTAACATTCTCAATCGATGTTTTTTAGTCATTGCCAGCTGTAATTTTTGCGTTTCTGTTAATCTTGTTTGTTGATTATAGTATTCCTTATTTAAAATTTTTACATTTTTCGATTTATTATCTTGCGCCATGTTAATCTCCTTATTAAATAACATGATTATCTTTAGTTAAAACTATAACAAATATCATAACAAAAATGTATTTTAAATACGATAATCTTCTTGATATTTTTCTTCAATAACAGTATATAAATCTTCTGCCTCATTTTTCTTAGTAGTATCTTTAATATTATCGATTTTAACAACTAATGTTTTATTTCCAAAATTAATAGTTAACTCATCACCTATGCTTACATTTGATGATGACTTAGCAACTTTTCCATTTATGTCAATTCTACCTTGATCAGCAATATCTTTTGCAACCGAACGTCTTTTAATAATTCTTGATACTTTTAAAAACTTATCTAATCGCATAACTTACCCTTCCATTTTTAATTTTTTTACTAAACTAATAATCTTTTTACCACCAGGAATCAAAAACCATTCTCTTATTGTAAACATTCGTTGAGATATAATCATAAATAAGAATGTAATAATTCCAATAGCTATTGCAACAAATACGATCATTACTGCTGCCTTACGTCCAAATGGTAAAAATAACTGTAATAAATTGGAACTCATCCATACACATAGACACATCACAAACACTGATAAAATCAATTTTTTTACAAAACCATCCCCGTTAAAAAATAAATTTTTAACATTTGCTGGTAAAGCCCATAATACTACTAATAAGGCAATAAATAGGCTTAAAATAGTTGCCAAACTAGCACCAACAATCCCAAAATTACGTATCATAAACGAATTAGTTAATGCCTTTATAACAACTGCTAAAATCAACCCTACTGCTGTAATTTTAAATTGATTTAAACTTTGGAGTATAGAATTATATGTGCTTATTAACGTAATTATTAATACACTTATCACATAAACTGCTATTGTTCCAGATAACTCACCACTTCCAAATAACATCACATTAATGTATTTCATAAGTACAATCATGCCACCTGTAGCGGCCGCAGCAATTGTAGCACTAACCCTCATTAATGTTCTAGCAATGCGACGAAAACTTGCTAATTTTCCCTCTTTTAATGCATTAGTCAGTGCAGGTAATAAAGTAGATGAAAAACTAACCGCTATTACCATTCCAAGTTGAACAAGTGGTTGAGCTCTATCATATACACCCTTAATATTTTTAGCAACATCTGGAGCAATTCCTGATGATACAAGACAGTTATTAATGGTAAACGAATCTACCAATTGTAATAAAACCATCATCGAAGCAAACAAGCATATAATCAATCCATCTGAAAAAATTCTTTTACTTAAAGTAAAATAACTTTTTTTCTTTTCATTAGGATATCGCCAGATAGTTTTTATATAAAATGTGACAAAACTTAAACTTGCTCCAATCGCTCCTAAAGTCGAAGCAAACATTGCCCAGCTTCCCATTTTATACACATTCCAGTGATCACAAACAGATATCATTGCAACAAAGATAATAAACGCTACCCTAATAAACTGTTCTGTTACTTGAGAAATTGCCGTTGGCTTCATATCAAAAATTCCCTGATAGAATCCCCTACCAACAGCTAAAATTGGCATAAAAAGAAACATCCATGCCACGCTTTTAAGCAATGTAGTTAACCCTAAATCTCCCATTAAAAAAGCTATCTTATTTGAAAACATTCTTAAAAAAAGAAAACATATGATTCCAAAAATAGCCAAAATAACAAACACTTGACGTGCAACTTGGTATTTTGCACCACTATCTTCCTGCTCAGCAATTAGTTTAGAAATGAATACTGGAAATCCACTAAGAGCAAATGTCATTCCAATTCCATAAATAGGATACACTTGCTGGTATACATAAAATCCCGTATTTCCTACTAAATTTTCAAATGGAATGCGATAGCATGCGCTTAAAATTTTAGCAATTAATGAAGCTACTGATAAGATCAAAGCCCCATGCATTACCGTTTTCATTTGATCATTTTTCATTTTTTGCTCCCTATTTAACTAACTTTTTAGCTAAGTTTTTAAGCATATTTTGTAGTTCTAAAATTATCTCATAAATATTTTGATGAGCTTTCTCATCAATTATAATCTTCATTTTTCCATTTTCAACATTTAATTGTGTTTTTAATTTTGTTTTTGAAATTTCTTCAAGAAATATCTGACCCGTCAATTTATCAGTCGCTTTTTTAGAAAATATAATTGTAACTTTTCTCTTTACTTGATAAATTTTCTCAACTAATGCTTGATCTGCATACATCTTCAATAAACCAATTTCTAACAAATTAGATACTTCATCTGGATAATCTCCAAATCGATCAATTAAATCATCTTGTACTTCTTGATATTGTTCAAAACTATTAAATTGTCGAATTCGTTTATAAATTTCAATTTTTTGTTGTTCATCATTTATATAAGAATTTGGAATATATGCTTCAACATCAAAATTAATTTCTGAATCTGTCTTTTCGTTTGGTTTTATACCGCGTTTTTTAGCAACTGCTTCATTTAGCATTTGCATATATAAGTCATATCCAACCGAATCAATAAAACCATGTTGTTGTTTACCTAATAAATTTCCTGCACCACGAATTGCCAAGTCTCGCATAGCAATTTTAAATCCTGAACCTAATTCAGTAAAATCTTTAATTGCTTCAAGTCGTTTTTCACTTTCTTCTGTTAAAACTTTATTTGCTTTATACATAAAATATGCATAGGCTACGCGATTTGAACGTCCAACTCTTCCTCGCAATTGATATAACTGTGCTAAGCCCATTCGATCTGCATCCTCAACAAACAAAGTGTTTGCATTTGGAATATCAACACCTGTTTCGATGATTGTTGTTGTAACTAAAACATCAAAAGCTCCGCGAATAAAATCGATTAAAATTTTCTCCATCTGCAACTCTGTCATTTGACCATGAATATAAGTAATTCTTGCTTCTGGAACTAAGTCTTGTAACATTGCAACCACTTTTTCAATATCTTTTACACGATTGTGTAAGTAAAAAACTTGACCGTGACGCTCAATTTCACGTCGGATTCCATTTGCAATCACCTGATAATTTTGTTCCATAACATACGTTTGAATTGGATAGCGATTAACTGGAGCAGTTTCAATAACTGATAAATCACGTACACCTAACATAGACATATTCAAAGTTCGTGGAATTGGCGTTGCAGTTAATGTTAAAACGTCTACATTTTGCTTTAATTGTTTTAATCTTTCCTTATGTTTTACACCAAATCGTTGTTCCTCATCTATGATTAATAAACCTAAATCTTTAAATTTAACATCCTTTGATAATAATCGATGTGTCCCAACAACAATATCGCATTTACCACTTGCTAGATTTTCAATTACTTTTTTAGATTCTGAAGGTGTATTAAATCTTGAAAGTATGCTAATCTCAACTGGAAAACCACTAAATCTCTGTTCCATTGTTTCATAATGTTGTTGTGCTAAAACTGTAGTTGGTACTAAGAAAGCAACCTGCTTCCCTGCTTCAACAGCTTTAAATGCTGCTCTTAAAGCTACTTCGGTCTTACCATACCCAACATCTCCGATCAGTAATCGATCCATTGGGTGTGTACTTTCCATATCTTTTTTTATCTCTGCAGTACTTCGCAATTGATCTGGTGTTTCAGTATATGGAAAGGCCTCTTCAAATTCTTTTTGATATGCATCATCTTTAGGAAAAGCAAAACCCTTTAAAGATTCTCGTTCAGCATACAAATCAATTAAGTCATCAGCAATATCCTCAATTTTATTTGCAACACGCATTTTAGTTTTATGCCAAGTTGTCCCACCTAACTTATTTAAATGAGGTGTTTTCGATTCAGAAGATACATATTTCTGAATTCTATCTAATTGATTAACTGGCACATATAATTTTGCTGCATTTTGATATTCCAATGTAAGATAATCTTGATGCTTACCATCAACTTCCATTGTTTTAATTCCAAGAAAGCGACCAATACCATGATTAACATGAACAACATAGTCTCCCTCTTTTAAGTCAGTATAACTTTTTAATCGTTCAGCGTTATCCATTGTTAAACGTTTTGCACGTTTTTTAGTTGCTTTTGCAAACAATTCATTCTCAGTTAAAACTACTAGATCGCAACTCGGAATTTCAAACCCTGTCTGTAAACTTCCATGAATAATTTGTAATACACCTTGTTGAATAGCATCACTTTTAGTTAAAATATTTGGTATTTCAAAATCATCTAAAGTTTCTGAAATTTTACTGAGTCTTTCTTCATCCTGAATCATTATAATTACCGTCTGGTTTTGTTTGATCCAGCGTGTTGCTTCAGTTTTTAATAATGGTAATTGACTAAAAAATTGTTGAACAGCGCGCACTCTAAAATCATTTATGCTCGTAAATTTTAATCTTCCAATTCCCTTTTTAAATAAAGACATAAAAATACTATTTTGCTGTGTATTTCGAATTATCTTACGGATATCAAAATTAATTTTTATTTTGTTAAAAATTGGAGTTAAATTATTTTCTTCATCTATCCAAACTTGCTCTGCTTGATTATTTTTATCAGACTTATCCAAAATCTTAGCATAATCATCTACTATTAATAAGCCTTTAGTACTTAAATAATCTAATAATGAAGTCTGTTCTGGATACAATACCTGAGCAAAAATTCGATGAAGTGGAAGCAAAGTATCATTTTGCCAATCATTAATAATTTCATCAATTTTATCGTTTAACTGATTTTGCTTCTCTTCAGTTAATGAACTATTTACATCATGTGCTATTTGAGTTAACTTCAATGCTGCATTTTTTAATAACTTATGATCAAAAATTAAATCCGTAGCAGGAAAAATTTCTGCTTCATCTAATTCTTTAATACTTCTTTGAGTTCCAATATCAAATGATCTAATCGAATCAATTTCTGTATCAAATAAATCAATTCTGAGCGGAAAAGCATAATTTAATGAATAGATATCAAGAATTGATCCACGAATAGCAAAATCTCCAGGATGATCGACTAACTTTTGCCGAGTATACCCCATTTGAATTAACTTAGTTGCTACTTGTTCTAGGTCAAGTTCTTCCCCTTGTTTTAAGGTTAAAATTGATTTCTTCCAAGATTCTACAGAAGGTAATCCTCGTTGAAGTCCAGAAGTATTCGTTACTATTATTGCTGGCTCTTGCTTTGCCATTGCACTTAACGCTTGTACACGTTGACTTTTAAAGTCTGGGGAACTTGTTGCAATCTCAGTAGCAATAAGTTCCTCTACTGGAAATAAGTATACTTGGTCTTCTGCAACAACATTTTGTAAATCATTTACTAAATTTTGTGCATTACTAATAGTATCTGTAACTACTAAAATTGGACTTTGTGCTTTTTTTAATAATGTTTGTAACACAATTGTCTTTGCTGACCCTAATACACCAGTTAGTAAATGTCTTCCATTATTTTCAATGTTGTGTTGAAAATCTTTAAATTCTATAGATTTTTCAACAAAATCATCTAGTCGCATATCACATCACTCTCTAATTAAATTTATTCATTGTCTTCATAAAATCACCTGATGCAATCCAATATTCAATTGCATCAACAGCTTGATCTTTTGCATTGTTAAATTGAAGTTGTTCTGATGGCTTAAATTTTCCTAATACCCAATCAACAACTGTCATAATTTTAGGACGTCCAATTCCAACTTTTAATCGCTTAAATTCTTGTGTTCCTACATGTTGAATGATACTTTTGATCCCATTATGCCCGCCAGCAGATCCTTTTTGGCGTAATCTGATTCTGCCAACTTCCATATCTAAATCATCTTGAATAATTAATATATCATCTTTATCAATCTTATAGTAATCCATCAATGGCTTAACAGCTCGTCCAGATTCATTCATAAATGTCTTAGGCTTTACAAGAATTACTTTTTCATTTTCAATCATGCCTAATCCAATCATCGCATTACATTTTTCTTTATCAAAATCAATATGGTTACGTTCTGCTAATTCATCAACTATCATAAATCCTGTATTGTGTCGTGTCTTATCATAACGTGCACCAATGTTTCCTAATCCAACAATCATTTTCATTTTTATAACTTCCAATCTAAATACGTTATGAAGAAGATATTCTATAAATTAGAACTATATTCTCCAACTTTATGTCGTGTTTAAGTATATCACATTTATATTTATTCCCATTTAATGAGCAATTTTAAATTAAATATTTCTTAGAATTAACTTAGTATGGTATTATATAATTTGAAACTTCGATTGGATATTCTAGGAGAATTGTAATGATTTTAAAAGAAATTGTTAAACCTAAAGATGAACTGACTTTAATTAATGAAAATGCAACTTTAGAGGAAGCATTGGATATCTTAGAAACCTCTGGATTTCGTTGCGTACCAGTTCTTGATAAAAGTGGAAATATTTTTCGCGGAAATATTTATAAGATGCATATTTATCGTCATAAATCTCGTGGGGGAGATATGAATCTTCCAGTAACCCAATTATTAAAAAACGCTACTAAATTTATTTCACTTGATTCTGCTTTTTTTAATATCTTTTTTACAATCAAAGATTTGCCATATATTACAGTTTTAGATGAAAATAATAACTTCTTTGGTATTCTTACTCACAGCAGTTTATTAAAAATGCTTTCGCAGTCATGGAATGTTAATGATGGTAGTTATGTGTTAACCATCCTATCTTCAGGAAATCGTGGTGACCTTGCAAAAATTTCAAAAATCATCACTCGCTATACATCAATTGCAAGTTGCATTTCACTTGATTTACATGAAAGTAATAATGTTCAAAGAATATTATTTACATTACCTTCAGATGTTGACAAATCAAAATTAAAACGCATTGTTGCTAGTTTAAAACGAAATCGTTTTGAAATTGAAGCAATTGAAGATCTTCATGCATAAAAAGACTGTGTATAATTACAAATTATACACAGTCTTTTTATTTTAATACTTTTAATCCTAGACTAATTTCTAAAGCATGATCGACTTTTTTCATCACTTTAGCTTTTAAATGAGTCACTTTTCTTCTTAGACGTTTTTTATCAATTGTTCTAACTTGTTCCAACAAAACGACAGAATCTTTTTCTAATCCATTTTTTGATTTTTCAATTGCAACATGTGTTTGCATCTTAGGTTTCGAAATTTTAGATGTAATTGCTGCAATTATGACTGTTGGACTAAATTTATTTCCAATATTATTTTGAATAATTAATACAGGTCGTAATCCCCCTTGTTCTGAACCCACTACTGGGGATAAGTCTGCATAATAAATATCTCCTCTACTAACCTGTTCTTCTTCATTCATAATAAGTGCCTCAATTCATAAATTAGGTTTAAAATTGGCACTCATGTTCGCATAGTTGAAATTCACTACAAATATGTTGATTAATTGAACTCATCTCATTATATCCAGCAATCATTTTATCTAAAGATTGCTGATGCTCTAAAATATAAACTGCAATTTTAGGATTTTCTTTAATTTGTTCAACCGAAATCGAATAGTAATCACAATAAATTTGTAAATTCTCGCAATTCAAAACCTTTTTCAAAGCATCACTTGCGTTCATTTCAACAACCTCCGTTAGTTACTTCTTATAAAAGCGTGGAACACGTTGCGCAATCGAACAAACGATTTCATAATGAATAGTTCCAGCAAAGTCGGCTGCATCCTGTGCCGTTTTTATTTTACCATTATTTTCACCAATAAGGGTAACTTCTTTGCCAATATCCATTTTATATGGTAATCGAATCATAAATTGATCCATACAAATTCTTCCAACAATCTCACATTCATGGCCCTCAACAAGAACTTTTGAACCTTGCATTCGGCGTAACCATCCATCTGCATATCCCATTGGAACTGTACCAATCCATTCATCTTTTTCAGCAGTATATGTCGTACCATAACTAATAGAATCACCTGCATGAACCTTTTTTACTGCTACCAGTTCACTTGATAATGAAAATGCAGGCTTAATTTGCATATCTTCTGGTAAATCCACTTCTTTTCCTGATGGATTCAATCCATACATTCCAATTCCCAATCGTACTAAATCGCCACCGCATTTTTTATGCCAAATTGAAGCAGCAGAATTGGCTACATGAACATATTTTGGCCGTTTTTTTACTACTTCCATTAAATTTTGAAATTTGTTTAATTGCATTTCAAAATAAGTATCATCGGAACTATCTGCAGTAGAAAAATGAGTAAAAATACCTTCATAATCAAATTCATTTGGATATTTTTCAAGAAATTCAATTGCTTCAATCAAATCTTTTTGATTACGAAAGCCGATTCTTCCCATTCCAGTATCTAATGCAAGATGAACCCTTAATTTCAAATGACTTTTTTCAAGTTGAACTTGAGCTTCTTTTAAAAACTGTAAGTCGCCTACAGCAGTAGAAAGATTATATTTTGCCATATAAGTAGCTTGTTGTACAGGTGTAATTCCTAAAATCAAAATAGGTTTTGTAATTCCGACTTCGCGTAATGCAACTGCTTCATCAATTAAAGCTACGCAAAAGCCATCGACACCTGCCTCTTGTGCTGCAATTGCTACTGGAACTAAACCATGTCCATATGCATCTGCTTTTACTACTGCAAATAATGCTTGACCATCATTCATATGTTGTCTTTCAACATTAATATTATGTTGAATTGCACTTAAATCTATTGTGGCATAAGTATTTCTATGTCGCCCAATAATCATTTGAAACGTCCCTTTCCTATTTTTTTTCTAAAATAACTTCTGTCATCACTAATTCATCGGTATGCGAAATTGAAACATGTGCATTCAATTTTTCACTATATGGATGCTTTTTAAATTCTGGTTTTCCCCACTCATTATCAAGAATTTCTAAATCCTTAAAGGTCACATATTTTCCAATTCCTGTTCCTAATGCTTTACTATATGATTCTTTTACAGAAAATCGTCCAGTTAAAAACTCATCTTTTCTTTTTTCAGTTAAATTTTGATAAAAGTCAAACTCGTTATCAGTTAATACTTTAGTTATAAATTTTTCATTTTTCTGACGAATTTTATGTACTCGTTCAATTTCTGTAATATCAACACCTAGCCCATAAATCATGATTATCCCCGACTTTTTTTACGAATCTTATACTTTGGCTTTCTCTTATTTTCACGTTGCTTATCATATTCATGACGATAACGTCTGCCTTGGCTTCGCTTAGAATTACCATATTTTTTCTTTTTAGAAAATGATTGTCTTTTCTTTCTTCTTGGTAATGGTCGTTCTGGAGTAATTTTCACTGGTGTTGAACTTGCATCTTCTTTAGAAACGCTATTTAATAAAGCACATGCGATATCTAAAGCACTATATTCTTCCAATAATTGGTCTGCAGTCTTTAAATATTTTTCAGAATCAGTTTGTTCAATTAATGTTCCAATTTCCTCTACAGCTGCTGACATTTGCCCAGCAAATGCTTCTTTTTCTGTTGGTGGTCTCATTGGAATCATTCGTTTTTTAGTTAAGTTTTCAATTACACGTAAATAATCCATCTCATGTGGTGTTACAAAAGTAACTGAAATTCCATGCTTACCAGCTCTACCTGTTCTTCCAATTCTGTGTACATAACTTTCTGGATCTTGAGGTATATCATAATTATATACGTGACTTACGCCTGAAATATCTAAACCACGAGCTGCAACATCTGTAGCAACTAAAATATCAAGCGAACCATTTTTAAATTTTTTCAATACTTCGCTTCGTTGTTGTTGAGATAAATCACCATGGATACCAGCGGCATTATAACCACGAATTTCTAATCCTCGAGATAACTCATCTACGCGTCGTTTTGTTCTTCCAAACACAATTGTTAAATCCGGAGATTGTACATCTAAAATACGTGTCATTACATCAAATTTCTCATTATCACGTACTTTTACAAAATATTGATCAACTAAATCAGTAGTTAATTGTTTTGCTTTGATTTTTACAATTTCTGGATCATGCATAAATTTTTTTCCAATATTAAGAATGGATTTAGGCATAGTTGCTGAAAACAATAAAGTCTGACGTTCTTTGGGTACATTTTTAATAATATTTTCAATATCATCTAAAAATCCCATATCAAGCATTTCATCAGCTTCATCTAAAACTAACATTTTGACTGCTGACAAATCAGCTGTATGTCTTTTAATATGATCCAAAAGTCTTCCAGGAGTTCCTACTAAAATATGAGGAGGATAATTTTTTAATTGCTTAATTTGGCGTGAAATATTTGCCCCACCATACACGACCTGAACTTTAGCTCGTTTTTCTTTACCTAATTTATATATCTCTTCTTGTGTTTGAATCGCTAATTCTCTAGTAGGAGAAATTACTAAAGCTTGAATTTGTTTTTTAGAATAATCTATTTTTTGTAGTAATGGCAAACCAAAAGCAGCCGTTTTCCCTGTTCCTGTTTGTGCTTGACCAATTACATCTATTCCACTTAAAACTAATGGAATTGTTTTTTCTTGGATTGGAGTTGCAGTTTCAAACCCTGTTCGTTCAACTGCTGATAACATTTGTTCATCCAAACCTAAATCATTAAAATTCAACCAAATCTCCTCAATTCTGCTCTATAAATATTATTTTTTTAATGCTTGTAAAACATTTTCTAAGTGCATTCCATGACTACCTTTTAGCATAATTACGTCATCTTTAGTAATTGATGCTTTAAGATTTTCAATCATTTGCTCCTGTGTTCCCAATGGGAAATAATGAATTCTTTTAGCAGGCATTTTTGCTCCTAATTGATCTGCCAAAATTCTAATTTCATTACCATATAAGTAAACTTCATCAATCTTATCAGGATTAATTTCTTGAGCTAAAGAAGCATGCATTTCTGCAGATTTTTCACCTAATTCAAGCATGTCACCTAATAATACAATTCTTTTACCCTTTGTTTCGACTTTTTCAAAAGAATTCAAAACTGCTTTAACTGCTGTAGGATTTGAATTATAAACATCGCTTAAAATTTGTTCTCCTAAAGCACCTTGTACCCATTCAGTTCTATTTTTAGTTAGTGCAAAATCTTTTAGTGCTAACTGCATATTTTCTGTTGAAATATGCATTAAACGACCTACTAAAAGCGATGCAAGGGCATTTTTTACGTTATAATCCCCTAACATAGGAATTTCAAATGATGTGTGATTTAATTCAGGAACATCAAAAGTCGTACGAGTTTCAAAACTCTTTATGTTTTCTGCAGTTAAATCATCATCATTATTGTTTAGTCCAAATGTTTGCGTTTCTTGTACAATTTTCTGTGCACGCTCATGTAATAAAGGTTCATCGCCATTGTAAACTAATACGCCATCTTCTTTTAATCCATGAGTAATTTCCATTTTAGCATCTGCAATTTTATCACGTGTTCCAAAGAACTCAATATGTGCCTCACCAATCATAGTAATAACGGCTACATCTGGATCTACTAAGTGACTTAATTTATCTAATTGTTCGAATCGATCCATTCCCATTTCAACAACTAATACTTCTGTATTAGGTTCCATTGATAAACATGTAATTGGGACCCCAATTTCATTGTTGAAGTTTTCAAACGTTTTTGTAACGTTATATTGTGTTTTTAAGACAGCAGCAATCATGTCTTTTGTAGTTGTTTTTCCGTTACTTCCAGTAACAGCAACCACTTGCGGATTAATCTTTTGCAAATAATACTTTGCTAATTTTTGTAATGCTTCAAGAGTATCATCCACTACTAATGCAGGTATTTCAGTAGGTATTGCACGGTGATCTTTTTGCCAAAGTGTTGCTTGTGCATTTGCATCAATTGCATTTTGAATGTATTGATGTCCATCATGCTCACCTTTCAAAGGGACAAATAAAGCTCCTTCTTTCATTTTCCGACTATCAAAGCTAACACTAGTGATGGTAATATTCTGCCAATCATTAGGAATATCTTCAATTTCTAACACCCGCGCAATTTCTGATAATTGCATCTTCATAAAATCTGCTCTTCCTTTCAGTAATAAGTTTTCTAAAACTGCACATAATTCTATGTAATTGTACCACATTCCAAGATATTCTTCATCGATATTACAAAATTGAAAAAGATGCAAATGAAAGTCAAAGCGAAAAAAAGCTTTATAATCCATTTGCATCTTTTCATTTAATAAATACTACATTTCTTCTAACCGTTTAATTCTTTGGTCAATTGGAGGATGAGTATCGAATAAATGTGCCCAATTATCTTTTTTGAATGGATCTGCAATATACAATGAAGCGCTACTTGTATTAGCATTTTTCATTGGCTCACTATTAGAAATCTTTTTTAGTGCATTTATTAAGCCTTGCGGATTTCTAGTAAGTTCAATTGCAGAAGCATCTGCCAAATATTCTCGATTTCTTGATAGTGCCATTTGTGCAAGCGATGCTGCAAGTGGCACTAAAATTAATGTTAAAAGAGATAGAATCATCGCAATAATCGCTGAATTATTATTTTCATCATCATCACGATTAACTCTTCCCCAGAAAATAGAATTTACACTAAAATTAGCTAAATATGAAATTACAGATACTAATGCTAAAGCAGTTGATTGCAATCTAATATCATAGTTTCGAATATGGCTAATTTCATGTCCCATAACACCTTCAAGTTCTTCACGATTTAATCGTTGAAGTAAACCTGAAGTAGCGGCAACAGCTGCGTGTTCTGGATCAGGTCCAGTAGCAAATGCATTGGGACTAGGATCATCAATAATATATACCTCTGGCATTGGAACTTTTGCCACCATTGCCATATCTTCAACAACATGATATAGTTCTGGGGCTTGTTGTTCCGTAACTTGATGTGCATTATTCATTTTCATAACAATCTGTGTCGATTGACTCAATGTTGTAATCATATAGAAGATTCCAATTCCAATTCCAATTGCTATCGCAATTCCAACTGAAGGTCTGCCATAACAGAAATAGCCAAGTGCTGCTCCCATTAATCCAACTAACATATAGAAACCAATCATTACATAAATCGTTTTTCTCTTATTTCGGGCAATTTGTTGATAAAGCATCTAAATTCCTTCTTCTAAAAATGAATTTGTGGCACATCTTTAACATCTTGAGGGACTTGTAAATAATCTATCTTAGTTAAATGACTAAATTTAGCCACCAAATTTGATGGAAAGACTACCAACTTTTTATTAAAAATTGCTGCAGAACTATTAAATAGTTGCCGTGAGTATGCAATTTTATTTTCAGTATTCGTTAGTTCTTCTTGTAATTGTGAAAATTGTTGACTAGCTTTTAAATCAGGATAATTTTCAGAAAGTGCAAAAATTGATTTTAAAGCATCTGTTAACTGGTTAGAAATTTCCATTTTTTCTTGATGTGCATCAGCAGGCAATGTCATAATTTTATTTCTTAATTTAACAACTTCTTCAAACGTTTCACGTTCATGCTTAGCATATCCTTTAGTGGCTTCTACTAAATTAGGAATTAAGTCATTTCTACGTTGTAACTGAACATCAATTTGACTCCAAGCCTCTTCTGTATTAACCTTTGCAGTTTGCAAATTATTGTATAAAATAACATATCCACCAATAATAACAACTAATAAAATTATTAAAATAATAAAAATCATTTTCCCACTCCATCTATTATAAAATAAGGTGTGAGAACAATTAGTTCTCACACCTCTTGTTGGTACTTTGATAACTAACATCAAAATAATCTATTTTTTATCCACATTAAAAATAGATCACACGCTGCAATCCGGCAGTTTATGTGTGCCATTCGATTTAGCCTTGTGCCGCAACACGATAGTAAAAATACTATTGGCTATTCTCGACTCATCGCACAGCGTTATAATAACATGTAATTATCAAATTTACAATTCTTTTGTCATCACATGATGAGGAATTTCAACTTCATTAAAACTCTCACCTTGTATTTTATACCCTAGTTTTTGATAAAACTTTTCCGCATTGTCTTGAGCATGTAATGTAATTTTATTTACATGATTTTCTTTTGCATCATGTTCAATTGCTTCGATAATTTTTGAACCAAAATGACGATTTCTCCAATCTGGCAATACTGCCATTCGTTGGATTATCCATTGTTGTCCATCAAGCACAACACGAACAGTCGCAACTGGAACATCATTTACATATCCTACATAATAACAAGGACCATTTTCACCTTGCATTTCTAATTCAATTGGGATACCTTGTTCACTAACGAAGACTTGTTCTCTAATTGAAACAGCATCTTTATACAATTCCTGATCAAGATTAACTGTTTTTTTAATCTTTAACATAAGTACACCTCAAGCACTATTATACAAAAAAGCAGTTAAAATAAAAATAAATATTAAAATCCTATAATCTATTCATTATTCTTTCTAATTATTTAAAGCCTAAAATTGCAAAGTATGCAATGAATACAAAGAATAATACATACATTAATAATGGAACGTCTTTCCATTTCTTTGCAGCAATCATTGTAATAGGATAAGCAACAAATCCTAATGCTAATCCATCTGCAATACTATATGTTAAAGGCATACCAATTAAAATCAAGAAAGCAGGAATAGCAATTTCTAATTTACTCCAATTGATTTTAGCTGTATTTTGAGCCATTAATACACCTACAATAATTAAAGCTGGTGCTGTTACTTGTGAAGTTGCTACTGCTAACAATGGTGAGAAGAACATTCCCACAATGAATAATAATCCGGTTATGACAACTGTGAAACCTGAACGTCCACCTACTGCAATTCCAGCAGAGGATTCAATATAAGCACTAACTGGTGATGTTCCTAAAACCGAACCAACCATCATTCCTGTTGAATCAGCCATCAAAGCTTTACCAACACGTGGCATCTTATTATCTTTCATAAAACCACCTTGTTGAGCTAATCCAATTAATGTTCCTGTAGTATCAAAGAATGTAACCAATAAAAATGTAAAGACAACAATCCACATTTGCATTGTATTTATATGACCAATATTTCTAAGAGCAACTCCAAATGTAGGTTCCAAACTTGGAATACTTGAAATAAAGCTCTTTGGCATTGAAATGTATCCTGAGAACATTCCAAAAATTGCACCTGCAACCATTCCAATGAAGATTGCACCTGGAACATTTAATAACATTAAGATTACAGTTACTAATAATCCGAATAATGTTACCCATACAACACCTTTAATATCTCCTAAAGCTACTAAAGTTGATTTATCAGCAACAATCAAACCACCGTCTTTTAATCCAACAAATGCGATAAACAATCCAATACCACTTGAAATTGCATATTTCAAATCAACTGGAATAGAATTAATAATTGTTTCACGAAGTTTTAAAACTGTAAGTAATAAGAAAATAATTGATGCTACAAAAACACCAGCTAAAGCAGTTTGCCAAGGAATATGCATTTCGATACATACTGAATATGCAAAGAATGCGTTAATACCTAGACTTGGTGCTGAAGCAAAAGGATATTTAGCATATAATCCCATTACTAAACAAGCAAATGCAGCAGATAATGCAGTAGCTGTAAATACAGCTCCTTGATTCATGCCAGAAGCTCCTAAAATTGTCGGATTAACAAACAAAATGTAAGCCATCGACACGAAAGTCGTACAACCAGCGATTATTTCACGCTTAAAATTCGTATGTAACCGATCAAACTCAAAATAATTTGCAATACCTTTCAAAGATAAACACTCCTTTGTAAACACGAACATTAAATTAAAGAATTATTGTAAATTACAAAGATAAATATACATTATCGATTAAGGTTTGTAAATAATAAATTTATAGAAAGCGTTTTTTAATTAAAAACTTAAAAAATAAAAAGTTAAATCCGAACAATGTAAAATGATTGTTCGGATTTAACTTCCGTATTTTATATTAATTCTTGAGACTTTCTAAATAATCAAATGTTCCTTGTCCTGCAATTCCTCCATCGCCTACTGCTGTAGTAATTTGTCGTAATTTTTTATCACGTACATCTCCTACTGCAAAGACCCCAGGAATTGAGGTTTTCATTTGATCATCTGTAATAATCCAACCTTGCTCATTTGTAATTCCTAAATCTTTAAATGGTTCAGTCATTGGTACATTTCCAATATAGATAAAAATCCCATCTGTCTCTACCAATGTATCCTTGCCTGTATCTTTATTATGAGTCATTACACCTGTCACTTTTTGGCCATCACCCACAATTTCTGTTACAACTGTATTCCATGTGAATCCAATTTTATCATTAGCAAAAGCACGGTCTTGTAAAATTTTTTGTGCACGTAATTGATCACGTCGATGAACAACGTTTACATGGTCAACTAATTTTGCCAAATATGCACTTTCTTCGACAGCAGAATCTCCACCACCAACAACTGTAACTTTTTTATTACGGTAAAATGCACCATCACAGACTGCACAATATGATACACCTTTACCACTATATTCTTCTTCACCTGGAATTTGTAATTTGCGATATTGGGAACCCGTTGCAATTACTACTGCTGGTGCCTCTAACTCACCACTATCAGTAATAACATGTTTTATATTATCTTGATCAACCGTCATTTTTTGCACACTACCATAAACAAAATCTGCTCCAAATTGGATTGAACTTTGATACATTTCTTCTGCCAAATCTGGACCCAAAATAGATTTAAATCCAGTGTAATTTTCTACTTCAGCAGTATTATTCATTTGGCCTCCATAAACTCCACGATCAAGCATTGCTACCTTCAAATTTGCACGTGAAGCATAAAGTGCTGCAGTCATTCCGCCAGGCCCTGCACCAATTACAATTACATCATATTTATCAGCCATTGTGACACCTCATATTAAAGATATTGATTAATAATTTGTTCTAATTGTGCTTTATCATGATATCCAACAATTGAATCCACAATCTTGCCATCTTTTTTAATAACCATTGTAGGAATTGACATTATTCCTAATTCAGTTGCAGTATTAGGATTTTGATCGATATCCATCTTAGTAAATTTAACCTTGCCATCTAGTTCCTTGGCTAATTCATCGATTACAGGGCTTTGCATTCTACATGGACCACACCAAGTTGCCCAAAAATCTGTAAATGTAATTCCATTAGCTGTTTCTTCTTCAAAATTACTATCTGTTAATTCTTTAACTGACATAGCGCTAACTTCCCTTCTATAAAATCATTATTAAATAGAATATATAAATATTCCTATATCTTATTTTATAACAAAAAAGACTGCAATTGATAATTTGCAGTCTGAAAAATATCCTTTATTTGTTTGTAAAGCCATATTTTTTGTTGAAACGATCGACAACACCGTCTGCTTGTGTAAACTTTTGTTTACCTGTGTAGAATGGGTGTGAGTCGCTTGAAATTTCAACACGGATTAATGGATATGTGTTACCATCTTCCCATTCAACAGTTTCGTTTGATGTAGCTGTTGAGCCAGATAAAAACTTGTAACCTGTTGATGAATCCATAAATACAACTTTATGGTAATCTGGGTGAATTCCTTGTTTCATTTTAATTTCGCTCCTTTGCCCTGGTTCATTTGCTGAGCCAGAGTTAAATTCATGTTGTATAACAGATATCATGATAACATGAAATAATTATGCATGCAATATTATTTTTAATTACCTAATTGACTTAATTTTGTTAATTTCTGCAATAAACTCTTCATTATCCTTTGTATGACGCAACATACTTAACACTTCTGCTGTATCCTGTGTTAAATCATTAGTCATTAATTCACGTCTTAACTTCCAAATAGCGTTTCGCATTTCAGTAGGTAATAATAAATCTTCTCTTCTAGTAACAGATTTATCAAGATCAATTGCAGGAAAAATTCTTCTTTCAGCTAATGTACGATTTAATTGCAATTCTTGATTTCCAGTTCCCTTAAATTCCTCATAAATTACATCGTCCATTCGACTTCCAGTATCAATCAATGCGGTTGCTAAAATTGTAAGACTTCCGCCTTCTTCAACGTTTCGTGCTGCACCAAAGAACTTTTTAGGTTTGTACAATGCAGCAGGATCCACCCCACCAGATAAAGTTCTTCCACTTGGTGTTTCAACCAAGTTATATGCTCTTGCCAATCGAGTTAAAGAATCAAGTAAAATTACCACATCTTGCTTATCTTCAACAAGACGCATTGCACGTTCCAAAACTAATTCAGCAACCCTGATATGATTTTCTGGACGTTGATCAAATGTTGAATATATTACTTCGCCATCTACGGTTCTTTCTAAATCAGTAACTTCTTCTGGACGTTCATCGATTAATAGTAGCATTAATTTCGCATCCGGATAATTTTGAGAAACACCTCCAGCGATTGCTTTTAATAAACTAGTTTTTCCCGCATTAGGAGGAGCAACAATTAATCCACGTTGGCCAAATCCAATTGGAGCAAACATATCAATTATTCGTGTTGAGATGTTTTTAGTTGTTGTTTCTAACTTAATTTGTTTATCTGGATAAATTGGAGTTAATGCAGGAAAATGCGGACGACTTTTAGCTTCTTGAGGTGATTTTCCATTTACTGAATCAATACGCATCATTCCATAATTCTGTTCACCATGTCGTGGAGAGCGTGCCAATCCTGCAACTAAATCACCATTTCTTAATCCAAATTTACTAATTTGACTGACAGAAATATAGATATCTTCCTTTGAAGGTCCATAATTGATAGGACGTAAAAAGCCGTATGAATCACGTGAAATAATTTCTAAAACGCCTTCCATATAAAAATATCCTTGCTTTTCTGCTTGAGCTCGCACTACTGCCATTGCAAGTTCTTTTTTATTCATTTGGCTATAATATGGAATCTTATACTTTCGAGCATATTCATAAATTTCACGTAATGTCATTTTTTCAAGGCTTTTTAAAGTTATCGCATCTTTTTCACCTTGCAAATCTTCAGTTTTATTGTCTTTATTTTTTTCCGTTTTTTTCTCCATTATTCTATCGACATCCTTATTCAGCAACTGTTAACAGTTCAATTTCAACTGATAACTCATTCATTTTTTCAACAATTCTATCGTAACCACGCAAAATGTTATCTGCATTATTAATTACAGTAGTACCGTTTGCCATTAATCCAAGACCTAATAAAGCAACCCCAGCACGAATTTCTCCCGCATCAACTGTTGCTCCTACTAAATGATCTGAATGTTTAATTGTAAATACTCCATCTTCACATGAAATATCTGCACCCATTCGTTGCATTTCTGAAATATGTTTAATGCGCTTAGGATAAATTGTTTCAATGATTTTACTTGTTCCTTCTGCACACATCAACAATGGCGTGATTGGTTGTTGTAAATCAGTTGCAAAACCTGGGAATGGTGAAGTTTTAACCGTTACAGGTTTTAAATCATCATTTCCTGGGATATAAATACTATCTTCATTAATTTCCATTGTTACACCCATTTCGCGTAACTTAGCAATAAATGGATCTAAATGTTCTGTAATAACATTTTTAATTAACACCCCATCACCATTTGCTGCTGCAAATGACAAATAAGTTCCGGCTTCAATTCGATCAGGAATAATTGTATGAGTATTAGTAGATTTTAATGTTTCAACACCCTCAATTCTAATCTCATCTGTTCCCGCACCACGAATATGTGCTCCCATATTATTCAAGAATGTAGCTAAATCAATAATTTCAGGTTCTTTAGCAACATTTTCCATGATTGTTGTTCCTTTTGCTTTGACAGCTGCAAGTAAAACATTAATTGTTGCACCAACTGAAACCATATCAAAAAAGACTCTAGATCCATGTAACCCATCTGGACCTGTAGTAATTTTAACTGCATTTTCTTGTTCTTCAACATGTGCCCCTAATGCTTTAAATCCCTTAATATGTTGGTCAATTGGGCGAGGTCCGATATTATCTCCTCCTGGGAAACCAACTGTTGCCTCTCCAAATTTTCCTAATAGTGCACCCATGAAATAATATGATGCGCGTAAACTCCGAATTGCACCACCTGGCAATGGGGAATTTTTAATATTAGTTGGGTCAATCTCTAATTTTCCATTTTCAAAATGTGATTTTACATTCATTGCTTCTAAAATCAACATTAAGTTATGTACATCTAAAATCTCAGGTACAGAATCAAACTTTACAGGAGTATCAGCTAAAATAGCAGCTGGTATTAAAGCCACTGTACTATTTTTAGCTCCGCCAATTGTAACTTCACCGCGAAGGCGTTGCTCTCCCTTAACTATCATTTTTTTCATTGAAAGATCCTCACTCTTATTACAAATTATATACCGTACTATTATCTACTATAGACGTATCACTTTTTATAATACAAGATACCTAATTGGGTTTCAATTATTTTTAAATAATATTAGTATTAATTTTTTGTAGCGTAACCTGTTTCATAATTAATTTTAATATTAGTCTGTACATTAGGAACAAATACATTAAATTCTAATGAACCATCTGAAGATTTAGCTTCAAGATGTGCTCCAGATGGGATTACATTATTGCCATCATAAACATCTGTTACTCGATAACGTACTTGCTTATTTTGATCTAATGCTTTTCGTACTAGACCTTCATAATAATTTTGGCCTGTTGAATTTTTACTACGAGCTTCATTTGCCCACGCTGTCTGCGTTGCAATATTAGCCTCATTTGATTCTAATGCATTAAATCCACGAACTCCCCCAACTAGTGCATAACCTAATAAATGACCACGATCATATGCATGTTTATATTCTCCAGGAAGATTCGTCAATTGATGAAATCCCTTTGGTTTCCAACTTGTTCGACCATTTCCTGTTTTTTCACGACTCTTATATTGACGCGAAGTCTTATTTAACCATGCATTACCAATATGTGCTCGTCCCAATTCATCTACTTCATTCACTGCATAAGGGGCACTTGAAATATGAGCATTCAAATCATTTTTATTATTATTAATAATAAATGCACCATGACCATTATATACAATCGAATTACCTAATTGTTTTTTTACATTATCTGTTAAAACACTTGACGCTAATTCTTTATTAGGAGTATTTTGACTTGTTTTTACGTTTTGTGAATATCCTAAATTAATATTTGAGAACTGCCCTGTAGCTCTTCCACCACATAAAACAATTAATATTGCAGTTAAAATAGTAATAATTGTTTGTGCAGGTGTTACTTTTTGTTTCTTTTTTCGCTTTGCCATTATAAACTTCCTTCCTACGTATAAAAATACCTAATGCCAAATAAAAGAGTTTGTAAAGCTCTATTATGAAAAGCTTTGCAAACTCTTAAAGTAAGTTAAGTAATTACATTTCATCGTCACTTGTTACAGGTTTTTCATCGGCCAATAATTCTTGTAATTCTTCATACTCTTGTGGATTCACTTGAGCTTGGCCAACTTTGATCGCATGAATTCTTTCAACGGAAAAATGGCTTGTTAATGCTAGTTCGGCATCTGTCAAATGATATTTTTCTTGATATTTAACGATTTCCTCAGCAAGATGTCCTAATTTTTTCTCTTTCATTAGTATCGCCTCCGTTTCACTATCTCACTTAACTTAAGAATAGCATACTTAAATGAATTCGTAAGCAAATAACGCTTATTGATTTTCATATGCAGCTTTAACAAAAGCAGCAAATAAACCTTCTGGGCGTTGTGGACGTGATAAGAATTCTGGGTGATATTGTGATGCAACGAAGAATTTATTTTCTGGAATTTCAATAATTTCAACAAGACGGTTGTCAGGTGAAGTTCCTGAAATTACCATTCCCTTTTCAGCAAATGCTTCCCGATACTCATTATTAAATTCATAACGGTGACGGTGACGTTCTTGAATTACATCTTGATTATTATATGCTTTAGCAGCCATAGTATCAGGACGAAGTTTGCATGGATATGCACCTAAACGTTGTGTATTTCCCATTTCTTCTACATCTTCTTGTGCTGCCATTAAATCAATAATCTTATGTGGTGCATCTGGATTTACTTCACCTGTTGTAGCATCTTCAATTCCTAATACATCACGTGCAAATTCAATACTTGCCATTTGCATTCCTAAACATACACCTAAGAATGGAACATCGTTTTCGCGAGCATAACGAATAGCTTGAATCATACCTTCTAAGCCACGAGAACCATATCCACCAGGCACAATGATTCCATCATAATCTTTAAGTTTTTCAGCAACATTTTCTTCATTAATTGTTTCAGCATCAAAGTATTCAATTTCAACATTTGAATTAACTTGATATCCTGCATGACGAAGAGCTTCATTAACTGAAATATATGCATCTGGCAATTGAGTATATTTACCAACAAGTGCAATCTTCACTGTACCTTGTAAATTACGTACACGATCTACTAATTCTTTCCATTCAGTCATATCAGCTTCTGGTGTATCTAAATGTAATTTTTGACACACAATATCATCCATATGTTGAGCTTGTAAGTTCAATGGGATTTGATATAATGTATCAACATCACGTGATTCAATAACTGATTCAGGATCAACATCACAGAAATTAGCAATCTTATCACGAATAGCTTGTGAAACTGGCTTTTCTGTTCTTAATACTAATAAGTTAGGTTGAATACCTACACTTCTTAATTCTTTAACACTATGTTGTGTAGGTTTTGTTTTCATTTCTCCAGCAGCCTTTAAGTATGGCAATAATGTTGTGTGAATATAAATAACATTATCTGCACCAACTTCTGCTTTCATTTGACGTAATGCTTCTAAAAATGGAAGTGATTCAATATCACCAACTGTTCCACCAATTTCAGTAATAACAACATCTGCATCTGTAACTGTACCTGCACGCATGATTTTTTCTTTAATCATGTTTGTAATGTGTGGAATTACTTGAACAGTTTTTCCAAGATAGTCACCATGACGTTCTTTTTTTAAAACTTCAGAATAAACTTTTCCAGTAGTTACATTAGAATATTTATTTAAATTAATGTCAATAAAACGTTCATAATGGCCAAGGTCTAAGTCAGTTTCTGTACCATCATCAGTAACGAAAACTTCACCATGTTGATATGGACTCATAGTTCCTGGATCCACATTGATGTAAGGATCAAATTTTTGAATTGTAACTTTTAATCCACGATTTTTCAATAAGCGTCCTAATGAAGCTGCTACAATTCCTTTTCCAAGTGATGAAACAACACCACCAGTAACAAATATATACTTGGTCATTGTTAAAACTCCTTTAAATAAAAATTATTGCTTTTACGGGGAAATATAAAAAACAACAAGCTCCCTATTCATATTGAATAGGGAGCTTATTTCCGTTCAAATGGCTCTTCCGAGCGCCCATATAAGATTTTACTCAATCATTACATGTACGTCAAGTCTTTATTCGTCTTCGTCATCTGAAAATTCGTTTAATTGACCTTCAATACCATCTGGCAATTCATCTTCTGGATCATCACCATCATCCATATTATCAAGATCACTTTGATAATCTTTTAATTCTTGACGGTGATTGTTGTCATCATCAAAATCATTATCTTCTGGATCATCATTATCGTAATCAATTACATCGTCATCATTATTTGTATCTAAGAAAGCATTAACTTTCTTTTGTTGGTGTTGTTGTGAACCTTCTTCTTCAGAATGAACAAGAGCTTCATCGATTGATTCATATGGATACCATGAACGTAATGCCCACATATTATCTCCAAGTGAGATAAAACTGCCATCGATATTTAAATCTGTATAAAACTGTGGTAATCTCTCACGAATTTCTTCATCACTTTTACCAAGGAAATTTTGAACCGCATTTGTTAAATCGGCAAATGCCATGGGTTCTCCTTTTTCATGCAAAATCTCACGTGAAACTTCAATCATTGATAATTCGTTTTTATTCATACCTTCGAATTTTTCAAGCCCCAATATGGTACACGTCCTTTCAGCAGTTTACTTCTCATCATACAATATTATGCACTAAATTGCAATCTAATTTTATAATCTCCTAAAAATGCTTCTCCATTATATAATTCATAATCAATATTCAAATTCCCACAAATAGTATTTTCATCATCTAAAACACTATTAATCGCACGAGTTACAACACTCATTGGAACATTTCCGTATGGAGTATGATACAATGTTTGATTTGTTTTTTCTAATTCAAATCGCAAGTGCATTCTATGTTGTCCCATTTTACGAGTTAGTTGCACTATTCCCGAATTTTCAATTTTAAATGTAACCTTAGCTTCTTCATTATCTGGAAGCTTTTCAGTATATCGCAAATAAAATGCATTATTTAATTGAATTAGTTGGCCTTCAAAATCTTCTACATATCGTTCAACTTCTCCATTTTGTTTATGAATTGTTTCGACATGAATTTTAACTTTATACTCATTATTTGATGACATTGAATCACTCCCTTCTAACTTACATAGTAGTCTTAAGTTAATCTATTACTAAAATGCGTTATAATACTAAATAATATAATAATACAACAAATTTTAACTAATGACTTTAATTAATAACAATAAATTTATTTTCAATGAAAGAAGAGATTATTATTAACCATTATAATGACCAATTATTACCAATGGAAAAAGTGCTTCGCGATCCAATCCACAACTATATTTACATTCAACATAAAGTGATTCTAGATTTGATCAATACACGTGAATTTCAGCGGCTTCGTCGTATTAAGCAATTAGGAACAACCAGCTATACCTTTCATGGAGCAGAACATTCTCGCTTTGGCCACTCTGTCGGTGTTTATGAAATAGCACGTAAAATTTGTGACTTATTTCAACGAAATTATTCCTCCAAAACATCTGATGATGGTCTTTGGAATGATGAAGACCGATTAGTAGCACTTTGTGCAGCTTTACTGCATGATGTTGGTCACGGAGCATATTCCCATACATTTGAACATATTTTTGAGACTGATCATGAAAAAATGACACAGTTAATTATCACTTCTCCTGAAACTGAAATTAATCAAGTTTTAAAACAAGTAAGTGATGACTTTCCTCAAAAAGTTGCTAGTGTAATTGCTAAAACATATCCTAACAAACAAATTGTTCAAATGATTTCTAGTCAAATTGACGCTGATCGCATGGATTATTTATTACGGGATTCATATTTCACTGGAACTAATTACGGAAACTTTGATTTAAATCGTATTTTACGCGTTATGCGGCCATATAAAGATGGAATTGCATTTAATTTTAGTGGCATGCACGCAGTTGAAGATTATGTTGTTAGTCGTTTTCAAATGTATCAACAAGTCTATTTCCATCCAGTTTCACGATCAATGGAAGTCATTTTGAACTCACTTTTAAAGCGTGCTAAATATTTATATGAACAACACAAATTACCACAAAATTATGCCTTTGACATGCTAAAGCCTTTTTTTGATAATGACTTTACACTTGATGATTATCTAAGTTTAGATGATGGCATTTTAAATACTTGTTTTAGTATTTGGAGTCACTGTGACGACCAAATTTTAAAAGACTTATCATCACGTTTCTTGAACCGCAAGCCATTGAAATCAGTAAAAGTTAATCTTCAAACCCGTAAACTTTTGCCTAAATTAAAAATGTTAATCGAAGAAGCTGGATTTGATCCTGTGTACTATTCAGCAACAAATGATAGTTTTGATCTTCCTTATGACTCCTATAATCCTAATTCTAAGAAACCTCAAACTCAAATAGAGTTGATGCAAAGCGATGGTTCCTTAGTTGAACTTTCTTCAGTAAGTGAATTAGTAAGTTCAATTAGTGGAAAAATTTTAGGTGATGAACGCTTCTTCTTTCCAAAAGAAATGCTTGCTAAGGGAAATCAACTGGAAATTTTCACTCCAGTATATCAAGAATTTGAAAATTACCTTCATAATGATCGTTTAATTTTTCCATAATTAAAATAAAAAGAGACTATAAAATATAGTCTCTTTTTATTTACTTGTTTTTTTGTCTAATTTATGTGCCATTAGATATGTTGTAATTACAATTACTGCAATAACTGCAACTGCAGAATACAAAACTAACATACACTCTGAAACAAATATTTTAGAGTTTAAATAATATCCTGGACTTGCATGTAACTTACTTAACAAAACAAATAGCGCTAAATCACTACCAAACATCCCAAAAAATAAAGTATTAAATGTCATTCCCATAATTTGAGAACCAATGTTACTTCCACTTTCAAAAAGTTCTTTTTTAGTAATATGAGAATTTTGTTCAATAATTTCTTCTAAGCCACTTGCAATTGCAATTGCTGCTTCCGCAATTGCACCTAGTGTACTTAAAATTGCAGTTGAAATTGCTAATTGTTCAAAATTAACTCCAATCAATAAATTAAAAGCTTCAATTTCCTCTGATTCTTCCATTGAAAATCCTTTAATTTGAGCAAAATGATCAATTGGAATAATCAAAATAAGCATAATTGCTAAAACAATTAATGTTGCAATAAATGCAACATTAGCAGAATGTTCATCTTTATCGCCCATATAAATAGTAATTGCTAAAATACAAATACCTGCAAATAAAGATACTCCTAAAGGCGGAAAACCACTTGAAATTAATATTACTGTTAAAAATAAAATAATAAAATTCATCAATACACTAAAGAAAGAGGATATTCCCTGTTTTCCACCAAAAATCGTCATTAAAATTCCTAATACAATCGTTAGTGCTAAGATTGAGGACATTTTTTATTCCTCCTTCCTAAAAAGCGTGAGCATAAGAAACTAGCTGATGGGATTACTAATGTAATTCCAATTCCGCTAATTAGAGCTTGTGCAACCCCTAAAGCCATTGCCCACTCAAAGGTATATGCATAAGTATTTCCAGTTCTAAAATACAATACTGCAATAGCAAAAGTTTCAGCAAAGAAAATCATTAATAAAACATTAATTAGTGGCCCCATGATTGCATGTCCAACTTCTTGACCAGACTTATATAGTTGTTTTGCAGAAATTTCTGGTTGTTTTCGCTTCATTTCGAATAAAGTCGACACAATATCAGTTGCTGCATCCATTACTGCTCCTAAAAGACCAATTACAGTTGCTGATAAAAATAATTGTTGTGGTTCTTGCGTTGCAAAATCCAACGCTTCATAATGAATTCCTTGATTACCTGTTAAGTATAATATCAATATCCCTAATATCAAAGCCACAGTTGTACCGAAAACAATAGATAGAAAAGAAACTAAACATTGTTTGTTCCAACCAATTACCAAGACTAACGAGAGCCCAGTAAATATTATGGCACTAGTAGCAAACAACCAGAAAAAGTTTGTAAAGTCATAACTAACATCAATTTCAACAAAAATCAGAAAAATGATAAAGTTCATTATCACACTTAATAATGTTCTTAATCCCTTCACATGCATAAACACATAAAGTAAAACGGTTACTAACCAAACAAGCATTATTAGATATGTATCTCGCTTATAATGTGAAATGTTAGCTGTTAACTTCTTTTTATGATGATGGATATTTAAAAATACCTGTTGACCTTCATGATATTCTTGATCATATGCACCTGATTTCGAAAACTCATTCTGTGCGGTAACAATTTTCCCTTTATTTTTCCCATTAAGAACTTTTAAAGTTAAAATCTGTTGTGTTGTCTCATCTTTATTTTGATATGGATCTTCTGTCTCAACTGGCTCTTCATTTTTTACATTAATCACTTCTGCAATGCTTTGTTTATAAAGAAAAGCATCGTGAGTCGTAAACATCCAAAGAATAATACCACTCAATGCAATTAATATACCAGAAAATATTACTTTTATTCTTTGCATAAAATCACCTCAAATAAATCAACTTTAACAATACCATTCATCCCATAAATTTAAAAGAAAAAAACATAAAAATACCCAATATAAATTAAAAATTTTACATTTCATTTATATCGGGTATTTTGGTTATATCTATTTTTTCTCTAACAATGATGCAGCAAGTTTATCTAAAATAATTGTTACGTCGGGATGATTTTGTAATACACTTGCAGGAACGTCCGTTGTAATGGGACCTTCTATCATTGCCTTTACTGCTTGCGCTTTTTGCTTACCATATGCTTCCAGTAAAATATGTTTAGCTTTCATTATCAAACCGATTCCCATCGAATACGCTTCTTTAGGAACTTCATTTTCATTATCAAAAAATCGTGCGTTCGCATCAATAGTTGATTGCGTTAATTTAATACGATTTGTTTTAGAATCAAATGGTGTTCCTGGTTCATTAAATCCAATATGCCCATTTCTTCCTAATCCTAATAATTGCAAATCAATAGGATTATCGGCAATGATTTGATTATATCTTTTAATTTCATTTTCTGTATTCAAGTTAGTTCCATCCGGAATATATGAGTGTTTAAAGGGTTTATAACTAAATAAGTGTTCTTGCATATAATAGTGATAACTTTGTGGATTATCTGCACTTAATCCAACGTACTCATCTAAGTTAATTGAGACATCATCAGAAAAATCTAAATCACTTTTACAAATTTCTTTGTATGTTGTAATCGGAGTACTTCCAGTCGCTAATCCAAAAACTTTAGCTCCATTTGCTTTAGCTTTTTGGAATCTCTTTAATCCTTGTTTACCACCATCAATTGGATCTTTAACGATAATGATTTTCATGGTAATTCCCCCACATCTTTTTTGGTATAGTCCAATTATACAATGGACTATACCATTTTTCAACTGAAGCCCCTTATACTTCTAATAATAAATTTGTCTATGATAAAATATAGATATAGAGGGGTGATTAAAATGAGTATGAATGAAGATGTTTTCTTTAACCCAGGACAATCGATTGCAAGTGATTATGATTATAACAAAGCCTATATAGCAGCTCAGGTTTATCATCAAAAAGTTGAAAAACCTGTGTTAGTCGTAAAAGAAGAAAACGATAAACCATACATCGTATTTGATGAAAAAGCAGCAATTGAAGAAGAATATAAAGAAAAGCAACACGCAAAATCTTATAAGATTATCGAAAGAATTGATGACTAATTAAATTAATTTAAGCAAAAAAAGAAGCTGTAATAATTTACAGCTTCTTTTTTTAATTAGTCTTCATTTGGTGTTGAATCTGAACGAAAACGATTCTTAAACAATGGACTAACTGGTTTATTTTCATGAATTCTACGAATAGCATCACCGATAAGTGGACCAACTGAAACTTGTGTCAATTTATCGATTTGCTTTTCTTCTGGAATTTGAATTGAATCCGTTACAATGATTTTCTTAATTGGAGACTTATCTAACCGTTCAATTGCTGGACCTGATAATACTGGGTGAGTTGCACAGGCATAAACTTCTTTTGCACCAGCATCCATTAATGCTTGTGATGCTAAAGTAATTGTACCAGCTGTATCGATCATATCATCAATAATAATGCAACGCTTGTTATCAACCGAACCAATAATATTCATGATTTCTGCCACATTTGCTTTAGGACGTCGCTTGTCGATAATTGCAATTGGAGCTTTTAAGAACTCAGCCAACTTACGTGCACGTGTAACTCCACCATGATCAGGTGAAACAACTACTGCATCTTTTTCTAAGTTATTCTTTAAGAAATAATCAGCTAATAATGGTGCACCCATTAAATGATCAACAGGAATATCAAAGAATCCTTGAATTTGAGCTGCATGTAAATCAAGTACAATCACACGATCAGCACCTGCTTTTTCTAACATATCAGCTACTAACTTAGCAGTAATTGGTTCACGAGAACGAGCTTTTCGATCTTGTCGTGCATAACCATAATATGGAATTACTACGTTAATTGTTGAAGCACTTGCTCGACGCAATGCATCAATCATAATTAACAATTCCATCAAGTTATCGTTAACAGGAGCTGAAGTTGATTGAATAATAAAAATTTCATCACCACGGATACTTTCTTCAATGTTAATCCGAATTTCTCCATCACTAAAACGATCTACAGATGTCTTACCAAGGGGTACTCCAACAGCATCTGCAATTTTCTTTGCTAACGGTTTGTTTGAATTCAAAGCAAAAATTTTTACTTTTGAACTATAACTTTGTTCAGCCATGATTGCCTCCAATAATGATTATTCTATTAATATATTATTAATTTATCTTCTTAAAAGCAAGCTAAAATCATAATTATTTATTATTTTCTGCCTTTTCAATCTTTTTTGCTGCTTCAGCAACAGGATATTTATCATAATAGCCTTCTTTATTTACTTGGCGGCCACGTCCAATTCCCATTGCATGAGGAGGAACATCATTTGTAATTGTTGAGCCTGCAGCAACATATGCATGATCACCAATTTCTAATGGAGCAACTAAATTAGCACCACTTCCGATAAATGAGAAGTCGCCAACATTAGTATGATGCTTGTTCATTCCATCGTAATTAATAAAGATTGTTCCACATCCAACATTAATCTCTTTACCTAAAGTTGCATCTCCAACATATGTCAAATGACCAACTTTAGTATCTTTGCCGATTTGTGCTTTCTTAACTTCTACAAAGTTTCCAATATGAACATTTTCACCAATATCTGCTAATGGGCGTAAATGACTGTATGGCCCAATATTAGAATTTTTATGCATTGTGGATTGTTCTAAGTATGAAGTTGTTACTGTCACACCATCTTCAATTACACAATCAATGATTTGAGAATGAGCACCAATTGTACAATCTTCACCAATTACAGTCTTACCCTTTAATTGAACACCTGGTTCGATGATTGTATCTGCACCAATTTGTACATCAGCATCAATGTATGTATTTTCTGGATCAATGATTGTTACACCATTTCTCATATGTTGTTCATTAATACGTTTTTGCATAATTTTAGTAGCTTTTGATAATGCAATACGATCATTAACACCCATTGATTCATTAAAGTCATTCATTTGATATGCACCGATTTTTTCATTTTGACTTTGCAAAATACCAATTACATCTGGTAAGTAGTATTCACCTTGTGCATTGTCATTATTAATTTGATGAAGTGTTTCAAATAATTTTTTATTATCAAAAACATATACACCTGTATTAATTTCACTAACTTTTGCTTCTTCAGGTGTTGCATCTTTTTGTTCAACGATTTTTTCAACTTCGCCGTCAAAATTACGAATTACTCGTCCATAACCAAATGGATTATCTGTCTTAGCTGTTAACACAGTTGCTGCATCATGATTCTTTTCGTGATATTCAAATAACTTATCAAATGTTTTGGCTGTAAATAATGGAGTATCACCACATACAACTAATGTCATACCATCTTTATCACCTAAAAAATCTTCAGCTTGCATTACAGCATGGCCTGTTCCTAATTGTTCAGCTTGTAAAGCATATTCTGTACGATTTCCAAGTGTTTCTTTTACTTTTTCTGCTCCATGACCAACAATTGTTAAAATTTGATCAACATCTTCTTTTTCAAGTTGTGATAATACATGATCAACCATTGCTTTACCACAAACTTGATGTAAAACTTTATATAATTTTGACTTCATTCGAGTACCTTGACCCGCAGCTAAAATAATTGCAAATCTTGATGTCATATAAATTCCTCATTCTTTAAATTTATCTTACTTAACGCCTAAATTTTAACTTAATTAATGCTGACTTTCAAACATAAATTGTATTTTTTAAGCCTAATTAATAATATTGTACTTTCAAAAGAAATTTATAAAATAAAAAGACGATACCTTATACCGATATCGCCCATATTTTTAATTAAAGAAATTTGTTTCTGCTCCTAAATCAACTTGTTCTTTTTTAGGATTAGCAAATACTCTTTCTAAGTAGTTACCAGCACTAACGTGAATAGAACCACCTGATTTATTTACATTATCAACATTTAATATTGAAGTATAATCGTCAACTAAACGTTTACCCTCATTAACTGACGTTTCAGCAAAAACAGTTACCCCAACAACTTCAGATTCAAATTCTTCAATCATTGAACGCATCCCATTAATTGTTCCGCCGCCTTTCATAAAGTCATCAACGATCAAAACATGTGATCCACGATCTAAACTACGTTTTGATAACTCCATTTTTTCAATTCTCTCACTTGAACCAGAAACATAGTTAACTGATACAGTTGAACCTTCTGTAATTTTTGAATCACGACGAACAATTACAAATGGAATATTTAAATAATATGCTACACTTTGTGCAATAGGAACACCCTTTGTAGCTACAGTCATAACAGCATCAATTTGACGACCAATGTATTCGCGCGCAATCATTCGTCCAATATGCCGTAAAACTTCAGGATCGCCTAACAAGTCAGATAAATAAACATATCCGCCAGGCAATAAACGACTTTCTTGAGAAAGTTCAGCTGCCATTTCCCAAACAAATTTTTCAGCTTCTTTTTCACCAATAGATGGAATAAAACGTGCTCCACCAGCGGCTCCTGGAATCGTCTCTAAAATTCCTAAACCACGTTGGGCAAAAGTTCTTTTGATGATTGACAAATCTTCACTAATTGATGACTTAGCTGATTCATAATGTTTTGCAAAATTAGTAAGTGAAACTAATTTGTGTGGATGATCTAAAAAATAGCTTGTCATATCAATTAGTCGCTCACTTCGACGTACTTTCATTTTAATATCCTCCAATTAATTTAATAACCCGTATCCTAAAATATTAACAATAAACTTGAATATCGTACAAATTTAACGCTATATATTATATATTAACATTATATATATCATTTAATTTTCGTTTTCAAGTAAACATTCGCTTTTAGAGTTGATGAAAATAAGCCTATCATTCTTTAAACAATTAGTCAACCCTAATTCCGTAAATTACCATTTATACATCATTAGCATATTTTATTGTGAATAAATTTTTAATAACTTTAACTAGTTTGACCATATATTTTCTATTTAAAATTCCCCTAAAAACAGATATAATTAAAAATAATTACTCTACTGAAATGAGGGATCAAATGGAGATTTTAGAAAAAGCTCCTGCAAAACTAAATTTAAGTTTAGACGCTTTATTTCGCCATTTAGATGGAGATCCTGAGTGGAAAATGGTTATGACTGCTATTGATTTAGCAGATTATGTATATCTTGATACTAACGACCAAACTAATGAAATTATTGTTCAAACTAATACTGGTTTCCTACCTCAAGATCGACGCAACCTAGCATATCAAGCTGCTAGAACCCTTCAAAAGAAATTTAATATAAACGCAGGAGTAACAATAACCATCGAAAAGAAAATTCCCGTTTCTGCTGGTATGGGCGGAGGATCAGCAGATGCTGGTGCTGTATTACGTGGTTTAAATAAATTATGGAATTTAAACTTATCCTTACAAGAGTTAGCAGAAATTGGTCTTGAAATTGACTCTGATGTTCCTTTCTGCGTATATAGTTGCCCTGCTTTAGTTGAAGGTAAAGGTGAAAAAATCACTCCTATTGGTAGTTTAAATTCTCTATGGTTTGTCGTTGCTAAACCTCAAGCAAGTGTTTCAACTCCAAGCATTTTAAAACAAATTGATTTCTGCGAAATTCAACATCTCGATGTACAAAAAGTTGTTGATGCAATCCATAATCAAGATTGGAATTTACTTTTCCAAAGCATGGGAAATAGCTTAGAACCAATCACTACACAAAAATATCCAGAAATTACTAACATTAAAGAAAAAATGGTTAAATTTGGTGCACAAGTAGCGCAAATGAGTGGCACTGGCCCCACTGTTTTTGGTATCACTCAAACCGAATCTCGTGCACAACATATTTACAATAGTTTACGTGGATTCTGCAAAGAAGTATATCTTGTACGTCCATTTAATTTAACTAATCGCTAAAGTTAATAAAGAGACTATGCAATGCATAGTCTCTTTTAATTCGCAAATACTAATATAATAAATGTGCCACATATTTTAATACATTAACATTTTGATGCAATGCAGAATGCTTAATCCCCCTTATTTTTTTAGTCATACACGATGACCATTCGGGATTTAAAATACTCATCAAAAATTCAGATTGAACATTAGGAACTGACGTATCTGTATTATCCTTATAATCAGCCATTACATTATAAAACTTGATTTTTTTCACGGGATTCAATTCCTGATATTCATGTTTTAATTCTAAATATTCAGCATCTGTAATATTCCTTCTTTTTGCTTCTGCATAGGTTACATGATTGTTTACCGCTTCATTTACTGGTACACCTAATAAGATGACCTTATTGAAAGCAATATTTCTTTGAATCCACTTAGACTGTCCTAATGCGTGCAAAAATTCAGTTCCACCCCATGAATGTCCAACAACGTTTAATTCATTAATTCCATATTGATTATGCAAAACTTTTAATACACTCTTTAACCACTTTACTTGTGGATCATATGTAGGAGATAAATTCCAGTCAAATAATAATTGAATCAATGCATTCTTTTTATTTTTTACACTTCCAGTAACATGGACTTTTTCTGTTGGTGTTACATGAATTGTCATTGTCTTTTGAGCAATATTTTGTTTTTGATAATAATTTATCATTTTATTATAAGTATAATTGCTTCCACCATATCCATTTATTAAAAGTGTTGGCACATCAGAATATGTAATATCTTTACGCAATTGATTCATTCTCAAATCTTTTTGTGGACTTGGGACTAACAGAATTCCTTGTACTAAAATTGCAATTATTACTATTGAAATTAAAACTTTGAATAGTATTTTTAAAAACTTTTTCATCACTTAATCGGTCTTTTCTAACAAACAAAAAGCATCTGTGATATCTATTAATATCACAGATACTTTTATATTATTTTTAATTTAATTTTAAAAGTCTTCTGCATTCTCTACTAATTCTTCATTAGCAATTGTTCCACCTAGTAACCCAGCTTCTTGACCTTCAAATTCCACTAGAATATTTTTTGTCAATATGTCAGTGTAGCTATATGAAACACGTTCAACAGCACTTTCATCATGATCAAGTTCTACCACAAAAATAGAAGGAAAAGTCTCACTTAATATTCCTTTACGTTTAACGACCTTTTTTCTTCCAATATGCGATGTAACTGTCAAATTTTTTCCAATACAATTATCTAACATTGATTTGATTTTTGCTAAAGTGCTTGGCATATGTTTCATCCTCCCGTCATGGGTCATAGTATATCACAAAAAACAAAAAAACTCAATTTTACCACAAACCCCAAAACATATGCAAGAATGAAATGTTATTTCTAATCAAATTCTATTAATGCATTAGCCAAATCTATGAAATCATTAATTGTTAACTCTTCTGGACGTACTTTTTTATCAATTTCAACTTGCTTTAGGACTCTTTCAAGAGCTTCCTTGATTTCTTTTTTCTTACCATACATTCCTTGTAAATTATTCCATAAATTTTTTCTACGATGTGCAAAGCATCCCTTTACAACATTCATGAATTGTTTTTCATTAATTGGTGCCTTATCTCTTTTTTGTGGAATAAGTTTTACCACAGCTGAATCGATTTTTGGCTGTGGTACAAAAACAGTTTTAGGAACGATAAATGCAATTTCTGCATTAGTGTAGTATTGAACTGCAATTGACAAAGAACCATATTCCTTAGTTTTAGGTTGTGCAGTAAGCCGCTCTGCAACTTCTTTTTGCATCATGACTACAATTGAGTCAAATTTAATATCACTTTCCAATAAGTGCATAATAATTGGCGTAGTAATATAGTAAGGCAAGTTAGCAACCAATTTAATATGATGTTTTCCATCAAAATTTTCACTGATCAGCTTTGATAAGTCCGCCTTTAATACATCTTGATTTAAAACAGTAACATTAGAATATGGTGATAAAGTTTCTTCTAAAACAGGAATCAATCGTTCATCAATTTCTAATGCCATTACTTGGTGAGCTTCTTTTGCAATTTGTTCAGTTAAAGCACCAATTCCAGGGCCAACTTCAATTACGTCATCATCAGCACTAACTTCAGCAGTAGAAACAATGTGATGCAATATATTAATATCAGTTAAAAAGTTTTGACCTAAGCTTTTCTTAAAATCCAAGCCATAAGTTTCCATTATTGCTCTTGTCCGTGTTGGATTAGCAATTTCAATTTCATTCGTCATTAATCTTCACCTTCAAACTGTTGATTTACTTGTTTCATTGCTTCTTCAAAATCTCCTGGAGTAATTTCAAATAAACGTAATCTTTTATATAGTTGTTTTCCATTTGTATATCCAATATTTAAAATTTCCCCAAGTAATTCTCGCTTTTCTTTAGCGTTTTTACCATTCACCAATCCCTTTTGCATTAACGTTTCACGTGAAATCAATGCAGGGGCATCTGGCATTTCTGTATATAGATTTTTAAGTGCTTCGCGAATGGCTTCTACACTTGCATGTTCTACTCCTAAACTACCTTGATGACTTGGCACAGCATCACATCTTTTAAGAAATGCATGTTTAACACCTGGAACTGCTTCTTGGATAATTTTCCTGATTTTTTCACCTGAAAAATCAGGATCAGTAAACACTATTACTCCTCGCTGGTCTTGTAAACGAGCAATTTGATCTAAAGTTTCATCACTAATTGCTGAACCACGGGTTTCAATTGTATCAGCATTTACTGCCATATTTATTCTTTTGGTGTCATCTTTACCTTCGACAACAATTACTTCTTGAATTTTCATTTTTTGATCCATTAAATTCTTAAAACCCTCTTTGCATTTTGACTTGTTTGATTTGATAATTCATCTACACTTTCATTACGTAATTTTGATAAAAATTCTACTGTATAACGCGTCATTCCTGGTTCATTCATTTGATTACGGTAAGGCATCGGCGTTAAATATGGAGCATCGGTTTCAACTAATAAATGTTCTTTTGGTACATATTTAGCAGCTTCTTGAACTTCTTTTGCATTATCAAAGGTTACTACTCCACTAAATGAAATTTCCATTCCTAATTCTAAAAATTGTTGTGCCCACTGAACATCACCATTAAAACTATGCATAATTCCACCATACTTGGCACCATTGGTTTCTTCTAAAATATCAAATGTATCTTCAAATGCATCACGAGTATGTATACTAATTGGGAGATGTAATTCATGTGCTAATGCAATTTGCTTTCTAAAAACTTCCTTTTGTAAATCATGATCAACATCACAATGATAATCTAAGCCAATTTCACCAACCGCTTTGACTTTTGGTTCAATTAAATAAATACGTAATTGATCTTCATCATATTTAGCAGCATCTTCAGGATGAATACCTACAGCACCATATATGTTATCGTATTGATTGATTAATTCAACCATTTTATCTGCACTTTCACGATCATATCCTAAAACAAGCATATCATTAACGTTCATAGCTCGAGCACGTTCAATTACATCAGGTATATCTTCATCAAATTCAGGTGCATTAATGTGTGTATGTGAATCAAAAATTGAAATCATTAATATCCACTCCTTTCAAAATTTCATTTTTACACTTAATTCAAAATAGGAGACTGCAACTTCCGTCACACTCTCCTTATTTAATATGATTAACCTATTAATGATCCATTTGGGATATTATTTGGTACAGTCAATAATTGAACTTGATCTCCAAATTCTGCAGAAAGTAACATTCCTTGACTTAATTCGCCGCGCATTTTACGTGGTTGTAAATTAGTTACAGCAATTACTTTCTTTCCAACTAATTCTTCTGGATGTTTATACCAATCAGCTATTCCTGAAATAATTTGGCGATCACCTTGATCTCCTGCATCTAATTGGAATTTTAATAATTTATCTGCATCCTTAACTTTTTCAACAGCCTTAATTTCACATACTTTCATTTCAACTTTTTCGAATTTGTCAAAACGAATTTCTTTTTTAGTTAAATTAAGAGTTGTTTTTTCAGGATCAAATGCTGCTTGAGTTTCTTTAGCCATATTTTTACGACCCTTAGCTTTCTCATTTGCAGTCATCATTGATTGCATATATTTAATTTCATCATCTTTGTCTAAGCGTGGGAAAATTGGTGTTCCCTTCTTTACAACATTTGCTTCTGCAGGCATATCGAAATATGATAAGTCCTTAATTTGCATATTATCAACTGGTAAACCTAATTGCTCAAAAATTTGTTTTGGTGCATGCGTCATTACTGGTTGAAGTAGAATTGCAATCACACGTAAACTTGCTACTAAGTGAGCTAATACACTGTCTAACTTAGCTTGAGCATCTGCAGTTTCATCTTTTGCTAATTTCCATGGTTCAGTTTCATCAATGTATTTATTAGTCCGTGAAACTAATTTCCATAAACTATCTAAAGCTTTGGCAAAATATGTTTTTTCTAAATTATCGCAATATGCTTGAATTGCATTGTTTGCAGTTTCTTCTAAATCTATATCAAAATCAGTTACATTTGTGTGCAATGTTGGTACCTTACCATCACGATATTTATTAACCATTGCAACTGTCCGATTAAGTAAGTTTCCAAGGTCATTTGCTAAATCGAAATTCATCTTTTCAACAAAATCTTCAGGAGTAAAGCGACCATCATTTCCAAATGGAACAGCCTTCATTAAGTAGTAACGTAATGAGTCTAATCCATAACGATCAACGATCGTTTCAGGATAAATTACATTTCCTTTAGATTTAGACATTTTACCGTCTTTCATAACGAGCCAACCATGACCAACAATATGTTTTGGTAATGGTAAATCTAATGCCATTAACATAATTGGCCAATAAATTGTATGGAAACGAACAATTTCTTTACCTACCATTTGAATATCTGCAGGCCAAAATTCTTTAAATAACTCGTCATCTTTTGAACCATATCCTAAAGCAGTAATATAGTTACACAATGCATCAATCCAAACATAAACAACATGTTTTGGATCAGAAGGAACGTGAATTCCCCAATCAAAACTTGTACGAGTAATTGCAAGATCTTCTAATCCTGGTTTAATAAAGTTGTTTAACATTTCTTGTTTACGAGAAACAGGTTCAATAAATTCTGAATGTTCTTCATAGTATTTAACTAAACGATCTGCATATTTACTCATCTTAAAGAAATAACATTCTTCTTCAACTAATTGAACTTCATGACCTGATGGAGCAACTCCACCAATCATTTCACCCTTTTCATTTCTGAAAACTTCTTTTAATTGAGATTCAGTAAAGTATTCTTCATCTGAAACAGAATACCAACCCTTGTATGTTCCTTTATAGATATCACCTTGTTCAAGTAATTTTTCAAAGATCTTTTGAATTGATTTTTCATGGTAATCATCCGTTGTACGAATAAATTTATCATTTGTGATTTCAAGTTTATCCCATAATTCTTGAATATCAGCAGCCATTTTATCTACATATTCTTTAGGAGTAATTCCCATCTTTTTAGCTTTTTGTTCAATCTTAAGACCATGTTCATCTGTTCCTGTTAAAAAGAAAACATTATATCCTTGTAGACGTTTGTAACGTGCTAATACGTCACATGCAATAGTAGTATATGCATTTCCAATGTGTAAACGTCCTGATGGATAGTAAATAGGGGTAGTCACATAAAAAGTAGGCTTATTTGCCATTTTTTTCAATCCTTCCGTACAATTAAATAATAATTTTAGTATATCATAATTTAATCAGTTACTTGTGCAAATTCTTTCACTGCATCATTAACAATCATCATTCCATTCGATGGAATATTAATTGGTTCCTTATTAATTGCTATTACTTTTGAATGTGGATTTCGATATTGTAATAGTCCTGCAAATGGATAAACTACAAAACTTGTTCCTACAATTACAATTAAATCAGCAGATCTCAATGCTTGAATTGATTTAGTGATATTTTGTGGATCTATTCCTTCATCATATAGGACTACATGACTACGTAAAATTCCGCCACAATTTTGATGATGTATATCTTTTATAAATTCATGCCAATCAACGTTTTGCTTACACTTTTGGCAATATACATCATAAAGATTTCCATGGAACTCAATTAATTTTGTAGGATCTATTCCTGCTTTACGGTAAAGATTATCCACATTTTGCGTAATTACAATTGCCTTACCTTCATTAGCGAGTGCTGCCATTTTTCGATGAATTACATTTGGCTTAGCATCTGGAAAATATAAATTTTTCACTACAAAGTCATGAAAGGCTTCTGGTTCATTCATCAAGCAATCATGACTTAACATATATTCTGGACTTTTTCCGTTAGCATAGATTCCTTGTTTTGACCGATAATCTGGAATTCCTGAAGCTGTAGAAACTCCTGCTCCAGTTAAGAAAACGACTTTTTTAGCATTTTGAATTTCATCATTTAACATTGACATAAAAAATCGCCCCTTTCAGTCTCTATCGTACAATAAATGGTACTCCAATTGAATCTAAATACTTACCTACTGGCATTTCGTATATTTCACGGAATTTTCGAGCTTTTTGTTGATCGTTTCCTTGCGGTTCACTAATAACAAAAGCATTTTGTTGGTCATTTTTCATTCGTCCAACATATGCGGTTTTAAATTGAAGATTTTCTTTTAAATCTGTATGGAATATTTCAAATAATTGACGCACATCTAATCGTAATTGTCGTTTACTCAAAACAGGTGTCAAAGAAACATAGGTCGTTAAATTCATTCCATATAACCCATAGCTTTCTAATGCTTTATCAAAGTCCTTATATAACTTTACAATTGCTCGATGAACATTAAATGCTGAATCTAAAGGCTTAGTTGTAATAACCTGATATAATTTTTCCGCTTGCGCTGTAGCTTTAGGATATAGTTCACGTAACTTAGGCAAGACCTCTTCTTGATTATCTTTAAAGAAAACCAATGCATCTAAAACATTCACAGTCCGTAATACCATCCATTCATCTTTTGAATCTTTAGGTTCTGGTTTAAGAACTGCCAATATTCCTTTAAAATATAATTCTTCAATTTCTTTATTAATTAATCCTAATTCACGTTGTTGTTGATAAACAAAGAAATGCATTAAAATATCATATAATTCCATTCCAGTTGCAACGTATTTCTTATCTAAGTTAGGATGTTCACTTTCCAAATTAAATGAAATTTGTGGTAACTTTTCAAACATTAACATAAAATGTAACAATTCATGTGATACGACATAATTTACATCTGTTTGATCTAAAACATCAATCACTAGTTTTCCATTTCTTAAATAATGTTGTGCTTGGTCATGTCTAACAAATCCTGACTTTTCGTCATGATATTGAATATCAATACCATTTGGTTGAATTTCTTCTGCCTTTTTAATTAATTTTTTGACAGTGTCATTTAATGTTGGTTCGATCATAATTCTTCCCTTCGTAATTTTTCAAGTAATTCACGAGCACTTGCAGAATCTCGTTTTTTGTTTTTCTCTAGCAAATTAACTAATTTGCTGATTTCATCTTGTTTAGCACCAACTGAAACGGCTAAACTTTTTAATTGTAATCGCATATGTCCACGTTGAATTCCGTCAGTAACTAATGCATATAAAGCAGCAAGATTTTGTCCAAGACCAACACTAGCAATTATCATTGAAAGTTCTTTTGCGTCTTTGGCTTTAAATAATTTATGATTAATTTTTACTAATGGAACAATTTTAATAGATCCACCAACAGATCCCACTGGTAAAGGTAATGTTAATTCACCAATTAAAAATCCATCTTCAAAATACCACTGACTTAATCCTTTATATTGACCGTCACGTGCTGCATATGCATGTGAACCTGCTTCAATTGCTCGCCAATCGTTTCCACTAGCAATAGTAACAGCATCCACACCATTCATAATTCCCTTATTATTAGTAGTTGCTCTATATGGGTCCAATTGCGCTAACCGGCTTGCCTGTTGAATTTTAAGAGCGACTTCTTCGCCACTAATATTTTCTTTTGCTAATTCAGATACTGGTATTCTTGCTTTAGTTGTCACTAAACTTTCAGTTGCATAATTTGACATAATACTCATCAAAACATCTTGGTGATAGGTACATTGAATTTCATTTGCAACTGCCTCTAACATAGTATTCAACATGTTAGCTCCCATTGCTTCCTGTACATCAACTGCCAAATCTACTGATAATAAATCATTTGCTAAAATCCGTGTTCTTAACCATCGAGCACCACCACCACGACGTACAATAGATGGATGAGCATCATTTGCTACTTTCAATAAGTGTTCTTGATCAGCTTTAATTTTACGCACTAATTCATCTACATCAGTTATATTTTCAATTACAATTTGGCCAAGCATTAATCTTGATTTAACTTCTGCATTAAAGCCACCGCCTGCTTTTACTAAGCGAGCTCCATTACTAGCAGCGGCAATAACTGAAGGTTCTTCTGTAACCATGGGAACAAGATACTCCTTGCCATTAACTACATAATTTAATCCTAATCCTTCAGGAATTTCAAACTGTGTAATGAAATTTTCAACCATTGTATCTCCGATTTCACCATTTCCAGAAACGTGTTCGATTTCAGCTATATCATTATCATCTAAATAAAATGTATCTCTTAAAATCGCAAGTCGTTCTTCCCAAGTCTTGCGATAATATTTTCCAAATCCACGCATTATTTTTTCTCCATTAGTTAATTTATTCTATGCTATATTATATAATAATTTTATCAAAGTTCGCAGAGGTGAAATGATTTTGAAAAAACATTTAAATATATTCTTTGCACTAATTGCTTTAATCATCTGTTTATTTAGCACTCAATCACTTGTTCAAGCAGCTGATGATCAATTAGAAATCGGAATGGTTCAAAGGAAACCAGATTGTTATTCTCAAAATCATAAATTAGTTGGGTTTAATGTTGAATTAGCAAAGAAATTAGGCAAACAAATGCATAAAAATGTTAAAATCAAAACCTATAGTAATCAAGACAAATTACTTAAAGCTTTTAAAAATAAAAAAATTGATTTAGCACTAGGAATTGCTAAAGGTACAACTAATTTAAAATATCAAACTAAACCAGTTTTATATATTCAAAATATAGTTTTTAGTACCCATAAAATTAATAATTTATCTAAATTAAAAAATAAGACAGTTGGAATATTACAAGAAAATGGTAGTCAAGAATTTTTAAATAATAACCAAATTAAGACAATTTATTTCAAAAACACCAACCAATTAATTCGTGCTTTAGATAAAAAACAAATTGATGCAGCTATGTTAAATGCATACCAATATTCAGAATATTTAAATAAACATCCATTGCGAAGTTACAATAACAGCAATAATCAATTCATTCCAAATCAATTTTATAAAATTGATGATATAAATATTTTGAGTCAACAAATTATTGCTATTAGTAATTCTCGCAAATTAGCTAATCAAGTGTCTCATGCAATTGATCAGCTTCGCATAGCAACTACGTTAACTGAATTATCTACTAAATATTATTATTATAATTATGCATTTCAATAATTATAAAAAATGTCGGTTTATTTCTAAACCGACATTTTTTTATCCAAAGTAATCAACGCCAATTGCGTGTCTTACTTCTTCTAATGTTTGGTTAGCGACTTCATTTGCATGTGCGCTTCCCTTTTTCAACATTTCGTAAACCGCTGGAATATCTTTAGCAAATTCAGCACGACGTTCACGAATTGGTCCAAGTTCATTTTCTAATACTTCATTTAAGTAACGCTTAATTTTCACATCACCTAAACCACCATGTTGATATTGTTCCTTTAATTCAGCAACCTTTTCTTTATCTGGATCAAAAATATCAAGATAAGTAAAGACCATATTTCCTTTTACCTTACCTGGATCTTCAACATGAATATGGTTTGGATCTGTATACATTGACATAACCTTTTTCCGCAATGTATCAGAATCATCAGATAAATAAATTGCATTTCCTAATGATTTACTCATTTTAGCATTTCCATCTAAACCTGGGATTCGTCCCATTCCCTTAGGTGGAAAGATTCCTTCTGGTTCTACTAAAACTTCACCATAAATTGAGTTAAAACTCCGCACAATTTCACGAGTTTGTTCAAGCATTGGTTCTTGATCATCGCCAACTGGTACATATTTTGCTTTAAATGCTGTGATATCAGCTGCTTGACTTACTGGATATGTAAAGAATCCAGCTGGAATTGAACGTTCAAATTTCTTTTGTTGAATTTCAGCTTTAACGGTTGGATTTCTTTCCAAACGAGAAACAGTTACTAAGTTTAAATAGTATAAGTTCAATTCTGCTAAAGCTGGAATTTGTGATTGAACAAAAATCGTTGATTTTTCAGGGTCAATTCCTACTGCTAAATAATCTAAAGCCACTTCAATAAGTGAATTGCGGATTTTTTCAGGATCACGTGCATTATCTGTCAACGCTTGTTGATCCGCAATCATGATAAATGGAATATACTTACCTGAATTTTGCATTGTCACACGGTTTTTTAATGAGCCAACATAATGACCGATGTGTAGTTTTCCAGTGGGACGATCACCAGTTAAAATTATAGGTTTTTCTGTCATATTTAAAATTCCTCTCTGAAAAAGAAAATATGATACTATCAATAAAACATGTATACATCAATTCTGCTTAGTCATAACAATAATGGGAAACTATAACATCTAGCTCTTTATGCACATCATATTTTCTTCAATAATATAAGATTTTATTAAATATATCTATATTTTAATAATGTAATTCTGTTATGTCTAGTTTAAATCAATAAACCTAATGTGTAGTGAATAATCATTGTGATAATACCAACAATTAGATTACGCTTTACTGCAACTTTTACTAATCCATTTCCTAATTTAGCACTCAAATATCCTGTCAGCGAAACTGATAAACAGACTGCTAAAATAGTAACTGGCCACATCCATACTCCTGGACTTAATGTCATAGCTGCAAGCGGAAAAATTCCTCCAAGTGCTGCAGAAATCAATGATGAAAAAGCGGCATTCCATGGATTCATATATTCATTTAAAACAAGTCCATGCTTTACATTTACAACTGTTTCCAAAGGTTTTTTATCTAATAAATCAGCCGCAATTTCAGCTGCAGTTGACTCAGAAACACCCTTTTTCATATAAAATTCCTTAACTGCATTCAATTCGTCATCACGATGCGTTTTTAATAATTTTCGTTCTTCTTGAACTGTAACCTGTTCAGTATCACGTTGAGTACTTACAGAAGCATATTCACCTGATGCCATTGAAAATGCACATGCTAGTAAATCAGATAATCCTGCAATAAAAATTGTAAAACGATTTGGGGTTACTACAGCAACACTAAAAAGTACTCCAACAACAGTTAGAATACCATCATTCGATCCTAGAACTCCCGCTCGCAAAACGTTTAAGCGTTCCCCCATAGCTGAACGAGGTTCATTCATTTTATCTTTCATCGTTCAAGCCTCCTAATTAATGTCCAAATAAACTACCAATGCCGTATGTAACTAGCATTGTAATTACTCCTGAAATAACATTTCGAACTGTACCGTGTAATTTATTTGCATGACTTAATCGTGCAGCGCTAAAACCAGTTACTGCCAGTGCAAAAATAACTGCAATAAATGTCCCAACCACTTTAATTGAACGTGGAAAGAAAGAAATTGAACATAATGGTAAGATTGACCCTAATGAAAATGAAATCATTGATACAATAGCAGCTGCATATGGACTTGTAAATTCACCTAAATTAAAGCCATAACGTTCACGTACCATTGTTTTTAAAGCATTTTCGTTCATCATTTCAGTTACTGCTTTTTCAACTAGCGTTGGTTTGATTCCCTTTTTCAAATACTTTTGTCTAACATAATCTACTTCACCATCATAATTATCTTTTAAAGCTAATTTCTCGTTTTCGATGGCTTGCTTTTGAGAATCTTTTTCCGCATTAACAGAAACATACTCACCCATTGCCATTGAAACAGTTCCAGCAAGCATCCCGGCAATTCCTGAAATAAAAATTGCGAAATTACTTGTGGAAGCTCCAGCAACACCTAAAACAATCCCAGCAACTGATAAAATTCCATCATTTGCCCCCATGACCGCAGCACGTAAAATATTTATTTTTTGTGCAAGTGTCATTGTTTTTTTATTCTTCATAAAAATCCATCTTCATTTCGTTATAATAATTTACATTTTATACAATGCAATTTTTCTAGTCAATCTTCTTTATTAACAGTATACTAGAATATATACATAAAGGTGAGTAAACCGGCTTGGAAACGATTCCTACCGGTCACTCACCTTTTATTCTATACCTGGAGCCTTCTTTTGTTTTACTTTTTGACCAATCTTCATATTATCTTTATATCCCCAGAACCATGTTACTAAAAATGAGACAATAATCGCTGCAATACTTGAAATTAGAAATGCATAGAAACTATTTAATTGTGTTGGGTGTGCTGGATTGAAAAATGATGAAAAACCAATTAATGAACCAGTAAATCCAAACATTGTTCCATGCATTAATCCTGTAATCAAACCACCTACTGCTGATCCAATTAAACCAGAAACAAACACTTTCTTAAAACGTAAATTAATTCCATATATTGCTGGTTCTGTTACTCCACAAAATGCAGAAATAGCAGCAGCAAAACCTAATTCTTTCATTTCACTCTTTTTAGATTTAATTGCAACTGCTAAAACTGCTGCGCCTTGAGCAACCATCGTAACTGAAATGATTGCGTTCAAAGCACTTTGATGAGTTTGAGCAATTTGTTGAGCAACTAATGGAACAACACCCCAATGCAATCCAAAAATTACTAATAGTTGGTAAAGTCCACCAATTACAAATCCACCAAGCCATCCTGATGCTTGTACTAACCAATTAATAAAGTTAGCAATACCATTTGCTGCGCCTTGAATCACTGGACCTGTAATAACTAAAGTGATCGCAGATACAATCAAAATAGTAAACAATGGATTAAAAATCATTTGCAAATAACTAGGTAAATGCTTTTTGAACCAATTTCCAATAATCTTAGCTAACCAAGCTGCAACAATCATTGGAAATATAGAGTAAGCATAATTTAAAAATTCAAAATTTAGATTACCAATTGCAAACATCGTTTTAAACGATTTGCCCCATTCTATTATTTGAGGATATGTTAAAACTCCACCAATAACTGCAGCCACAATTGGATCTGAACCTAATTTCTTGGCAGCTGCATAACCAACTAATATTGGAAGAAAGAAGAATGCTGAATCAGCAATCGAACTTATTGTTAAATAAATAGTACTTGTAGGTTTTAAAATTGCTCCTAATTGAGGCAAAGTTAATAAGGCTAAAATCCCCTTAATAATTCCAGAAGCAGCAATTACTCCAATTACCGGGCTCATTGATCCAGTAATAAAACCTATCAATTCATTAAAGGCACGTTTAACTAAATTTGTATTTTGTTTTTCTGTATCTACTTCTTGATTTTCGTCCATAGCTTCAAGTGGGCCTAATTGTTTCATAACTGCATCAAATACATTAGTTACATCATTACCAATTACTACTTGATATTGACCTGATGCCTTAATTACGTCAATAACCCCTGTGACATCTTTTAATTTTTCAGTTTGTGCCTTCTTTTCATCTTTTAGATAAAAACGCAATCGAGTTATACAATGGATTACGCTTGAGATATTTTGTTTTCCTCCGACCAATTGAACAATCTGTTTGGCCATTTCATCATAATTTTTCTTAGACTTTTGTTTCTTTTTCAGGTCTTTTATCGATGCATCAACAACAAAATCCCCCGCTGATACTTTCTTTTCAGAAATATTAAGAGCAGTAATTTTATCAGTTGAATTTGTAATAATAACTAAAATCATGTCTGATAAATGATGACTCTTAATAATATCCAAATTCATCATCGCAATAGGAGCACCAGCTTTGATGTTTTCCCCTACTTTGCATTTTATATCAAATGCATCACCATTTAGTTTAACCGTATCAATTCCCATATGTATCAATACTTCAAGTCCATTTGGTGTAGTAATTCCAATTGCGTGTTTAGTACTTGCAATCATCGTTATTTTGCCACTTACAGGTGCGACCACTTGAATTTTATTCACATCAATTGGTTGCAAACCAAAACCGTCTCCCATTGTTCCTGACGCAAAAACTTTATCATTAGTTGCACATAATGGAATTACTTTTCCATCGCTGGGTGCTAAAATTGCAACATTTTTCTTTGTCATTGATTCCCCCTCCTTAAAATAAAACGCTTTCATAATTGCAAGTGATATTTTATACTTGTATATACAAGTTGTCAATTAATTTTAAGGTGAGTCTTTATCAAAGTTATTTAATTATTGTAATTGCTTGCATAGACATTCTATGATTAAATATAAAGTGAAATGATTATATCTTGGAGGTGCAAAATGAATAAGCAAGATATGATTACACAAGACCTAGCAGAAAAAATCCATCATAATTTATTTTGTCCAGGTGATTATTTACCTAGTGAAAATAAATTAACACAGTTGTATGGTACTTCGCGTGAAACTGTTCGAAATGCACTTACTCAGCTTAATGATTTAGGTTTAATCCAAAAAGTTCAAGGTAAAGGGTCAATTGTACTTGATTATAAAAAATTTACTTTACCAATTTCAGGAATTATCAGTTTTCAAGAACTGAATCAAAAATTACATATGAATGCTAAAACAAATGTTTTGAATTTGCTTTCAGATATTCCCATTCCATCATATTTCGTGGAACATGGAGTTAAGCAAAATCAAAAAAACTTTTTTGTGGAGCGTTTAAGAATAATAGATGATGTTCCTGCTGTTGTAGATCGTGATTATTTATTAAATCCACCAATTACTCAATTGCCCTATTCTGCCGCAGCGAATTCTTTGTATAATTACATTGAAAATACATTAAACTTAGAGATTTCATATGCCAATAAAGAAATTACTATTGAACAAGCCGATGACGAAATTGCACAACTATTAGAATTATCGGGAGATAAATTGGTTGTTCTAGTTCGGAGTATGTCTTTTTTAGCAGATACTACTTTATTTCAGTTAACTGAATCATACCACCGTCCTGATAAATTTAAATTTAGTGATTTTGCACGTCGCCAAAAAATTCAATTGAAATAGTGAAAGGAAGTTGATTTTATGGACTTAGGAAAAAAAGTTATTTATCAAATTTATCCTAAATCATTTTATGATAGCAATAATGATGGAATTGGTGATCTACGTGGAATTATCGAAAAAATACCATATATCGCTAAATTAAACATTGATATGATTTGGTTTAATCCCTTTTTTGTTTCTCCACAACATGATAATGGCTATGATATTGCAGACTACTATCAAATTGATCCTCGTTTTGGAACAATGCAAGATTTTGATGAATTGGTAAGTAAATTAAAAGATATCAATGTAGATGTCATGCTTGATATGGTTTTTAACCATTGTTCAACTGAAAATAAATGGTTCCAAGAAGCTCTAAAGGGAAATAAAAAATATATGGATTATTTCTATTTAAGAAAAGCTAAAGCTAATGGTGAACTTCCTACTAATTGGCAATCGAAATTTGGTGGCCCTGCTTGGGAAAAATTTGGTGACACCGATTTATATTATCTTCACTTATTTGATAAATCACAGGCGGATTTAAATTGGCATAACCCAGATGTGCGCAAAGAAGCTAGCAATATTGTAAACTTTTGGCGAAATAAGGGCGTCAAAGGATTTAGATTTGATGTTTTAAACTTAATTGGTAAAGATGAAAATCTAATCGATTCAACTGATCCTATTGAAGAGAAAAAACTATATACTGACACTCCTATTGTTGAAAAATACATTAAAGAGCTTAATCGAAATAGTTTTGGACAAGATCCAAATTCAATCACAGTTGGAGAAATGTCTTCTACTACCATCGAAAAATCAATTGAATATACTAAACCAAGTAATGATGAACTTTCAATGTTTTTTGCCTTTCATCATCTTAAAGTTGATTATAAAGATGATAATAAATGGACACAAAAGCCTTTTGATTTTATGCAATTAAAACAAGTTTTAAGTAAATGGCAAACTGGCATGGATCAAGGTGATGGTTGGCAAGCTTTATTTTGGAATAATCATGATCAACCTTGGGCATTGAGCCGTTTTGGTGATCCAATAAATTATCGTGAAAAATCCGCTGAAATGCTTGCTACTACCTTGCACTTATTACGTGGTACTCCTTATATTTATATGGGAGAAGAAATTGGCATGATCAATCCACATTACTATTCAATTCATAACTATGTGGATGTCGAATGTTTAAATGCATATCAAGAATTGATGGATGCCGGTTATAGTGCTCATGAAGCATTTAATATTATTAAAACAAAATCACGCGATAACGCACGTGTTCCAATGCATTGGGATGCTTCACGTAATGCAGGCTTTACAACTGGGAAACCTTGGTTAAAACCTACAGATCAAACTGAAATCAACGTAGAAAATGAATTAAAGAATGGTGAAATTTTCACTTACTACCAAAAATTGATTAAATTGCGTAAAAGTGAAGAATTAATTTCAGATGGTCATTTTAAAGCTGAGCTACTTGATCACCCTCAAGTTTTTGCATATCGCCGTTATTTAGATCATTCTTCTAAGCAATTACTTGTTCTTAATAACTTCTATGGTTATGAACCTTGGACAGATATTCCAACTGATTTACAAGGAAAAAAAGCAACCGTTCTTATTGATAACTATGGTACAAAGGATTGTATGACTATGCCGGATTCAATCAAGTTAAAACCATATCAATCAATTGCATTTAAATTTTAATTAAACAAAAATAGCAGTTTTGATTTTTCAAAACTGCTATTTTTTTACTTTTTATCTGCATTTGGTTCAACCCAACCAGCGATATCTTCTGGTTCAAAATCATATGTTAATTTCTTACCATAAGCTTTCTCATAAGCTTCTTTTTTCTGATTATAATCTTGTTCCATCATTCTTAAGCTATTTTCTTTAGCTGATTTATTTGGATCAGGAAAAATTACAGGTAATACATGTACAATTGCTTTTACTCGATGAATTGTATCATTTGTATTAGGTTCAAAACTTGGTAAATCTTTTAGTTCAACAAAGCAAGAAATGATTGGAGCATTAATCTTTGCTGCATAAAAATAAGTTCCACGTTTTAAAGGTCTTGGTTTACGATAGTTAAACCACATTTCTTCTTCAGGATAAATTAATACATAATTGCCATCATTAATTATTTTCTTTAAAATTTTAGGAAAAGTTTGACCTAAATAATTAATACTTTTGCTTAGTGGGATAATATCATAGTTATTCATTAAGAAACCAACTAAGCCCTTCATTGCAAGATTAGTATCCTGCGAAATTATAAACAATCTTTTGTGTAATTTTGCTTTATTCATAAAACGACGAATTACTGTATTTTCGAGCGGATTAAAATGATTTGTAGTTATAATTGCGCCCTTTTTACGATCTAGTGCCGTTAAATTTTCTAAACCAACAACTTCAGTATGGCGATTTTCAACCCATGTTACGCCACGATAAATTGCACGTGCACATAGATTTTTTACTTTGCCAATTGGAGTAGCTCGTTTTCTAAAGTATTCATTTATGCGGTTTATACTTTCTTTAGTAGTCATTTGTGGATCATCAATTTCAACTTTTTTATTATATTCTTTATTAGCCACATTTTTTTGGATATTTTTAATTACCGCATCACGATTTGGGAAAATAATCATAACTTAATTCTTTCTCCTTGCACTTAAAAAGTTCATTCTAGTCATCAACAACTTTTGCGTAGTTCTTGCTTTAATTTCAAAATAAAATTGCAAAAATAATAAATATAATAATTAAAGATAAATAATAGCTGATTTAATCAGCACTATATTTTTGATCAAAATATGGTACTAATTTTTGATATTCTTTTAAAATATCATCAAATTCGTGAATTTTTAATTTTTTATGAACTAAATCAACTTGCCATGGCTTAATTGTTTGAATATGCAACCATGGGAAGAAGCGAAAACTAGTTGTAAAATGTTGAAAAACAGTATCTGAATGTAACTTATGTTGTTCATTATACTTCCTGCTAACAATCCTTTTCGTTTTGCATAATTTATTTAAAGCAGATTGATCAGGCATAAACATCCATTTATCCTGGCATAATTTTCGTGCTTTCGCAAATAATTTGTCTTTTTTAATTAACTTCATATTTAAAAGTAATACTCCAGAATTAATATAATCTAGTTTAAATAAATTATGATGGAAGAACCATCGACCGTAATGATCTAGAACCCCTACCATTTCAACATCATCAATGTTTTGATGATAAAAATTACTGAAGTTTTGATAACAAATCACATCGCTGTCCAAATATAGTATTCTATCTGGAATTTCTGGAACTTGGTCAGCATATAGTCTGAGCATTGCATATGGTGTAAATCGTGTTTGCATGTTTATTCGTGGTAGTTCTTGTGCAAACAACGTTGTACAATCGATTCGTTTTACAAAACTTTGAGAATTTTTCTGTGTAACAATTTTATCTAAATATTCAATTGTTTGTGTTGAAATTGCATGATAATCCTTTTTTTCAGTATGTAAGTCCATTGTCATTACGTATATATATAATGGCTCTGTTACATTTTTAAGCAGTGATAAAATTGATATTAACAATCCGTCTTGAATATTTTTATCACCACAATATAAAATATTCATGCTCCCATTAACCATCCTTTCGAATATATTTTACATATTCAACATCACTTAAAAGGCTACGTTTTTCCATTACTTGATGAATTTGATCCATTAAAGCTCTTTGTCTTTGCTTTTTAGGTAATGATTTATCCGGAAAAAATGGGCCGTCTAAATATGTTATCATTTTAGGCCTTTTTGAGTATTTTGCTTTTTGATAGGTATTAGTCATCACAAATGAAGGTGCATCTGTAATTACCGGAAAATGAAATGCTGCCTCTGAAAAAGGCCGAATCTTAGTATAATAAGGCCACACATGTGCTTCAGGATAAATTGCAATATAATCCCCCTGATTAATATGATATTTAACTGCCTCAACTAATTTCGGTAATTGGTGTAGATCACTTGGAATTGGAAGTGCCCCACCATAAGGCATTAATGGCCCTACAATTGGCACTCCTAAGTTTGCTTGAACACAAATCGCATAGTATTTACGTGCATTTCCTACTAACATTGGCAAAAACGGATCACCAACTGGTTGAGTATGATTTGCATATAAAAAAAAGCCCTGATCTCGGTATGCTTTAAGAATATCAAGATTTACAAATGATTGCTTCAAATATATCTTGCTATATCCCCAAGCAAATACCTTTGCCAAGTTCGATATTATATTTGACCAAAATTTAAATGTGTTATCTTTACGAATCCATTTAAATTCTGGGCTTATTTGATAATTTTGATCGCTAGTTTTAACTAAATCTTCATCAAAATCTTTAAAATAGCGAATTTTTTCCCGTGTCAAAATCCCCATCCTATTCTCAAAAAATGTCTTATCTCCTTTTAAATATGATACCAAAATCGCTAATTCATATCAAACTAATGCCTATATTATGGTATAATGCAAGGTGGTTTAGACTAATTAGAAAATCGAGGATTTTTAATGAAAAAAAAGCAACACATTAAATTATTTTCACATAATGATTTAGATGGTTTTGGTGCTCCGTTACTTTTGACAACTTTGCAACCTTATCTCTTTAACAGTGTTGATTTCGATTTAACAACTTGTTCTGCAGGTAATCTAGGCAAAGAATTAGATAATTTTTTTAATAAAAACAATTTTCAAAATTATACTGATGTTTACATTATGGATATGACTCCAGATAATGAATACTCATTCAAACAACTAGAGAGCCATTTTGCTAATCATTGGTTAATTTTCGATCACCACGAAAGTGCTGAAGAATTGCGTCAACAATATGCTTCTAATTGCATTTCGCCTACAAATGAACACATCAATCCTAGTGCAACTAGTTTAGTTTGGGATTGGCTAAAAAAGAATGTCAATTTTACTAATATCCCTTCTCAACGTCAACAGCAGTTAGAACAATTAGTTGAATTAATTCGTGCATATGATACTTGGGATTGGCAAAAAGATCCTAATATGAGCGTTGAGGAACGTAAGGCTGCTGATGAATTAAATCAACTATTCTGGTTCTACCCACTTTCTAAATCACAAAAATTTGTTGAAACAGTTTATAACACTGGTTGGGAACAATACCGTGCACAAAATGCTTTATTAATCAGTACTTTAAACGGACGACGTCAACGTTATTTAGACAAACATTTAAAGAACGTTACTGAATTTAATGTTGATGGTTACTCTTTGGGAGTTGTTTATGCAAGTGATTATAAATCAGAAATTGCTCATGCATTGTTACAAAAACATGATGTTCAAGCTGCACTGGTAATTGATGCACATAGTGTTTCATTACGTAGTAATGGTAAATTGGATGTTGCACATTTTGCTGCTAAATATTTTAATGGCGGCGGTCATGCAGATTCAGCTGGTGGAGTTTTATCTATTAACCCTATCATTGAAGCTGAAGAAGCTTTAATCAAAGTAATTAAACAACAAGAACAAATTAATGCTCAAACAACTCAAGAAGAAGATAACAGTAATGCTTTAGCTGATTCTCTCGATCCTGAGATTGCAGATAAATTAGCTTCATTATTTAATAAGGATTAGTTATGGAACAAAAAATTATACATGATATTACAATTTTGCAAACTAAGTCTACATTAGCAACTCCTAAAGATATCCAAATTGTTAACGATTTACGTGATACCTTTATTGCCAATGCTGACAAAGCTGCAGGATTAGCAGCAAATATGATTGGTCAAAACAAACAAATCATCGTTATCTCTTTTAGTCAACTACCAGTTATCATGATTAACCCTCAAATCATTTCACAAAGTGGTGCATATGAAACACAAGAGGGATGTCTATCCCTAACTGGAATTCGAAATACCAAGAGATATCAACATATTAAAGTTAAATATAAAGATATTAATTTCAAAGATCATACAGATACTTTTGATGATTTCATCGCTCAAGTAATTCAACATGAAATTGATCATTGCAATGGAATTTTAATTTAATAGTGTTAAAAAAGAACCTAGGATAATAATATCTTAGGCTCTTTTTTATGTCTAAAATGCTTGAATGACTTTTACAATTCCAATAAAGAATAAGTAAAATGCAACTAAACCAACTAAGGTATAAACCGAAAGCATTGGATTAAATAATAGTACAATCCCTAAAATCAATGTAATTATGTTTAATACAATTAAAAGATCAAAATATGAGCAATTCATTGCTTTGAAAAAATGATCTGTAAATAGTTGAATGATTGAATCGAAAATAAACCAGAATGCAAATAAATATGCTAATACAACTATTCCAAAATTAATATGAATAATAAAGAGTAGTCCTAAAACAATATCAATGATTGATGAAATTAATAAAAATGTTAATTTCATTCCCGTCAAATCTTTCATTCCACGTCTAAACCAAATTGTATAAATTCCCTTTATTAAAGCTCCAATTCCAACAAAAATTGAAATTAAGGTTAACGTTTTTCGAGGAGCATTTAATGCCATCGCACCTAAAGATATCAATAAAATACCTAAAATCAAACTTAGCCAATCAAATTTTTTTCGTACATTTATCATAAATACAGTTCCTCTCTATTTAACTAATTTTATTTTAGCATTTATGACAATAAAGCTGTTAAAACAAACACTTAATTATAATAAAAAGAAGAAATATGAATTTTTTAATGCAATTATCGATTTTTCATGTTGCATAACATCCTAACAGCCTTTTTATATACACCATTTAAAGTTATAAAAAAAGGCTGCGACCATAATGGTCACAGCCTTTCACAGAACAAATATTAAAGTTCTTTCTTATCTACGATATTTAAGTTCTTGTCCATATCATAAACGATTGGTTGGCCTGTTGGGATTTCCAAGTTAATGATATCTTCGTCAGAAATACCTTCAATGTACTTAGTTAAAGCACGTAATGAGTTACCGTGTGCAGCAACGATTACGTTCTTACCTTCGATCAAATCTGGAGCGATGTGATCTTCCCAGAATGGCATTACACGTTCAAGTGTAACTTTTAAGTTTTCACCACCAGGGATTACGTGTGGATCTAAGTCAGCATAGCGACGATCTTTAGCAGCTGAACGAGGATCATCTTCGCTCAATAATGGTGGTAAAACATCGTATGAACGACGCCAGATGTGAACTTTTTCTTCACCAAATTTTTCAGCAGCTTCTGCCTTGTTTTGGCCTTGTAAAGCACCATAGTGACGTTCGTTTAAGCGCCATGACTTCATTTCTGGAATCCATAATTGGTCTGATTCTTCCAATGCGTAGTGTAAAGTCATGATAGCACGCTTCAATACTGAAGTGTAAGCTTGATCTAATTCGATACCAGCTTCTTTAAGCTTGCGACCTGCTTCTTTTGCTTCTGCAACACCATTTTCACTTAAGTTAACGTCTGTCCAACCTGTGAAAAGGTTCTTTAAATTCCATTCACTTTGTCCGTGACGGATGAATACTAATTTTGACATATTCGTGTAAACCTCTTTCTTCATTAAGATATTACAAATCATATTTTACACTGAAATCAAAAAAAATAATAGTGTCTAGTTAAATTATTCTTGATAATCTTTAATTGCTTGAATTAAATTTTGGACTGCTTGCTCTACATTGCCTGGTGTAGTTGCTAAATTCATGCGGATATGACCCTTACCTGCATCTCCAAACCATTTTCCATAATCAACCGCTAACTTAGCTTTTTCTTGAACAACTTCTTCTAAATCTTCTTCTGGAATTAATGCTGATAAATCAATCCATGCTAAGTATGTTCCTTCGAGTGGTGAAATTACAACTTCCGGTAATTCTTGCTTAAATTCATTGCGCATATAACGATAATTAGATGCAATTACAGCCTGTAATCCTTCTAACCAGTCAACACCATATGTATAAGCTGCTTGTGCTGCAACTCTTCCCATTACACTTCCAGTTGGTGCTTTTGTAACTGCTGCATATTCATCATAACGCTTCATTAATTGTGGATTTGGAATAATGACATGACTATTCAATAATCCTGCCATATTAAAGGTTTTTGAAGGTGAATCTAAAACTACTAAATTATCCCGGTAAAAACCATCACGAACATTTAATGTTGAAACAAATTTGTTGCCATCAATCGTTAAGTCATGATGAATTTCATCTGAAATTAAAATAACTTGTTCTTGACGACATAATTCTAATAATTCTGTTAATTCTGTTTCATTCCAAACGCGCCCTACAGGATTATGAGGATTACAGAAAATCAAAACATGCACTTGATTTTCTTCCATTTTTTGACGCATATCATCTAGGTCTAACTCATAATGGCCATGATTATTAATTAAATTAGAAACAATTAAATTACGTTTATTTTGTTTAACTACGTCCATAAATGGATAATAAACAGGTTGTAAAACCATTACAGCTTCATCTTTTTGTGTTAATAGTTGAAGAATTGTGCTTAATGATTGAACTACACCTGTTCCAAAACGAACCCATTCTTTATGTAATTCAATTCCATAACGTTCTTTTTGCCAATTAAAATATGCATCATAGTAACCATCATCAACAAATGAATAGCCAAAAGCACCTTCTTCAATGCGTTTTTGCATTGCTTGTTGAGCTTGTTTTGGAATTTTAAATTCTGTATCTGCAATCCACATTGGCAATAAATCTGTTTGTCCAAAACGATCTTTTAAACCATCCCATTTAACTGAATCAGTATTCTCACGATTTATTGCATATTCTTTAATAAAATCATCTTTATTCATTGCTTTCACCTTTCTTGTGTCGTTGTGCTTTTTGTCTTAATTTATGGTGACGACCAGGTAGCGGTTTTACACCTAAAACATCTAAAAAGAAAGTAAAAATTGGAATTCCAACAATCAATCCCCATGCTCCAAAAAGCCTTTCCGATACAAATAATACTACAAATGTATAGAAGATTGGCAGTTCTGTCCGACTTGACATAAATTTAGGATTTAAAATATATGCTTCAACTGCATGGATAATTAATAACATGACTAATACATAAATTACATCGCGTATTCCTCCATCTGTATAAGCAACAAATGACATTGGAATAGCTGAAATAATTACTCCAGCAACTGGCACTAAACTTAAAATAAAAATCATTACTCCTAAACTAGCAATTTGAGGAACACCAATGATTCCTAAACCAATACATGTAAGGATTGTATTTACAATTGCAATTAGAAATTGTGCTTCTAATACTCCCCCAAAAGTATTAGTAAAAATATTAGCAAAATAATAAATATCTTTAAAGAACCATGAATATGGCCCTGTTAAAAAGCTTCGTGAAAATTTATATGTTGTTTCTTTTTCAACTGTAAAAAAGAAACTTAATAAAAGTGAGATTACAAAGGTAAAGCCCATAGATCCCGCTTTTGATACATAGCCAAAGATTACAGTCATGCCACCTTGAAGTTGATGTAAAAAGTTTGATTGTTTAATATAACTTGCTATATAGGCTGAAATTGTGCCCTTTTCAGCTGGCAAATTATTATAAAAATGAATTAAAGATTTTACAAGTGCTTCTGACTGAACAATTAACTTAGGTACATATGTGGTTACCAAGGCTATTATAAAAATAATCAGCAATGAAAAAACTGCAATTACAATTGCTGGCGATGGAATCTTAACTCTTTTCTGTATCCAATTAATTAATCTAATAATTAAGAATGAAAAAATAAATGTTAGCAAAATAATGCTAATCATACTTTTAAAAATAAACAACGTTGCAATAATAACCATTAATACTGCAAAACGACGTAAATGGGTATTATTTAAAAATCTCTCCCATAAATTCATTAATTAATTCCTCTCTCAACTTATTTCGATATTTTTATTATACAAGATAGCAACAAAATTGTAACATACTAAAAAATCAAGCTTAGTATAAATTAAAATATTGATGATTTTAGCATCAAAAATATTTAGATTCATTCAAAGCTTGATTGATTTAATTATTCAATTTTTATAATTTTAATAAATCACTTGGATGTTCAATTAAATATGTTGGATGTTCCTTTTCCAATAATTCTTTATCAAAGGTATCCCATAAGCATCCACAAGTTTTGATGTCAGCTCTTTTCCCCATTTGAAGATCATACTTTGCATCTCCAATCATTACTGATTGTTTTTTATCCAAATGGTAACGATCTAGCAAAATTAAAATTCCATCAGGTGCGGGTTTATAATTTTCAACTTGATCCGATCCAACTAGATCTTCAAATAATGAAGCAATGCCTAAATGCTTTAAATTTCGTTTTAATGAAATTGAATTCTTGCTTGAGACAACGAAAAGTCTTTTCCCTTCATTTTTTAATTGTTCTAGAGTTGTTTTCATACCAGGAAATAACGTTGTTGTTTGCATTTCAATTTCACTATAATGTTCTCTAAAACTTTGATACATCTCATTATATTGTTTCTCAGTGAAGGCTTTTCCTTGCTTTTCAACTAACTCTGGAATAAATGTCTCTATTGGAACTCCCATATAATAACGTACTTGGTCGTTTGTAGGAATTTCCAAGTCAAAATCTTTAAAACATACTTGCGTTGCTAATGTAGCTGCATCGCCTGAATCAGCGATTGTGCCATCAAAATCAAATAAAAAATTCTCCATCTTTAAAATCTTTCTACTCATTCTTAGGTAATTGTTTAAATGTAAATGACATCCGATATGTCCGTTTACTATAACGTGGTAATACAATATCACCAAAATTGTCTTGATGAATTGCATCTGGTAACATTTGTGCTTCTAGTGCAATTCCTTCATTTTTATTAGCCAAACTACCCTTATCTCGACTAAATGAAATCTTTTGTCCCTGGATATCTTCAGGAGTATAAACTATTAATCCATTTCGATCAGAATTTACAGTAATTTGACGATTACTTGCTTTATCTCTTAAAACAGCAACTGGTTTAATCCCATGTCCTGGTTCATTCACAACATATGCTGTATCTAAACCATGAACTTCACCAACTGTTAAGGCAACATTCTTAAAATTGCGGAAATCATATGGTGTATTTTCGACTGGAATTAAGTTTCCTGTTGGAATTAAATCACTATTAGTTTCTAAAATATTATCACTATTAATTTCTAATTCGTGTGTTGTTAAATCACGCCGATCACTCAAATTAAAGTAAACATGGCATGTGGGATTGAATAATGTATCTTCTTTACCATTCATCGCACTGTACGTAATTGTTACTTTATTATTGTTATTTAAAGTATAGATAATTGTAGCAAGGATGTTTCCAGGAAATTGATCCATTGTTTCATCAATCTTCTTTTGAAAAATTACGCTCACACTATTCTTATTACTTGAAGTTGAATAATTCCAATTCCAAGTTGAAAATCCATGTGGACCACCATGAAGAGTATTACCATGGTCATTTTCTGGCAATACAAAATGCTTTCCATTTAAATCATATGAAGCATTTTTGATTCTTCCTGCTACACGTCCAATTGATTTACAAATGTTTTGTGTATTTGAATAGTAGTCATCAATTCCATCAAAACTTAGTAATAAATTTTGATATTTGCCTTCTTCAGTAGGAACTAAAAATTGGTGCCAAATTGCTCCCATTGTAAGACAAGAAATTGCTACATCATTATCATTGACTAATTTAATTTCTGTAACTTTTTCATTATTATAGCGACCAAATGTTTTTTGTAAAATTTTCATTTCCAATCCTCCCAAAAATAAAAGCGTCTAACATTTTCTTTCCCTGCTATAATTTTAGTTTACAACATTAGAAACAGTTTTCACAATGAGATGCGATAACTGTTTGCAAAAATAATTTAAATTTAAAAATTTATTTTTATGTTTAAAAAAAGAGAATGGATACTTCCATTCTCTTTTTAATTAATCTTCAAAACCATGTGGATGTTTTGAATGCCATGCCCATGCAGTTTCAATTAAACTGTGAACATCATCATATTTAGGTTCCCAACCTAAAACTTCACGTGCTTTATCTGAAGCTGCAACAAGTGAATCTGGATCTCCGCCGCGACGGCCAGCAATTTCAGCAGGAATTTCTTTTCCTGTTACTTCACGAGCAGCTTTTAACATTTCTAAGTTTGAGAAACCAGTAGATGAACCTAAGTTAAAGGCATCTGATGGTTTACCATCACGCAAGTAATTCATTGCTAAAATGTGTGCATCTGCTAAATCGTATGGGTGAACATAATCACGGATGTTTGTACCATCTGGAGTATTGTAATCATCACCATAGATTTGTAATTTTTCACGTTCACCTAAAGCAACTTGTAAAATAATTGGAACTAGGTGAGTTTCTGGACCGTGGTCTTCACCAATTGATCCATCTGGCTTTGCACCTGCAACGTTGAAGTAACGCAAAGCTACATACTTGATTCCATATGCTTCATCAGCCCATTTCATGATTTTTTCCATCATTAATTTACTTTCACCATATGGGTTAATTGGGCTTTGTGGGTCTGATTCCTTGATTGGCATATGATCAGGAATTCCATAAGTTGCTGCGGATGATGAGAATACAAGATTCTTAACATTAACTTCTTTCATAACTTCAAGAAGTTTGATTAAGCCTGCAACGTTATTATCGAAGTATTTCAATGGCTTGTGCATTGATTCACCAACCAATGAATATGCTGCAAAGTGAATAACTGTATCAATTTCAGGATTTTCTTTAAAGACTTTACGCATGAAGTCTTTATCTGCAACATCACCTTCGTAGAATTTAGCTTTATCGCTAACTGAAGCACGATGACCTGTAGATAAATTATCAACAACCACTGTATCTTCACCGTTTTCAATTAAACGGTCAACCATGTGAGAGCCAATATATCCAGCTCCACCTACAACTAATACTGATGCCATAATTTCCTCCTAGTAGTAAGAACTAAGCTTACTATAAACTAATATATATTAAATATAAAATAAATTAACTGTGGTTAATTATATACTTTTTTAACTTGCTTTGCACTAATTACAATTTATATTAAGAAATATTTTCCTTGTCAAGTTTGCTTTCCTGTGCTTAACTGGTATTAGCATTACTTTAAGGAGTCTAAATTCTCATGGCTGAATTAATTTATCAACAAATCATTGGTGATTTAAAAGAAAAAATTTTTGCACAAAAATTTCCTGATATGAAATTGCCAGATGAGCGAAGTTTAGCTGAATCATATGATGTTAGTCGAAGTTCAATCAAACGTGCTCTAAGTCGAATGGCAAATGATGGTATTATTTTTAAAAAACGTGGATCAGGAACATTTATTAATCCCTTATATTTAAAAAATGAATCAGTTTTTAATTATGGTTCTGGCAAAAACTTAGGGGTTTCTGATAACTTTAAACTTAATGGTGAAAAGCCTACAGTAAAAGTATTAGATTTTAATGTAGTTCGTCCCACCGAAGAATTACAACGTGATCTTTTTATTCAACCAGAAGATTTTGTTTATAAAATCGAGCGTCTTCGTTTCTTTGATGATCAGCCATTCATGATTGAAACTGGATATATTCCAATTAAATTGCTTCCTAAATTGAGTAGTAGCATTTTAGAAAAATCAATTTTTGAATATGTTCAACAAGAACTCAAACAATCCGTTTCAAAATCATTTATGTCTGTGTATGCAGAACCATCAACTGCACATGATCAAGAGTTATTACAATTAACTCCAACCGAACCAACTGGAGTAATGGAAGGAATTTTCTTCTTAGATAATGGTACCCCACTTGAATTTTCTAACATGAGATTACATTATAAATACATGAAGTTTAATTCTTTTGTAAGTCTTTAAAGACTATTTTTAGCAATTATTCTATATATAAAAAAGGCTGTGTAATTCACAGCCTTTTTTATTATCCTAAATAATCACCATTAATTATTGAGTTTTCAATTATTTTAAAATCAACTTTTCTTAATACATCTAAATCTTTACCACCTGCATATGAAATCGAAGATTGTAAATCTTCTTCCATTGAGGTCAATGTATCAGCGATTTTTCCGCGATATGGAACAAGAAGTTCCTTTCCCTCTACATTATGAATATCATGCTTTTGAACGCTTGATGCCGATCCCCAATATTTTTTATATTTTTTCCCATCACGTTCAATTATTTCACCAGGTGATTCCAAATGCCCAGCAAACATTGAACCAATCATAACCATTGAAGCACCAAAACGAATTGATTTCGCAATATCGCCGTTATACCGGATTCCTCCATCAGCAACAATTGGTCTTTTAGCAACTTGACTGCATTGCCAAATAGCTGATAACTGCCATCCTGCAGTTCCAAAGCCAGTTTTTAATTTGGTAATGCATGCTTTTCCAGGACCTATTCCGACTTTAGTTGCATCCGCTCCTGAATTTTCTAAATCAATAACCGCTTGTGGTGTAGCAACATTACCAACAATCACAAATGTATCAGGTAAATTTTGTTTTACATATTCCACCATTTTCATCACATATATTGAATGTCCATGTGCAACATCAATAGTAATATATTCTGGTTGAATCCCATTTGCTTTAAATTGATCAATTAAATTATATTCACTGTCTTTAATTCCTAATGAAATTGAAGCAAATAATCCCCGGGCATGCATCATTTTAACAAAATCAAATCTTTTTGCTGGTTCAAAACGATGCATTACATAAAAATACCCATTGTCCGCTAACCAAATTGCAAGTTTTTCATCAATTACACTTGCCATATTAGCAGGAACAACGGGTATTTTAAAGTGATGATGACCAAAATCAATACTTGGATCAGCATCTTTTCTACTTTTAATAATACATTTATTAGGTATCAATTGAACATTCTCATAATCAAAAACTTTCAAGATTCAACTCTCCCTTGGTTAAAATATAACTTATATTTTTATTATATAATATTTTTTACTTAATACTGAACATATTTTTTAAAGTTTAACCACTTATGCCCGAACATTCATCCTGCCTTATGTCAAAAAAAGAGATGAGAAATATATTCTCATCTCTTTAGTTATTCTTCATCTTCTTGATTGTCATCTGTTAAATCATATTTGGAATTTCTTTTATTATCGAAATATAAAATGACTAAAGCTAAAATACCAAAGAAGATTGGCCCGATTGCTGTCCAAACGAAAGTTTTGATATCATGGTCAAAAATTGGCTTGATTACAGAAAAGATAATTCCAAATAAGACTGTTAGCCATGCAATGATTGTAACAACCCATGTTGTTCGTTGACTCTTATATACTTCAAATGATTGCTCTTTTCCTGCCATTTTCTTCTTAAAGAATGGAAAGGCACCAATTAAAAATAAATATGGTACTGAAGTAGAAACATTCATCATATCAATTAAAATAGTATAAAAATCTTGTGCTGTAGAACCACCAAATGAAATTAAAAGCAATGCGACCGAAATCAATCCGGCTTGCCATAACATAGCATTTGCAGGCATCTTTTTGTCATTTAATTTTGTAATACTCTTAGGCCAGAAATGTTTAGGTGAACCCATAATAAATGATTTTAATGGAGAATATACCATTACAAAGAAAGTTGCGGTAAACGCTAATAATTGCACTAATCCCATAATTCTAACAAGCCACTTACCGATTTCATTTGCAACAACTACAGTTGCTCCAAAATGGATCGCTAAAGTATAACCTAAATTACTTATTAAAACATATGGAACATTTCCTAAATCAACACTTGAATGGTTTAATAAATGATTCCAGTTTGCTGTAACACCCCAGAATAGCATTAATACCGCATATGCAATAATCATAAATAAACCAGCAATGATTACAGCACGTGGAAATGTACGTTCAGAGTTTTTTACTTTATCTGTTACACCACCCATTGTTTCCATTCCACCATAAGAGAAGATTGCATAAACAATAAATGATAACATTCCTAATGGTGTTGAAAATAGTGGATTTGGAGATTTAATAAATCCATTAGCAGTTAAAGGTTGTGCAAAATGTCCATGTTGCATAAATATACAAATGATACTTCCTAAAAATACAAAGGCTGAACAAAAGATTACAAAAATTCCTCCAATAGAAGCAATTTTAGAAATCTTATCAAAACCACGTATAGCACAAAATGTAACTGCAAAAATAAAGATTACTCCTAAAATTCCTAATGTAGCATTAGATGATAGCCCAAATAAATGCCAACTTTGAGTAGTATCTTTACCGAAAATTGCTTCTGAGAAATTAATAAAGTTCATTGAAGTATTTGTTAATAGCCAAATAATCCATGAGGCTAACCAAATAAATGTCCCCGTAAAAGCAAATTTTTCTCCAACTGCGAATTCAAGCCATGAATAAATTCCCCCATGGGCATCTTTCAAAACTGATCCATATTCTGCAAACATTAATGCAGCAGGAATGAAGAATAAGATTGCTGCTAGAACATACCAAATAATCCCAGCATATCCCATTTGATAGAACCCAATCGCTGTATTTCCAATCCCGTAAATTGAAGAAACAATCATTAAAACTAATGCGATAAGGCCCATCTTTTTTTGCGAACCATTTTCAGATTCCATAAAATACACACCTTTCATGCTTTTATCTTTAATTATATCATTTTTATAATCGTTTCTTAATTATTTTTTAAGAATGCAAAGAAACTGCGCGTCATATCAAAAATTCTTGCTTGAAAAAAAGAAACCATAAATAATTATGGTTTCTTTTTCAATTACAATGTTGGTGAAAGCAAACGTGAGAAATATTGTTTAAATTTCCGCCAACGAGATTGTTTATCAAAATATTCAGGTGTTAATAAAGTACAATTTTCTAGATCTTTTTCATATATAGCTTTTAGTTGTTTAGTCAAATCATCATCATAACAAAATGCATTACATTCAAAATTCAATTTGAAACTTCTAAAATCTAAGTTAGCAGATCCAACTGAAGAAATTGTATCATCAGTAATCATGGTCTTAGCATGTAAGAATCCATTGTCATAACGGTAAACCTTTACGCCATTATCAACTAAATATTTTGCATAATATTCAGTTGCACGATATACAAATGGATGATCTGGTTTACATGGAATCATAATTCTTACATCCACTCCAGATAAAGCAGCAATTACTAATGACTCTAGAACTGAATCATCTGGAATCAAATATGGTGTTTGAATGTATAAATAATTTTGTGCAGTAGAGATTATCTTTTGATAACCACGTTTAATTGATTGTCTTTCACTATCTGGGCCAGATGACACAATTTGCATTTTTGTATGGCCATTTCCTTCAAACACAGGGAAGAAACGTTTTTCGAATTCAAATCGTTTTTTGGTTGTACGACGACAAGTTGTATTCCAATCCATCATAAAACGAGCTTGCATCTGAATTACAGCCATGCCATATACACGCATGTGAGTATCACACCAATATCCATATTTAGGTAATCTTCCAAGATATTGATCTCCGATATTAAATCCACCAATATACCCAGTCTTACCATCGATAATTACTAGTTTACGGTGATCATGATAATTTAATCTTGGCGTTGTAATTACTTGTTTAGCAGAACTAGAAATGAAGCCTTGAGCAGCTCCGCCAAGTTCTTCTAGCTTTTTAAAGAATTTGTAATTAGTTCCCTTAGAACCCCACATATCATATAAAACACGCACTTCAACACCACGAGCAGCAGCATTTTCGAGGGCATGCAAGACTTCATGTCCTATATCATCTGCATAAAATGTATAGAATTCAACGTGAATACTATCCTTGGCTTGATTAATATCATCAATTAACGCCTTAAAAAAGACTTTTCCATCGTCAAATAACTTTGTTTGATTATTAGTAGTTAAAAAAGCCCCTTCAGACTCAAGGAATAAATGCTCTAATTCACGCTCTTGTTGAGTACTATCTTTATCTAAGTCGCGTTTTTGCCACATTTCTTTTTGGCGTTTCGTTAATGCATTAATAACTTTTTCTTGTTCTTTTTGAATTGTAAATATTTTATCATGCGAAATTTTACGCCCAACAAATAGATACAAGATAAATCCTAATACAGGAATAAATACTAACACTAATAACCATGCCCAAGTAGTTGAAATATCGCGTTTTTCATGGAAAACCGTGATAATTGCAGCTAACAAGTTCAATAACCAAATAATAAGTACAATAATCCCAAACGTTTGCAAGAAATTGCCTCTCCTTTATTGATAATTTACTTCTATTTTATCAAAATGAGTACATTCCTTAAACATAATCAAGAATTTCTTATAATTAAATTATTTGTTATCCTTCTTGACGTCATTGTCATTTTTGGGTATTTGATTATCTAAAATATATTTTTGAATTAAATCAACAATTTGTTGATTTTGAGGTAAATCTGAATGTTGTGCATTAATCCCAGTTACTGTAATTTCTGTATAACTTTTTACCTGATTTTGAAATACGTATTTTCCAGCTTCGACACTGTTAACTGGTACTAAACCATCAGAGTCATAGTTTTCAGTCCCAGCAACTGAATATACAACTAAATCTTTAGGTAAGTTACCTCGTTGTTTGATAAAATCAGCTAACATTTGTGTTTTATATTTTAAGTTAGATTCTCCAAAGTTAAATGGTGATCCAATTGTCATTAATCGTGTCATTTTAACATCATAATCTTTATAATATTTTTCAAGAAAAGCCGTATAAACTAATCCACCATTTGAATGTCCAATCGCTTTAAAATTATTGAAATAGTACCGTTTCTGCAATGATTTAAAAGCCTCATTAAACATTTTAGCTTGTTTTAAAATGTTATTGTATCCATCATGATTATTTTCGAATCCCACTACAATAATTGGTTCATTATCTCCTGAACGAATTTTGCCATAATATTTGATTTCGCCATTATTGTAGACTTTCACTTTCAGTAAACTGTGCTTTTGATGATCATTTTTATTTAAAAGCTTTACTAAGTCATCAAATCGATTAATTGTTGCTGAACTTCCAGGAATCATAATGACTGGTGATAAACGGGAGTTCTGCCATTTACCTAAATCTTGAATATTTCTTTTTGTCCAAATATAGGATGGAATTGCTAATCCAATTAATAAAATAAAAATAATAAGTAATACGATTCGACTATGTTTACGATTAACTGTCATATGTCCATCTCCCTATTTCATTAACTTTGTTTTAGTTTTCAATGATTGAACTTCTAATTCAACCTTTATCCGATCTGAAAACTTCACAAATGGGATGTAGATTATTACGTCGATTGCCAAAACTAATATCCCTATAAAAAGTGCAATGAAATTTCCACCAGTACCAATGAAAGCATTTAATACTCCCGGAGTAGCTAGCGGCACAGGATATGTGACTGGTGGCATAATCTTTAAATGAATTGCCAATGCAGCAATTAACATATTGATAACAGGAGTACATACAAATGGAATCAAATAAATTGGATTAAACAATACTGGAATTCCTAATAAAATTGATTGATTTGTATTAAATAGCACTGGAAATGCTGACCAACGAGCAACTCGGTGATAGTGTTCTGTTCTTGAAACTAAAATTATTGCAATTACTAATGCTAAAGTTGAACCTACTCCACCAAATGTTCCAAAGCTATGATATAAAGTAGTTGCTGTATATTTGTATGGCACATTCCAAACGTCATGGTTCTTCAAAGCAAAAGTTGCATTGGCAACCGTTGCAGGATTAGAATCATAATTTATTTGATTATTATATGGGCCACTCAAACCAAACCATGCCATCAAACTCGACCATGCACCTACAATCAAAGTTGTGAGTAAATCATGTTTTTTCGTTGATAGATTTTGATAATAATCAGAAATCGCATCTGGAATTTCATAATGATATAACTGAATTATGATTTGATTTATTAAAATTGCGATAGTTAATGCCACTAATACTGGCGCAACAGTTTGATATGCTTTTTCAAAAACATCTGTATCATCTGTAATTTTCTTTTTACAAATTATCCGGAAAATCTGTCCTGTAATAAATCCTACAAAAATTCCAACAAATAAACCTTGAATTCCAAGAAGGCGCGTATTGACATTAAATTTTAATAATGTCTGAAGTCCATATTGTTGCTGTGCTGGTCTTAAAGCGATAATTAAAAAAGCGAGCATTCCAGTCATTCCGGTTAACTCTGAATTTTTATGATATATTTTAGCAGTATAAACAGCGGCCTGATATGCTGCTAACACTGCAATAATTTGAATTGTTAGCATACTAAAAGCCGAAAACATTGAACGAATTCGTGCAATATGCGGTAACCAGTTTGCAATATAAAAAATATTTCCAATAAAGCCTTCACTCGATAAAATAGAATCATTAATTACAGAGGCAATACTTCCTAATGCTGCAAATGGAAAGAGCATTGCGAGTGTTTGTCGTACTACTTTAACAAATGATTTTTCGCGCATTTTGATTGTTAAATTTACAAATTTTTGTGAAAATTCCATTTTCTGTAGTTCCTTATCTTAGTTGTTACAGTAGATAAAATTTATATTTTTCCTCTACTTTTCACTCTTTTACTTTTCATTATACATTTTAAAATATTTTAAAGTACAAATTCCTTAAAAAAATCAGTAAATTCAATGTATTTTCACATCTTTAATCCAAAATAAAAAAGCAAGATTGCTAAAATCTTACTTTTTTTACTAATTTTTAATTATTTCTACACATTTGCTTTTTAATTGCAGCTTTCAACATAAATGGTGCTGCTAATGTTGTTAAAATAATAACAAAAATGACACCTGAGTAAAATTCAGGACTTAATAAATGTGCTTCATAACCGATTTGGGCAATGATCAAAGCCATTTCACCACGTGAAACCATACCTGATCCAATAATATTCATTGAATCAAAATCCATTCCTAACATTTTAGCACCTAAACCACAACCTAACCATTTAGTTATTAATGCCAAAATAGTTAGTGGTACGATGAAAATCAAATCATCAAAGAATCCTTTGAAAGTCATATTTAATCCAATACTTACAAAAAACATTGGAATGAAAACCGCATATCCGATTGGTTCAATATTAGAATCAACTTCTTGTTTATATGGCGTTTGAGCAATTGCTACTCCGGCGAAAAATGATCCAACAACATCGCTTAGGCCAACTTGTTCTGCAAGCCATGCCATACTTAAACATAATACTAAGGACATCAAGATTACAGATGATGAAATCGAAAGCATTTCACCAATTTTCATCATCTTAGGAGCAATCCACTTAAATAGTAGGAAGATCACAATAAAATATGCAACGTCTAATAAAAAGCTAACACCTAGACTACTTGATTGATGTCCACCTTCTGCACTTTGAACATTACTAAATGCACTAACCAAAACGCTTAAAATAATTACTGAAATGATATCATCAATTACAGCAGCACCTAAAATTGTCGTTCCTTCTTTAGAATTTAACTTTTTCAATTCTTTAAGCACTTCGACAGAAATACTTACTGATGTAGCTGAGAAAGTAACCCCAAGGAAAATTGCTTGTTCGTTATTAAAATGAAATAATCTACCAAATATATAAACTAAAACGATTGGAAAAATTACACCACTAATTGCAACTGCTGTCGCTGGTTTGATGTACTTCTTCAACATTCCAAGATCACTTTCTAGTCCAGCAATAAACATTAAAATAATGACCCCGATTTCAGAAAAAGTATGCATAAATGAATCACTATGAACCCATCCTAATACTGCAGGTCCTAAAAGAATCCCAACTAACAATTGTCCAATTACTGCTGGAATACCAGCTCTTCTACTAAAATGGCCGGCAAAAGCTGTTGTAATTAATACAAGACTTAAAGTTCCTAAAAATTCCAAAACGGAAAATCCTCCTTAAACAAATCCAATAAAATAAAGAGATTTCTCTCTTTATTAATTAACACGCAAAAAAATAAAGTTTGCCCCTGTTGACAAACTCCACTTCGTACAAATATTTAACTATAGGTTAGCTTAACACACTTAACTATTTTTGTCATTATGTCTCCTTTGTTCTTAATCTCTGATTAAAAAATTCGCGTATATTTATTTTCTAACCAAAATAGATAAATATATTAAAGGTATATTGAATAACAGACAAAATTATTGTACAATGCTCGTTGATAATTTTACTTTATAAGTTTTATTTTAATAATATATTTACATAGCATGCATCACTTTTTATATAAAGGAGAAGTGTAGTATGGAAAATTACAAAAGCCGCTTGTTTTCAAAATTAAAGCAAGGACTTCGTGTTGGCAAGAAAATCATTGCCATGTCATTAATTGGTGGATCCTTATTTATGTTATCAGCATGTGGGGCTAAGAAAGCTGCTAACGTTAAGGTATCAAATGGATGTTATGTTCAAGAATATGGACATTCAACACAAAGTGGTAAGGGCTACCTTGCACTTAAAGTGAATGTCAAAAATACAACTGGACAAGAAATTTCCGTTTCAGATAGTGATTTTAAGCTAAAGAAAGGTGACAAAACTATTTCTGCTGAAGATTCATTATCAATTGACGGATTAAATGATATTGGATATCAAAAATTAGATAAAGATGAATCAGTGAGTGGCTACGTCTTCTTTAAAGTTGATAAGAAGGATAAGTATGACTTGAAGTTTACTCCAAAATCAACTGATTACGATAGTAGTAAAGATGATAATTTGAAAGCTTCAACTACAGAAGTTAACGCAAGCAAATATAAAGATCCTGGTCAAAGTGCTAAGAATGCAGCTAAACAATATGTTGAAGCTGTTTTCTTAAATGATAAGTCTGCCCAAGATAATAATAACTTAGAAAATAATGTCAAAGAAGAAGCTAAGCAATATCATGATGACTTTGTAAAAGGATTTCGTGAAACAATTGATAAAGATGCCATCACTGATCAACAAGCTGACAAAGTTTTCCAAGACTATGTAAGTGACGGTGCAAAACGTGATGAAATTTCATACAAAATTTACGAAGCAGCACCAAATAAAGTTACAATTGAAGTAATTGCAAAGACAGTTAATATTAGTGATATTGATTTTGATAAATTAATGTCAGATTTTGAAAAAGATTTTATTAATAAACATAAAGACGATGACGATGTCGATGAAGAACAAGTTGAAAAAGAAGCTGGACAATATGTTATTGATAAATTACCAGAATTAATTTCAAAACAAGAAATTTCAACTGATAGTAATTCTGGCTATCAAATCCAATTACAGAAAAAAGACGGTAAATGGAAAGTTGTTACAACTGGTTCAGATTCAGATAGTTACTCATCATTAAGAAACCAATTCCTTGCTGGAATCGCATCAAGTTACTAATATGAAAAAGAAAATTATTTTTATTTTAACTCTGATTTGTACATTAGGAATTTTTGGCTTTGGGTACTATCATTCAACTTCGGCAACAACTAATCGTTTAATTACAGCTATTCAAGATAAAGATTTGAAAACAGTCGAGAAATATTTACCTGAATATAGTGATCATTCAAAAATAAATAAATCTGCTTATCAAGCTTTCATTGCATCCAATCCTTCGAAAAAGCAAATTCAAAGGATGTTAAAAGATGAATGTAAACTTGTCGATAACGGCTGGTTTCATCAGAAATACTGGGAACCACAAAAGAGAAGTATTTCAATTTCAGGATTAGATGACGTTGATAATACGACTGCATCCTTGATAATCAATCAGAAAAAAATTCCATTAAAAGAGAATGGTCATCAAAATTTTTTACCTGGAAATTATCATTTTACAGTCAACATCTATAATCCAGCATATGGAACCGTTAAGAAAAAAGAAAAAGTTGATTTGATTAAAGATAATCAAAGTATTGTTTTTAGTCCTAAAACTGATTTCGAAAAAAATGATCATTTGCACAAAGTCTTGTTAGCAAGTTTTTCATCATTTTTGATTTCATGGAATAAATCAATTGCACCGATGGATTTTTCTAATTTGAAATTTGCAACTGATAATGAAAAGCAACTTTTAGGTTATGCATATAGTTCTATAAAAGAAGTCGGAACCTCATATTCAAACGAATTTAGCAAGGTTACAATTGATAATTCTTCAATCGAAATTGAAACTTTTGAAAGTCAACCAACAATTGAATTTAATGCTTTTATTAATATAAAGCAATCACTGCAAGTTGACAAAGATAAACTTGATACTGACAAAGACTATAACATTACATCAAATGATGGAGCCGTTAACGTTACAATGGTTTATTCAAATAAAACAGGTCATTGGGAAGTTGATAATACCGACTTTGAAGCTGGTAGTGGAAATCCTGATGAGTGGGATGACAAAAATTCATTTACTCTTCCTACAGATGTTCAGCAGGCAAAATGGGAAAAAGATGTATCTAATGTTTAATCATTGTAATTAAAATTGCAATCATATATGGCAACTTTGCTGATAAAGCAAAGTTGTTTTTTTAGTCTACAAATTAAAATTCCTTTGGATTTTTGCTAATTACTTTGCCATTTACTATTTATATAAAACGCTTGTGTTATACTAAAACTAATCTTAATACTGGAGGAAATACTATGAAAATCAATCAATTCGCACGCATGGATGCACCTTTCAGTCAAAAAGTAGATGAACTTAGAAAAATAAATTTTTATCCTGAACAAGCTGATTTTTTACCATTAAACGAATTATATTTATACTTTTTAGAAAAAGTTTTATTTGAAGCAAGTAGTCAAGCTACTCTAGCTCAAAAATTACATGGATTTTTAGCTACATCAACAGAAGATTTATATGATTACTTAGCACATAAGGAAATTAACCTCACTGTCTTTTATGCAATTGCAATGCAATTACTTGGATTTGAAGTGGATGATGATTTTGATATCAATGATCCATTGAAGAAAATGGATGAAATTCACCTATATCATCATGATGCACTTAATGATGAAAAAGACTTAATTAATGCATGGTATGACTTATTATGCACTCACAATAAAGATGGTCGTACATTATTAGATTCATTAGCTGCTAATGGATACTTTAAGCAATTTTGGGGATTAGATGTTAATAAAAAGCCACTAATTTTCAATGGTAAAACACAACCTGTATTTGATACATCAAAATTGATCCGTGAAGTTGTATATGTAGAATCTTCATTAGATACTGATCATGATGGTAAGCGTGATTTATTAAAAGCTGAAATTATTCGTCCAGTGGATACAGAGTTAGGATTAAAAGTTCCTGTATTATATACAGCTAGTCCATATAATGAAGGAACAAATGATAAAACTGCAGATAAAATCACTCATAACGTTGATGTTCCACTTAAACGTAAAGAACCAAATAATACTACATATGAAGAAATCGAATTTAAATACGAAAACTCAAACTTACCTGCTGCACGTAAAGTCAACGGTACATCTAGAGCAGCTGAAGAAACTTTTGGTCATGATCATAACGTAACTATCAATGATTATTTCTTAGCACGTGGATTTGCAGTTGTTTATGCCGCTGGAATTGGGACAAAGGATTCAGATGGTGAACGTACTTGTGGTTCAAAAGAAGAAACTTTGTCAACCACTGCAATCATTGAATGGTTAGCTGGTAACCGCAAAGCTTTCACTAATAAAACTGACAATATTGAAATCAAAGCCTGGTGGTGTAATGGATCTGTTGCTATGACAGGTAAATCATATTTAGGAACATTAGCTACTGCTGCTGCTACAACTGGCGTTAAGGGTTTAAAGACAATTATTTCAGAAGCAGCAATATCTAGTTGGTATGATTATTATCGTGATGGAGGCCTTGTTATTGCCCCTGGTGGATATCCAGGAGAAGATGCTGATGTCTTAGCTGAAGAATGTTTCAGTCGTCAAAAACAAGCAGGTGATTATCTTAAAATTAAAACTCAATTCAATCAAGATTTAGCACAAATTACTAAAGACCAAGATCGTGATTCTGGAAATTACAATTCATTTTGGGATGCACGTAACTATTTAAAGGATGTTCCAAATATTAAGTGCGATGTAGTAATGGTTCATGGCTTAAATGATTGGAATGTAAAACCTCGTAATGTATTTAATCTATACAAAGAATTAGATAAGTTACCTATTAAAAAGAAATTATTCCTTCACCAAGGACAGCATATTTATATTAATAATTTCCAATCAATTGATTTTACTGACATGATGAATCTTTGGTTGACGAATAAACTATATGGCGTTGAAAATCACGCTAATGAACTTATACCAGACGTTTGTGTTCAAGATAATAGTACTGAAGGAACTTGGCATGCATTTGATGGATGGCAAACTGAGAATCCACAAACATATGCTTACAAATTCCAAACTAATGCTTTAAGTTTGGATGAAAGTTTTTCAGACACAGTAACCTTCTCTGATCAACTTAAAGTAGAAGATTTTAACTTGTATAAGAAAAACTGGGATAAATGGCGTCAAGATTTGTTATCAGAGAAAGAAAATGCTTTAACTGGTAATCGTTTAATTTTCAAAACGAATAAATTTGAAAATGACATCTACCTTCAAGGTTGCCCTCATTTGAAATTAAAAGTTGCTTCAAATCAAGATAAAGGAATGCTTAGCTTTATGTTAGTTGATTTTGGTAACATTAAACGTTTAGGTGAAGTTCCTTCTACTTTAGCACTTAAAGCTTTAGATGCAGGATTCCAATGGAAAGAAGACGATTTGAAAGAATTCAAATTAACAGCTCCAACTCCATGGAAGATGATTACGAAGGGACACATTAATTTACAAAACCGTGAAAATAATTGGAAAAACAGTGAAGTAAAAGCAAATCAATTTTATGATATTGATTTAGATCTTCAACCAATGTTTTACCACTTAGTAAAAGGAAATCAACTCGGATTAGTTATTTATTCTACTGATATGGAAATGACTGTTCGTGGAAATGAGAATTTAAGTTATTCAGTTCAACTTGAAAACTGTCAATTAGATCTAAATTACGAAACATTATAATAAAAAAGACTGCCTCTAATGGCAGCCTTTTTTATTTTGGATTATTAATAATTTCAATGTCTTTATAAACATCTAAATGTCCTGCAGTAGTTAAAAATGTAGCTCCTGGTGTTCCTTGCTTATGCATTGGGAATCCCTTAATTACATCAGGATTATCAAGATCATTACCACGTACGGCTGCAATTGTAATTGAAGGTGTCTTAATATTTCTCAAAGAAATGTCACCAACATCAGTCGTTAATTTAAAATCACCAGTATTTTCAAAGGTATTTATATTAACATCACCCTCGCCCAATGTAATCAATCCATCATTAATTTCAACATTGCGCATTTTCAGGTCACCTTCACTAATTGTAGCCATTATATTATTTAAAACGTTCGTTTGGTCGAACAATATTGCACCAGTATTACTTTCAATCGCTGCTTTATCAATATCAGTCATTTTCATAACTAAATTACTATCTTTAGTTAATAATTTGAATTTTTCAATTTTTGCATAAGCAATTGTGACTGCACCTGAACCTGTTGATAAATCAACATCTTTAATATCTACGTTACTAATAGCTACATCTCCAGATGTCACACTGGCTGTTAACTTCTTAAAGTCCTTTTTAGGTAATTTTATTTCCAACCGCCGTTTTCCAATTAAGAACTTAAATGCCAGCGAATTTTTCAATCCACTTAGACATCTTTTTTCTTTAATTTTCAAAGTAGTACTATTTTGATTTATTTCTAGTCTTTTATGGTTATTTTTCTCATCATAATATATAACTTCTGGTTGATCTGCTTGCCGAATTACTAAGTCAGTTCCTGTTAAATCAACTACTAAGTTTTCAAATGATGTAATATCAAATACATGTGCAAACTGCTTCTTATTAAACAATCTTTTCACCCTCTCATATTATCTACTATTTCTAATATACTATATATTTTGATTCAAAACGAAAAATTAGTGCTACAATTAAAGTAATTTATGATGAAATTAGGTGAATTTAATGCGTGAAGGTACAAAAATTATCACGTTAGATAATGGTTATCACATTTGGACACATACTGCAGGACAAGGAGATATTAAACTTTTATGTCTCCACGGTGGCCCTGGTGGTAATCATGAATATTGGGAAAACTTTGGTGAAGAATTATCTGATCTTGGAGTTCAAGTTACAATGTATGATCAATTAGGTTCATGGTATTCAGATCAACCTGACTATTCTGACCCTGAAATTGCTAAAAAATATCTTACATATGAATATTATCTTGAAGAACTTGAAGAATTACGCCAAAAATTAGGTCTAGATAATTTCTACTTAATTGGTCAATCTTGGGGCGGTGCATTAGCTATGATGTATGCCCTAAAATATGGTCAACACTTAAAGGGGTTAATTATTTCATCAATGGTCGATAATATCGACGAGTATCTTGAACGAATTAATTATTTGCGCGAAACAACCTTAACTCCTGAAGCTGTTGCATACATGAAAGAATGCGAAGCTAAAAATGATCTTGATAATGCTCGTTATCAAGGATATGTTGATGTATTAAACCGTGAATTCGTTGATCGTCGTCAACCAGAAGCAATTCGTCACTTAGTACCAACAATGGCAACTCCTGTATATAATGCATTCCAAGGAAACAACGAATTTGTTGTTACAGGAAAACTTAAAGAATGGGATATTCGTGATCGTATGAAAGATATTCATGTACCAACACTATTAACATTTGGTGAACATGAAACTATGCCATTAGAATCTGCACGTCGAATGGCTCAAGATATTCCACATGCACGTTTAGAAACAACTCCTGGTGGCGGTCACCATCATATGATGGATAATCCTCCAGTATACTTCGCTCATTTGAAGAAGTTCTTAAACGATGTAGAAACAAATAATTTTAATGATTAAAAAATAAAAAAAAGAGACTATGAAAACATAGTCTCTTTTTTATTATTCAAAATGTTTACCTTTTAACTTATAAGGTTTCTTTTTAGAACCATGATTTTCCATCCTGTTAGCAACAGAAGTTGATTGGGTCTCATTCTTCATTTTTTCAAGATCTTCTGGAGCAAAATGAGCACCACCTAAGTTTTCATCAGTTTGAATTTCATAATCCGTTGCTGATTCAAGTAAAATATCTTCTTTTTCTTGTGGTGTTTCATCTACTGTTCCAAAGATTACGCCTAATACCCCTGTCTTCTTCAAGATTAGTAAATATGCAATTCCAAAGGCACTTGCTATTACTGCACAATAGATAAAAGCAGTAATCTTAGATTCAGGAACGAAGAATAATTTGATTAATCGATTAATTACAAAGGTAATTGTCAATAAGAAAATATTGATTTTCAAAATCTTCGAAGCATATTTCAATTGACCCGGTTGAATATAATTCCGTCGCAACATCAAGTAAACATCAAGTGTTACCAATCCAAAGGCAACTGATGTCGCTAATGTTGGACCAAAAGCACCAAAGAAGTAAATTGCTGGTGTTTGTAATACTAACTTCAAGATAATTCCTACACCAAACTTCTTAACAGCATATCTTTGAAAGCCCATTGATTGAACTGCAGTAAAGAAGTTCATAAACAACGCTAAAACAATACTATTTACTAACGCAAAGGACATTAATTCAGATCCTAGTTTTTGAAAATCAAAGAAGATTCCATTAATTTCCCATGACAATATTGAAAGTAAAAGTGAAGATGGAATCAAACATGCCAAGTTCAATTCAATATTTTGAGAAAGAATATTCCCTGTTTCCTTATGACTTTGTTTTTGCGCCAATAATGGCAATGAAGTCTCTGAAATAGCAGTTGTTAATGAAATTACTACAGCAGTAATCTTATTAGGGTTAGCTGAGAAATATGTGAATAAATCTCGTGCAGTTTTCAATGGCATTCCCATTAAGTTTACCGCAATCGGCTTGAATGTTAATTGATCAGCAAATTGAAAAATTGTAATTGCTGAACCAATAACTACAAACGGAATTGCGTCATGGATAATTCCCTTAAAAATAGTAGGAATATGATTATTATCCGCTGGTAAACTTTCTTCATATAACTGAACGTACTCATCGCGTTTTTTTAGTCCATGCCAAATCAAATAGACAAAACTAAAGATTGCACCGACAAAAGCAGCAAAAGTACTGTAATTAACTGCTTCAAGATAGCTACCATGCATGACTTCCATAATTACAAATGTAGTTGCAATGATGAAAATAACTCGCATTAATTGTTCCCATAATTGTGAAATTCCATAAGGTTGCATATCTTGATTTCCTTGGAAGAAACCACGAATTAAACTCATTGGTGGTAAAATGACCAACGCTGGTACACAACAACGAATTGTAATTATGGTTGCTTTAACTGAGACAACTGGACTAGTTGCTGCAATCCAAGGAGCTGTCACCCAAAATATAACCCCGGAAATAATCCCCATTCCGAGCATTACCATCATACCGTATTTAAATACACGCAAACTATTACGGAATTTATTCTCACTATTATATTCAGCAATTTGGCGAGCAATTGAAGATGGAAAACCTGATTGACTTAAAATTAAGAATAATGCATATGGAGTATATGCAGAATTAAAAATCGCTTGAGCAGCATTCCGTTGCTCGAGGCTTCCCATCATCATTAACCATGGAATTAAATAGATAATACCAAGCACCCGGGATAAGATGCTTCCCATCATCATCCAAAAACTTCCTGATAATAATTTTTTCTTCATGTATAAAACTCTCCAATACTATATAAACAAAAATATTTTACCACTTTTGGACATAATTTGAATAGGTTTCATTAAAATCATCACTTCATTATAAAAACATTAAACTACTTAATAAAAAAGACTATGCATTTTGCATAGTCCTTCAATCTTTTTTAACTCTTTTTTTCTATTTCTTGTGCTAGGAGTAAACAACCAGTAATTCCTGCATCATCACCGAGATCACAATGAACGATATAATCATCAAGTGCTGGAGTTTTAATGTATCCATTCATCAATTCTTTGAAATCTTGCCGAATCAATGGGAATAATTGTGATTGTTTTGATACTCCACCACCAAAAATAATTTTTTCAGGCGATAATATTAATGTATAGTCTAAACATGCTTGTGCTAAATAATAAGCTACAATTTGCCAATCTTCATCATCTTTAGGAATATCATAGGCTTTAACGCCATGGTGTCGTGCTTCAATCGCAGGACCAGAAACCATTCCCTCTAAACAATCATGATGATATGGACAATGGCCCTTATATTTATCATTTGGATGCCGTTTTAAAATAATGTGACCCATTTCAGGATGACCAAAACCTTCAAGTAACTTACCATTTACTACTGCACCGCCACCAACTCCAGTTCCAACAGTTAAATATACACAACTGTCTTCTCCTTGAGCTGCACCACGTTTAAGCTCACCATATGCAGCAACATTAACATCCGTTGTCCAAACATATGGAATATCAAACCTTGCCTTCATTTCGCCTAAAAAGTTGTAATTTGCCCATCCTTTTTTAGGTGTATTAGTTATATAACCATATGTAGCTGAATTACGATTGATGTCAATTGGCCCAAATGAGCCAATTCCCATTGCTGACACTGGATTTTCAGTAAAGAATTTAAATACCTCAGTCATCGTTTCTGCAGGTACAGTAGTTGGAATCTTTACGCGTTTAATAATATTTAAATCTTCATCACAAACAGCACAAACAAACTTTGTGCCGCCGGCCTCAATTGCCCCATATAATTTTGACATTTTATAATCTCCTTTTTGTTAAAGTAAACGTTTTTTTAATTTTACATCAAAGCGCTTACATTTAAAAGTAAAAACTCTTTATATTTAATTCAAATCAAAAAATCAGTATAATATTAATTGAAATTATTTAAGAAAGGAATCTTATTATGCGTGTAAGACGTTTAGATCACATCGTGTTAACTGTTAGCAACATTGAAAAAGCTACTCGTTTTTATCATGAAGTTTTTGACATGCCAGTTATCAATGATCAAACAGATGAAAATGTAACAACATTGCGTTGTGGTCATCAATTAATTCGATTACAAAAATCAGATCGCCCTACTGAATTAAAGGCTGAACATCCTACAATTGGTGCTGCTGATTTTTGTATTGTAGTCGGTGATGATATTGAAAGTGTTGAAAATCATTTAAAGAGTTACTTTGTAAATATTGTTGCTGGGCCAATTGAAAAAATGGGTTCAGAAGGCAAAATGACTTCTATCTACATCACTGATAATGATCAAAATCTAATCGAGATTTCATCATATAAATAGTTAATAAAGAGAGTGATAAAAGTTAACATTAATTAGTTAGTTTTATCATCTCTTTATTTTTTAGAAAGAGCAATTGCATTGTTAATTGCAATCATTATCTTACTTTTAGTTGGAAGCATTGATATGCCAATTAATATTTTTTACCCAATGGCAGCATTGTGTTTAGTTGGTTCAATAGTAGGACTATTTTTACCTAGTATCCTAACTACTTGGCTAATTGTTTTTTCATTTATTATTGGTGTATTTATGGTCATTGTTGGATATATTTTAATACCAGTTTGGGAAAGAACAATTGTAGTCATCGCACTTCCATTGATGTTGGGGTTATCATCATTGATTAAAATTCGTGCGGGTAGTATTGCAAGTGCAAAGTTAAGTAAAGACCAAATTATCAAATATTCCAATGAACGTGATATTACTACAAACTTATGGAATACACAAGAAGCCGAGGCTTTCTATAACAAGTGTATTGATTTTTTAAAACAAACTAAGATTCCTGCGGCTGAATTCAGTGCTACTTTGATCTACTGGTCACACAGTGAACAATATCATCAAATTGACGCTGATGAAACAGCTACAGTTTTGAAGAAAATCGGACAACAACTTCGAAATACCCGTGTTCCAAGTGAAAGAGTGTTTTATTTGAAAGAAGGATATTTCCTTGTACTCGGTTCAATCAACTCGAAAATTGTGTTAAATAAACTAAACGAACATAGTATGGAAACCATGGAAAATACTGCTTTCCATACAGATGAAAGTGAAAATAAAATTCAATTCCAATGTTCAGACTTAATTATCACTAATGAAAATGTTGACAAGTACAAAGACTTTAAACAATTAACGAAAAAATTAGTGCGTGAACATGAAATGGAAATTATTCGTGAATATCAATAGGAGAAGTAGCAATGCTTGTATATTTTTACTATATTTCATTATTTATTACATCGACTTTTGCAATCGTTGCCTTCATTCTAACAATCGCAATGATTAAGATTTACGTTAATGTTCTTCGAAATTTTAGGACAACAAATAGAAAGGTGAAAACACAAAACAATGACAAGTGAAATACTAATGATCACTACTTTGATAGCGATTTGGATTTCGTTGTTCATGGCGTTGGTTGTCGTTTGTTCTGCAACACACTTTTGGTTAAAGCAAAGTAAGAAAGTTACCGAAATCAAACCATTAAAACGATATCCTAAAGTAACTATTATTGTTCCTGCCCATAACGAAGATGTTGTTATTAAGCCAACGGTTGAAGCCATCTTAAACTTGAATTATCCAGCAGATAAAATCGAGTTGTTATTATACGCTGATAACTGTGAAGATAATACTTATCAAGTAATGCAAGAGGTTGTTGGTCAACCACAATATCAAGGCCGTGATGTCACTGTAATTAATCGTCATGGAACAGGAAGTAAGGCAGGGGTTTTAAATGAAGCTATGGCACGTGCTAAAGGTGAATACCTTTGTATCTATGATGCTGATGCGATGCCAGAAGAAAATGCCTTACACTTCTTAGTTGAAAAAGCCTTAGAGAATCCGGAACGCCACGTGGCTGTCTTTGGACGTAACAAGACACGGAATGCTAAACAAAATTTCCTTACAAAATGTATCAATCAGGAAATTGTTGTTACTCAAAGAATCCAACACGTTGGTTTATGGCACTTGTTCAAAATTGGGCGGATTCCAGGAACGAACTTTATTATTCAAACAAAATTTGTTAAAAGTATTGGTGGTTGGTCAAAAGGGGCGCTAACTGAAGATACAGATATTTCCTTCAAAATTATGCAAAGTGGAAAATTAATCGCGTTAGCCTTTAACTCTGAAGCCTTCCAACAAGAACCGGAAACACTCAAAGCCTATATGATGCAACGGAAACGTTGGGCTAAAGGTAACTATCAAGTAGTTATCTCAAACTTTAAGCATTTATTCGATAATAGTAACTGGCGAGTTAAATTAGAAACATTCTACTATGCATGTACATTCTTCGCCTTTAACTTAGCAATTATTCTATCAGACTTTGTTTTCTTATCTAATATTGTCTGCATGGGCTTAGAAGCATTCATGCCAGGAATTCAATTACCATTTACATTTGGTGAACGTAATATCTATTTGGTACAAATCCTGTTATTTAACTGGTTATTGATGATTTTACTCTATCTTATCCAAGTTAATATTGCGATGTCGACGCAAATGGGACAAGCAACGGCACAACAAGTCTGGATTGCACTTGCTGGATATTTCACTTACTCTCAATTATTCATTATCATTTCCGTCGATGCTTTAAGTTCAGTAATTCTAGACAAGATTTTACGAAGAGACGGAACCAAGTGGGTCAAGACGAAACGATTTAATGATTGACGTGGGAGGTTTTAGGATTGAAAAAATCATACAATCGACTAATTATCCTACCATTTATTACAATAGTAGTATTAGTTTTAAGTATTATGTATTTAAGAAGTAGTAGTCAAAAACAACTTAGTACGAGTTACTATGAACAGTGGGAACATACATACATTAAAGAAACAGATCATGGGAAGAGTGCATATATTGACTCTCAACCCAAAGCTAAACATCCAGTTTCAATTTCCGAAGGACACGGATATGGGATGTTGATATGCGCTCTTGAAGGTAAGAAGGGAAAAGTTTCACAACAAGAATTTGAGAAACTCAACAACTATTACCTTAATCACCGCATGGATTCAACTGCTTTGATGTCATGGAAACAAACAATTTATAAAAACAAAATTAAAGATGAAAAGAATAACGCTACTGATGGTGACATCTATATTGCTTATGCTTTGATTCAAGCAGCTAAGGCTTGGCCTGATTCAAAAGATAAATATCTCGGCGAAGCTAAAGCCATTCTAAATGATATTTTTAAATATAACTATAATGATGAATTAAAAATCTTAACCGTTGGTAACTGGGCAGGTAAGGATTCTAAGTACTATAACATGATTAGAACTTCAGATGTTATGCCAGTTCAATTTGATGCATTCTACCATACTACACATGATAAACGTTGGTTAGAAGTGAAAGCATCAATGTTAGGTCATCTAAAACAACTTAGCGACCAACATAAATCTGGATTAGTACCAGACTTTGCCTGGGTAACAGAAGATTCAGCTAAACCGGTTGGTCCTAATACTGTTGCTTCAAAATATGACGGTGAATATTATTACAATGCTTGTCGTGTTCCTTATAACTTAGCACGTGCAGAAGATGAAGAATCTAAAGCTATCTTGAACAAGATGATGGATTACTTCCTTTCTAAGAACCGTATCTATGCTGGTTATTACTTGAATGGAAAAATCATCGATCGTCATCAATCAAGAACTTTCGGTGCTCCAATCTTATTTGCTGCCATCTGCAATAAGAAACAATATGACAAACTTTTTGAACAAGAAAAATTCATCTTAATGGAACCAATTTCACGTAACAACTATTACGAAGCTGTATTAACAGTTTTAGTTGCTGTGTAATTCAAAAAGAGATTAGCAATTGCTAATCTCTTTTTTATTGTGCTACATGAACGATTGTGCCATCTTCATATACACGGTAAATTCCCATAGAACCAGTTTTCCCATGGAGTTTATCAGACATTGAAACTAATGAAATGGTATAGTATTGTCCATTTTGATCAGTGCCATTATATGCAGGATCATTTCCCGGGACAACATCACTATTATCACCATAACCAAGTTGTTGTTTTAAGTAATTTTCTGCTTCAGTTGCATTATTGATTTTAACAGCAGTTGATGGATTTGAACTTGCAGTCGTTGAACTGCTACTTTCAGTTATTGCAGTTACACTCTTTGTTGTCTCAATAGAATCAGCATCAACCGGTTCTGTATTTTGTTCAGTACTACTTTCTTCATTAAGTTGACTAGTTTTCTTTGAATGCACGCTTCTAGCACTTGAACGTTCTGTTTGAGGTTTACTGTCATGGTGTTGAGTTGTTGATTGACAACCAGTTAAACCAATTACCGCCATCCAGGTTAAAATTAATTCAATCCTTTTTTTCATATCAATCCCTCTTTTATTTATATATATAAAATTATACTATTAAAAGACAGCAAAAAAGCAAGTCAAATTGACTTGCTTTTAAATATTTAATTAGCCATTTTTAGCAACTGTTTTACGTTGAATTAATTTGACAATTTCAACAATTGTTACTAACAGGATTCCAGCAATGAGAACCACAAGCCATTGTTGAGCTGCTAATTGAGTAACATGGAATGTTTGGTTAAATCCTGGAATAAAGATCGTTGCAGCTAATAATAATGCTGAAACTAGGATTGACCAGTTAAAGAACTTGTTGTTGAAAATGTTACGGTTGAAAATCGTTCCATGTAATGACTTACAGTTAAATGCATGGAATAGTTGTAATAATCCTAACGTTACATATGCCATCGTTAACGCATCGGCATGAATTGCAGCACTTGTGTGATGGAATGGAAAATGTAACGCATACCAGTAAACGCCAAGTGTAATCAAACCTTCAAGGATTCCTTGATAAATGATACTTGAACCAACACCGTTGGATAAGAAAGTTGAATTTTTACCACGTGGTTTGCGTTTCATGACGCCTTTCTCATTTGGTTCAACTCCTAAGGCAATTGCAGGGAAAGTATCAGTTACTAAGTTGATCCATAGAATTTGGACTGGAGCAAAAATTGTCCATCCAAGGAATGTCATCATTGAAAGGGTTAAGACTTCACCTAAGTTAGCAGAAAGCAAGTATTGAATTGCTTTCTGGATGTTAGCAAAGACTTTACGACCTTCTTTAACCGCTACGATGATTGTTGCAAAGTTATCATCAGCTAAGACAATATCGGATGCATTTTTAGAAACTTCAGTTCCGGTAATTCCCATTCCGACACCGATATCAGCGGTTTTAAGGGCTGGAGCATCATTGACACCGTCACCAGTCATCGCAACAATCTTCCCATGTGATTGCCAAGCTTTAACGATTCTTACTTTATGTTCGGGTGCAACTCGTGCAAAGACAGAGTATTTAGTAATGTTTTTGCGTAACTCTTTGTCTGACATTTGGTCTAGTTCATGTCCTGTGATGACACCTTGCGTATCATCAGGAGCAATAATCCCTAAACGAATAGCGATTGCACGTGCAGTATCTTTGTGGTCTCCAGTAATCATTAATGGACGAATTCCAGCTTTTTTAGCTTCCTTGACTGCGGCAGCGACTTCTGGACGTTGTGGATCAATCATTCCTGTTAATCCTACAAAAATTAAATCTTTTTCGTAGTTTTCAGAAGTGAAATCGGCATCTACACTTGTTAATGGACGGTAAGCATAACTTAGAACCCGTAGAGCTTCACTTGCAAGTTGCTTGTTTACTGCTAAAATTTTTGCTTTATCATCTGCGGTAAATTCACGTACTTGACCATGATCTAAGATTTTAGTTACACGTTGAAGCAATTCATCAACTGCTCCTTTAGTCATTACGTAACATTGGTCATTGCGATCTTTAACGATTGCCGACATTAATTTACGTTCTGAATCAAATGGAATTGACCCCACTCGTTTGAAGTGATCCTTAACAGTAGCAACTTTATCATGATGATCATAGAAGTATTGAATCAATGCTGTTTCAGTTGGATCACCGACGAGTCCGTCTGGAGTTTGTTGGCTATCGTTAGCTAAAATCATGATTTCTGGTAATTTAGCAGTCATATCTGTTTTGAAATCTTGAGCATCAATTAACTGACCGTTTTGATAGAATTTTTCAACAGTCATTTTGTTTTGCGTCAATGTTCCTGTTTTATCAGAAGCAATGATTTCAGTAGCACCTAGAGTTTCAACTGCAGGGAGTTTCCGCACAAGTGCTTGACGTTTAGCCATTTTTTGTGTTCCCAGTGCTAAGGTGATAGTAACAATTGCAGGTAATCCTTCTGGAATTGCGGCTACTGCAAGTGAGATTGCTGTTAGCAACATATCTAAGACTGATTCACGACCAGTAATGATTCCAAAGATGAAAATGATAATCGCAATTGCTAAAATCAATATACTTAAAACTTTACTTAAATGAGTAATGTTCTTTTGTAATGGAGTTAAGGCGTTATCCACATCGTTAAGCATTGAAGCAATGTGTCCCACTTGAGTTTTCATTCCGATTGAGGTTACAACCGCCTCTGCCGTTCCATAAGTAACACTGGTGTTCATGAAACCAAGGTTGTGTTGTTCTCCCAATGGTGGGTTATCTTCTTCAATTACTTGGGTATTCTTTTCAACAGGGACTGATTCACCTGTTAACGCAGCTTCTTCAATTTTTAGGTTTTGACTAGAGATAAAACGGACATCAGCAGGAACGATATCACCGGCTTCAAGCAAGACGATATCACCAGGAACGAGATCTTCACTTTTAATCTGAATCACTGTTCCATTGCGAAGAACTCGCGAAGTTGGCGTTGTCATCTCTTGAAGGGCGTCAATCGCATTTTCTGCTTTGGCTTCTTGGAAAACGCCGAAGAGGGCATTTAATAGAATAACAACTAAGATGATCAATGCGTCGGAAACTTCGCCTGCAAGCATCGCAACGATGGCAGCGACAATCAAGATGACGATCATCAAATCTTTGAATTGAGAAATGAATTTTTGCAATAAGGTTGTATGTTTTTTCGCCTGAAGTACATTTTTACCGTCTTTTTGTTGACGTTGTTGTGCTTCCTGACTTGTAAGTCCTTGGGAAGTAGTTCCTAATTGTTGCATAACTTCCTGGGCTGTCATTTGATAAAATTTCGATTTCAATCTATATGAAAATCCTCCTCAAAAATAACTTTATATTATACACCTATAATTTATCATATTTGGAAATTAAAATATATAAGAAACCTAACGATATAATAATTTATTTGTACAAATTTTATAAAGATATATAATACTTTTAAAGTTTTTAATAAAGTTGGCCTTGAGAGACGATATTAGTATTAAAAAAATAATATTTCATTTATAATGAAGTCGAGGTGATTTTTATGAACTATATTGGGAAAGAAATAGATGATTTTAAGGTAGATGCTCTTTACAAGAATGACACAATTACAGTTACTAAGAAAGATATGTTAGGTCACTGGAGCATTTTACTTTTTTATCCTGCTGATTTTTCATTTATCTGTCCAACAGAACTTGAAGCTCTTGAAGGACTTTATGATAAATTCAAGGCAGCAGGTGCTGAAATTTACTCATGTTCAGAGGATACTAAATTTGTCCACAAAGCATGGAAAGATGCCTCACCTGAAATTGCTAAAATTGAATATCCAATGTTAGCTGATCCAGCAGGTAAACTTGCACGTGCCTTTGATGTATTGAATGAAGATTCAGGTCAAGCATACCGTGGAGTATTTATTATTGATCCTGATGGCGTTATTCAATCATATACAATCAATAACATGGGAATTGGTCGTAATGCTGATGAAATGTTGAGAACACTCGAAGCTGCTCAATTCGTCCGTGAACATGGTGATCAAGTTTGTCCTGTAAACTGGAAGCCAGGCGAAAAAACATTGAAGCCAGGTTTGGATTTAGTTGGAAAACTTTAATCAGAATTTGAATTAAAAAGCAAAGCACAAAGTCTTTTAATTTAGGATTTGTGCTTTTTTTGCAGTTAAAAAAGCTTAAAGATCATCGAAGAAATCATTAAGCTTTTGTTAGTTTATTAGTAATTATCTTTTATAGAAACACTACGATAGCATCTAATCCCAGTAATATCAATGTGTTGGACCGCTTGTGGTCAAATTGCATTGGCTTATAGATTGGTGTTAAGATAAGCCGTGCTTTTTTAATCCACTAATAAAATAAGATCGATGGGAGGAGATGGAAAGTTGGATAAACGTAATTTTAAATTCCATAAAATGACTTTGGTAGCAATCATGACATTGATTTGTTCTGTGTTAATTAATCCACTCTCAGCTATTGCGAATACAACCAAAGCACAAGACAGTGCAAATGTGAAAATTACGAGCATAAGTAGTAGTGTATTAAATGTAAAGGATGGTCAACGGTTAAAAATTTCCGTCAGTTTCCAAGGAAATGGTAAAGTTCAGCCGGGTGAACAAATTGTGATGGATTTACCTGAAGCCACTGATACGACTGGTGGTTTATATGGGTTGAAAGCTAATTATGAAATTAATGCATCATTTGGCGGAAAGGTTGTTGAAAATGCAGCAACTGCTCACGTTGAAGGACATACAGTTACAATTACCTTTAATGAACCAATCACTCAACTAACAAGTGGTTTTTCTGGTTCTTTTAACTTCTATGTTCAAGCTGAAAAGAGTCTTTCTGGTGAAAATGCACCAGTGAGTCCTGATTGGGGTGTTGATATTGATGGTCCTACAATCACGATTGAAGATGATCCTACAGCAGATGATAATAGTGGAACAACTGAAGACACGCAAACTAAACCAGATGTTTCTAAAGCAAAATTAACTAAAGCTGCTGTTATTGGAAAAGATGGTAACATCAACTGGATTATTAATGGGACTGTTCCTGAAGGAGTAACAGGAAACATTGTAATTACTGATGATCCTAATCCAGCAGGGAAAGTTGATTGGAGCAGTTTTATTCTTTCAGTCACAACTTCAGACGGATACAATGAAAATTACACAATCAATGATTTATCACGTTTAGGAGCAACGATTGAAACGGATGATCCAGAAGAGGGTGCCTTTTTATTGACAATTCCAGAGTGGTCATTATCTGGTACAGCATGGCAAATTAACTACCGTACAATTGTAAGTGATGATGTTCAAGTCGGATCTGTTATTAGTAATGACGTTACAATGGCATATCCAGGAAATAATATGAATGCTAGCAAGGATGTCATTATTGAATCTAATGGTTCTGGTGAGATTACTGGTTTAGAAGGCAGTACATTGACATTAATCAAGCAAGATGAAACTACACATGGAGCTTTAGCAGGTGCAGGTTTTGAATTGATTAATCAAACAACTGGGACAGCCGTTACAACTAAGAGTAACGCAGATGGTAAGATTATCTTTAATAATTTAGCTGATGGGACTTATCGTTTGAAAGAAACGGTCGCTCCTGATGGTTATCAATTAAGTGATCAGGAATATCAATTTACGATTACTGATGGAACGATTACCGATTCAAATCTTCCAAGTGACAATATCATTTTGAATAAGAAAATTGCAGCTACAAGTTCTTCAAGTTCAGAGTCAAGTAGCTCATCATCAGAAAGTAGTAGCTCAAGTTCAAAAGATAATTCGAGCTCATCAAGTTCGGTAATACCAAGTAGTTCATTAATAGAAAGTAGTAGCTCAAGTTCAAAAGATAGTTCGAGCTCATCAAGTTCGGTAATATCAAGTAGTTCATTAATAGAAAGTAGTAGCTCAAGTTTAAAAGATAGTTCAAGCTCATCAAGTTCGATAATACCAAGTAGTTCATTAATAGAAAGTAGTAGTTCAAGTTCAAAAGATAGTTCGAGTTCATCAAGTTCAATAATACCAAGTAGTAGTTCTAGTTCGATAAATAAGTCAACAAGCAAGCACAGCTCAACGAGTGCAGCGGTAATTAAGCAATCAACTTCAAATTCAAAGAATAGTTCAATGAGTTCAGTGTTATCAAGTAGTTCTGTAAGCTCTGCTAGCGAAAGTGTAACCGCAACTGAAAATAATGATTCTAGTCAGAAAGAACAACAAAACTTACCGCAAACGGGTGAACGTCATAATGATGTTCTTTTAATGGTTGTTGGTAGTCTCCTTTTAGGAATTGCTGGTTTTGTTACATTACGTAAAAATAATTAATAGTTAAATTAAAAGGGATGCATTAGCATTCCTTTATTTTTTTATAAAAAACAGAGATTGCGTTGGAACAATCTCTGTTTAATAAGGAGTTATCTGAATACTTTAATCATGTTTTGACTTACTAATGTTATTCATATATGTATCATCAACAGCTGACACTAATCTTTGTAATTTGTTCTATTTATACAAGTTAGTAATATGAGTGGATATATTTGAAATTGTGACTTTGTTATTCAAAATAATTAGTGTCAGTTTTGTTGATGTTAACGGGCAGTCCCATAATGACTACAATTCATTATGCTGGCTGGACTAAAGCTATTGTCTCCCAACCAAGAACAACATCTATCAAAGAAATCTAAATTCTTTGATATTTTTATTTTAACAAAAATCATTTTTATAAGCAACATTTTGAAATAATGTGTTGGATACAATGTAATTTATTTTGATATACTTCATTTGAAAAGAACAGTTTTCTTGGTATTCAATTCCAAAACATTATAATAAAGTTGTATCAAAAAAATTACTATAATAAGGAGATAGTATGATGACGAATGAATTTCCACAGGTATTAACTATTGCTGGATCAGATTGTGATGGTTCAGCAGGAATGCAAGCAGATATGAATACTTTTTTTGCACGTGATGTATACGGAATGTCAGTGTTGACTGCATGTGTTGCAGGTAACTCATATGGAATTGAAGATAGCGTAACTTTAGCACCAGATTTTATTGCTAAACAGTGCGAAGTATTAGCTAAAGATTTTAAAATCAGGGCAGTAAAAACAGGAATGCTTGCGGACTTAACAACTATCAAAAGTGTAATTAAGTTATTGAAAGAATATGATTTTGGCAAGTTAGTTGTTGATCCTGTAATCATTACTAAACACGGTAATATGTTGCTTGAGGAAGAAGCTTATGATGAATTACGGACTAACTTACTTCCATTAGCGGATATTATTACTCCTAATTTTTATGAAACAGAAAAAATCGCTGAAATTAAATTGAGTAATGAAACAGACATTATGCAAGCTGCTGAAATTTTACAAAGTGATGGGGTTAAAAATATTGTAATTAAAGGCAAGCATGATGGCCAAAGTGATGTTGTGAAAGACTATGTTCGTCTAGAAAATGGCAAGTCATTCTGGTTAAGTCATCCTTTTGTGGATACAGAACATATCAATGGAACTGGCGATACTTTATCAGCATGTATTGTCGCTGAATTGGCTAAGGGCTTCAATGTCGAAGATGCAATTCGCATTGCGGTTAAATACACATATGAATGTATCGCACATCCAATTTCAGTTGGTCATAAGTTTGGTCCAATCAATCACTGGGCAAAATAAATTGCTTGCCCATTTTCATTGCATTCAAGTTATGGTAATTGTACCCTTAGGACAATTAAAATACCCTTACCAATAAGGGAGTGATACAATGACAATGACTGATTTTCAAAGAAAATATGGAAAATACGCAGTTTTATTTGGTGGTGCAAAGGGCTTAGGCAAACAAACTGCCTTGAAGTTAGCGGAAAAGGGGCTAAGCATTGTTTGCATTAATGATCGCCAAGATAATTTAGATGCATTTGAAGCTGAATTTCGGAAAACTTTCTCGGTTGATTTTATTCCCGTTCAAGTTGATTTAGGCGAAGAAAATGCTGCATTGGATGTATTTGATGTGACTGATCGGTTAGACGTTGGTTTTGTAAGTTATATCGCTGCATTCCATAAATTTGGTAAGGTTCAAGATATTTCATGGGAAGATTATAAAAAGATGTTGAATATCAATGTAGTTAACTTCACACAGGCAATGAAACATTATATGGGGATTTTCTGTGAACAAGGTCGCGGTGGTATTTTAAATTATTCAAGTTTAACTGCATTGACAAGTTCACCATATAACGTTGAATATGGTGCTGGGAAAGCTTATGTTAAAGCCTTTACACAAGCAATGGCTTACGAAGGCGAAAAAGAAGGTGTTGATGTGATGGTCGCTTCTTTAGGAGCAACAACCACTGAACGTGAATTAAAAGCTCAACCTCAAGGAGAGCTAGGTGCTAAGATTCAAGCAATGGCACTTTCACCAGCAGATACAGTTGATGAAATCTTTGATAATTTTGGCAAAGTGCATTCTTATTATGTTGGAAAACATCCTCAAGAACAGGTTAAAAATTGGCGTTTGCAAAATGATGATGATTCATTAGCTGAATATATGGGTAAATTTTATGAATAAATAAAAAGGTATGGAATTTTTCCATACCTTTTTTAGTAATTAGAAACGTTGTAGTAAGTCAATGATTAAGTTCACAAACTTAGTACGATCAAGATTCATTAAGACTTTAGCGTTATTTTCTTTTTCGAGTAAGCCAGCAAAATCAACGATTGTTTCTCCAGCGGTTAATTGCCCTTGAGTTTCAACATCAATGTAAGCATCATGTGTTTCAAAGATATCAGGTTGTAGTAAGTAGGCAATGGTACATGGGTCATGCACCGGAGTTCCAGTTAATTGGAATCGTTCTTGACCATACCATTCACCATAGAAATTCATCTGATCATGAATTGCCTGAGTAACTGGATTATTGATTTTACCAATTTCTGCTAAATCTTCAGGATGAATTTGTGCTTTCAAGGTAACATTTAATCCAGCCATTACTAATGGAATTCCTTCATTAATAACGATTTTGGCAGCTTCAGGGTCAACTGCCATGTTAAATTCAGTGGTTGGAAATACATTTCCTTGTCCAGCAGCTCCACCCATAAAGACAATTTGTTTAATTTTGGATGAATGCGTAAGAAAAGGGCGATGTTTGTCATTGGACCAGTTACTACTAGAGTGATTGGTTCAACTTGTGTTCGTAAAATTTCAGCAATCAATTCTACTGCTGGCAGAGGTTGTGGCTTGAAAGTTGGTTCTGGTAAATCAGCTCCATCTAAACCAGTTTCTCCGTGTACATAGTCAGCGATTTGTAACTGACGCATTAGTGGGCGTTGATTGCCACTTGCAACTGGAATATCAGTTGCACCTAATAGAGTTAACATGCGTAATGCATTATGCAAAGTTTTATCCGGGGTTTGGTTTCCAGCAGAAGTTGTTACTGCTAATAAATCAATTTCTGGAGATGCAACTGCCATTGTTAAGGCGAGTGCATCGTCATGTCCAGGATCACAATCTAAAATAATTTTTTCTTTAACCATGAGATCACATCCATTCATTTGTGAGTGAAGTTACATCGATTCTGTTTTCATTATAGCAAATGTCAGATCAGTCTATTGCTTTAATGAATTCCAAATTAAGTTAGCAATACGTTCACGTTCAGTTTGACTGACTACTTGGAAATCGAGACCATCGATAACTTGGCTTTCACCTTGAACGTAGCTACTATCAAAGTGTTGGTTTACGTTACGATATGACAAGGCTAAAATGCGTAAATCATTTAAAGTTAAGTCAGTTTTTACTTGATCAGAAATGGAATCAAGAAAACTCTTATTGAGAACAGTGAATGGTGAGATTGATTTCTTTAGTAAGGCTTCAATAACTAAGCGTTGACGTTGTTGGCGATAGTCTCCCATTGGATCTTCATGACGCATACGAGCAAAGTTTAAAGCTGTTTTTCCATTCATATGTTGAGTTTCTCCTTGCACAAAACTTGAGCCACCATAGCTGAAAGTTAGTGGTGATTTAACATCTACACCGCCAACATCATTGATGGCTTTTTCAAGTCCACCCATATTGATTAGGATATAGAAATCAATCGGGATATTGAAGTGTTGTTCAACAGTGTTGATAGCTTCTTTTACGCCACCATATGTATATGCTGAATTAATTTTGGCTGGTGAATATTGTGGATAATCTGGGAAGTTAACTTCCATATCACGTGGGATGCTGACAAGTGTAGTTTTCTTTGTATCAGGATTAAGAGTCATAATCATCATGGTATCAGTTCGACCAGTGTCATGACGACCTAAGGCACCGGTATCAGTTCCTAGAATTAGTATTGAGATTGGTTTATGTTCACGTAAAAGTTTGTTTCCGTTACGTGTCATGTCCGCTCCTGACTTGGTATACATCTTATCAGTTGTATTTTTAAGATTAAAAAAGCCAATTCCTGCGATAATCAGAATGATAGCTAAAATAATTAATAATAAACGACGCCAAAAATGGTGTTTCTTGGGTTTCTTTTCACGTGCAACACGTGAAAGGGGTTCTTCTTCATTCATATGTTAAACTTCTTTCATAATAATATGATTTAATTATAGAACAAAAAGTTTAGATTTAATGTTTAAAAGACTTGAAAGATAGTTGTTGTAAACTTTTTTCTTTTAATTATCTTTGCTATCATTGAACATAGAAATAGAATTTTGAGAGGTACTATATAATGAACATAGCAGTTATTTTTGCAGGTGGCGTTGGTCAACGGATGCGAAGTAAGGAATTACCTAAGCAATTTTTAAAATTACATAACCGACCAATTATTATTCATACACTTGATGTGTTTGAAAATAGTCCTGAAATTGATGCGATTGTAATTGCCTGTGTCGCTGATTGGATAGATTATCTAAAGGAATTGATTGAGAAATTTCACATTACAAAAGTGAAAAAAATTGTTCCGGGTGGAGCAACTGGACAAGATTCAATCTATAATGGTTTGAAAGCCGCTGAAAGTATTAAAACAAATGAAGATGATATTGTTTTAATTCATGATGGTGTTCGCCCACTTATTCGTCAAAAAACTTTACATGATGATATTGCAATGGTAGAAAAACATGGGACTGCTATTACAAGTGTTAAGGTTAAAGAAACAATCTTAGTTGTTGATGATGATGAAAAAATTATTGAAGTTCCAGATCGTTCACATTCACGATTAGCACGTGCACCACAATGCTTCTACTTAAAGGATATTTTAGCTGCACATGAAAAGGCGCGTGAAGAAGGAAAACATGATTTTATTGATTCATGTTCAATGATGAAACATTATGGATATGATTTGTATTTGGTAGATGGGCCTCAAGAAAATATTAAAGTTACAACTCCAGATGATTTTTATACAATGCGTGCATTACTAGATGCACGTGAAGATGCTCAAATTTATGGGCTAGACTAGTTAAAATTAATTTGATTTTAGGAGATGTAAGCTTATGAATAATAAATTATTACCTTATAAAACAGCAACATTTATTAGTGATGTTCAAGAAATAGTAAAAAATTTAGATGAGAAAAATTTAAGAAATAAAACTATTTTAATTACTGGAGCAACTGGACTAATTGGTAAAATGTTAGTTTTTTCGTTGATGGAAATTAATAAAAAAAAGAATGCAAATATTTCAATAATTGCTACAACAAGAAATGTTGATAAAGCAAAAAAAACTGTATTTAATACATTTGTTGATTCGGGGAACTTTCAGATTAAATGTTTGGACATTACTAAAAATATTGATGAGTCAGAATTTCCAGATGAAATTGATATGGTAGTTCATGCTGCAGCAAATACTAGTTCAGCAGATATGGCACATAAACCATTAGAAATGATTAACTCAGTATTTGAAGGAACAAAAAAGATTTTAGAATTAGCAACAAAAAAACATGTAAAAAAATTTATTTATTTATCATCAATGGAAGTATATGGTACTACATCACTAAATGATGGGACTATTACTGAAGATTATTTTGGGAAAATTTCTTTAAATAGTACTAGAAGTAGTTATCCTGAAGCTAAACGACTAGCTGAATTATTAGTTTTATCATGTGGAAAAGAATATGATTTTACTACAATTACATTGCGACCAACCCAAGTAATTGGTGCAGGTGTAAACATTAACGATCCTAGGGTTTTTGCTGAATTTACACGACAATCAATCTTTGATCATAAAATAGTTATGAAAACAGCTGGAAAAACTGTCCGTAGTTATGTTTATATAAGCGATATGGTTAATGCAATTTTACTTGCTTTAACTAGTATAAATGAATCTACAGCATTCAATGTTTCAAATGAAGAAATTACAATTTCGATTGCAGAGATGGCAAATATAATTGCTAGAATAGTAGGAAATACTAAAATTGTGATTGATGCTACTGATGTTGAAAAGCGTGGTTTTGCACCTGAATTGCAGATGAAACTTTCAAGTGAAAAAATTATTGGTGCTGGATGGAAACCAGTAGTAAACACTGATGAAATGTTTAGTCGTTTAATAAATTCATTTAAAGAACAATTGAGTTAAATTAATATTTAATTGCGTCATACATATTTCTGTGTTAGTATATGTACAAATCTCTTATGTATGCACATAAATAAAAAGACTGACAGCTTTTGCTATCAGTCTTTTTATTTTGTTATCTATCAAATTAAATAAATTGCAAGATTCCCATTAAAATTGGAACAACTACGATAAATAATACCGTACTCATTACAACAATGTTGGTTGCATATTTAACATCACCATGTGCTTCATCAGCTAAAATAGGCAATACTGCAAGCATTGGTGTTGCTGATTGTACCACTAATGTTTGTTGCATTAAGTGTGGTAAATCAAAGTGTAAGATTGGAGCACCAAATTTAATCAATAAGATCAATACGACTGGTGATAATACAAAACGTCCTAACAATGCTAATACTGAATCACGGTCGAATTTAAAGTTGTTCAAACCAGCATCGCATAAAACAATCCCAATGTAAATCAATGATAATGGAGTTACTAAGTTACCAACGTAGCTTAATGCTTGGAAAGCAAAACTTGGTTGGTTGTTTGGTAAACCCAGTAATAACCAAATAATAGCAACTACAAAACCAACTAATGGCATTGGTAATAATTTTTGCCAGTTTAATTTACGCTTTTGCTTGTTAGCTTTATCAACAGTAGGGTCATCATTGTAAATTAAGAAAATTCCAAATGCCCATGTTGAAACAGTGTTAATCAAGTAGTAAATCAAGAAGTAAGGCATTGACTTTGCACCGAATAAAGCGTTGTTAAGTGGCATTCCAATAAAGATTGTATTAGCGTTAACGATTGCGTTCATTAAGATTCCACGACGACCTGGACGTACTTTAAGCACTTTAACAACTAAATATGCAATCAAATAGCCAATAATAACCCCTAATGCAGGGAAAATTAAACCTTCACCAAGACTACGTAGACTATCACGTGTTAAATGTTCTTGTACAGAAACAAAAATTGATGCAGGTAAAGCGATTTTTGTGATTAAGTTTGAGATGTTACCAGCAAATGAATCGCTGAACCAACCAAACTTACGTAAAATGAAACCAAGTGCCATGATTAAAACAATCACGATAACACTTGAAACTGAAGTTAAAAATGTATCCATCCTATATGCTCCTTATTTCGTTAATATCTCTTAATATTTTGGTTCCCATTTCATATCAGCAACAGCTTTGTGAGCGTCTGATACAGGAGATAAACCTTGGTCAATTGCACTTTGAGCAACTGTTTCAGCTACTGTTTGAGTGAATTCTGTTAATTTAGCAACTGGAGGAAGAACAGCAGCACCAGGTTCACTAGCATCGACGATTCCACCTAATGCGTGAGCAGCAGCAGCTAACATTTTTTCGTTAACAATCTTAGCTTTAGCAGCGATTGAACCGAAACCAACCCCAGGGTAAACTAAAGCGTTGTTTGCTTGTCCAATTGTATATGTTACACCATTGTATTCAACAGGTGTTGATGGAATACCAGTTGCAACTAAGGCCTTACCATCTGTCCACTTGATAATATCTTCAGCTTTTGCTTCCAATAATTTTGTTGGGTTTGAAATTGGGAAGATAATTGGACGTTCTGTGTGTGCAGCCATTTCCTTCACGATTGTTTCAGTAAATGCACCTGGTTGTTTTGAAGTACCAATCATAACTGTTGGGTGAATTGTTTTCACAATTGTTTCAAGATCAGTTAATTCATCAGCATTTTCAAATTCACTGCGTTTACGTACAAATGGTTTTTGAGCTTGTGTTAAACCTTCTGTATCTTCGAATAATAATCCTTGTTTGTCAACTAAATAGAAGTGTTTCTTAGCTTCTTCACGTGATAAACCATTACGTACAAGTTCATCACACATCATGTTGGCAATTCCGCAACCAGCAGTACCAGCACCAAATGTTAAGAAGACTTGGTCTGTTAATTTTTCTTTTGAGATGTTTAAAGCACCAAGCACAGCAGCTAAGCAGATAATTCCAGTACCTTGAATATCATCGTTGAATACAGGAATTTCATCTTGGTATTTTTCTAAGATAACATCAGCGTTTGTTCGACCAAAGTCTTCAAAGTGAATCAAGACTTCTGGGAATAACTTGCGACTTGCAGCAACAAATTTATCAACCATTGCGAAGTATTCATCACCATAAACACGTTTGTGGTGGTTTCCTAAGTACAATGGGTCATTTAATAATTCTTCGTTGTTAGTACCAGCATCTAATGATACAGCTAAAACATTCTTAGGATCGATGCCTGATGCAGCTGTATAAACCATTAATTTACCGATTGAAATATCGACACCTTGAGTACCCCAGTCACCAATACCTAAGATAGCTTCAGCATCAGTTACAACGATTAATTTAATGTCGCGACCGTTAGCAGCATTCTTCAATGTAGCTTCAATATCATCTTGAGCATCAATTGAGATAAATGCAGCATCTTGTGGTTGTACGAATACGTGACTGTAGTTTTCAATTGAGTCAGCAATCACTGGATCATATACAACAGGCATGAATTCTACTAAATGTTGATCCATTAAGTAGTAGAATAATGTCCGGTTAGTATTGAAAAGTTCCATTAAGAATTGGCGTTTTTCAAAATTATTTGGTTTAGCTTGATAATGATCATAAGTTTCTTCTGCTTGTTCTTCAATTGTTTGAATATTAATTGGTAAAGTTCCAACTAAGTTGTACTTTTCACGCTCTTCTTTTGTAAAAGCTGTTCCTTTATTTAAAAAAGGATCTCTTAACATGTCTAATCCATTTGTCATAATCTTTACGCCTCTCTATTTTTAATAATTATATTTAAAGTTTAAAAGCTAGTGATATTTATAGTCAAATCAGTGCTATACTATAAATATTGTTTATATGAGAACGATAAATTTGATAATACAGGTGTTTAAAATGAATATTAGAGATTTAGAATATTTCAATACATTGGTTGAAGTTAAAAATTTTTCGCTCGTTGCACAAAAATTTAACGTCTCACAACCAACGATTACAATGGCAATTCGTCGTTTAGAAAAAGAATATCAAACTAAATTTTTTATTCGTAACCAAGCGCATAAAGAATTGATCGTTACTGAAGCAGGTAAACAATTCTATGAACATTCTAAAACGGTTATCAGTGAATTAGAACTCGCAAGCAAAGATATTGAACACGCTAAGCAACATAAAATTTTATTTGGATTACCACCAATTATTGGGACATATTATTTTCCACTAGCAACACCACAATTATTACGTGATGATTTATTAAGTCAGTTGACGATTATCAGTAAGGGTTCGAATATTTGTCGAAAGATGCTTTTGAATGGTGATTTGGATATTGCAGTATTAGGTTCAATCCAAAAAATTGAAGATAAAGAATTAATTACTGAAAATTTTGCGCAATCTCCATTGCGGATTATTGTAGGCAATCAACATCCATGGTATCAACGTAAGAAAGTAACATTGGCGGAGTTAAAGAACCAAAAGTTTATTGCGCAAAATGAAAGTTATATTCATAATGAGGCATTGAAACAAATGGGGCATTTAGGACATTTCAGACCAGAAATCATTGTGCAAACTGATAATATTAATATTTTGAAGAAATTAGTATCTGAGAATCTTGGAATTGGTTTGTTAACTGAAATTGCAGTTACTAAGGCAGATAATCAATTACATATGATTGAAGTTGATACAGAAGATTTTCCTGTGTTCAACATGGCAATTGCCTATCGTCGAAATCATCAATTAACTGAACCACAAGAAGAATTATTGGAGATATTGAAGAATTCATTTGAATAAATAAGAGATTATCTTAATAATTTAAGAAAATAAAATTATATAAATATAAATCGATATAGACTTGAAATTTAATATTTTTTAGCTAAAATATAATTAATAACACAAAAAGGCTATGTCGTTCCTCATCAACGACATAGCCTAAGGTGTAAGTAAGTTAGTTATAGGATATGATTTGAAGTAATATAAAAATATCCTATGACGATAGGGTACGCTTTTAGCCCTAAATAGTCAATCAAATTTTAAGCAATTTAATCAGGCAGTCAGTGCCTGATTTTTTTATATTCCGAACATCTTTCAGCGTATATGTTGTCAACAATGTTTTTTTGAATAATCAGAAAGGCTTTAATTAGCTTTTTCAAGATTTTAATATTCGTAAAACCGCTCTAAATTATAAGATTTCGCCTTTTTATAATTTATTTTATAGGATTATAGAAATTTTTGCGTAATTGCTTTATTTTTACATAGAAGAAAAGGTACAATTATTTTGTGTTAAAGTTTTAAGATAGGGGTGTCAATATGAAGATTAAAATTTTATCAACGAGTGATGTTCATGGATACATTTATCCAACTAATTTTAGTACTCGAGATGATCATCACGCATTGGGCTATTTAAAAGCAGCTTCAGTAATTGAAGATGTACAACGTCAGGCAGAAAAAGATGGGGATATTGCCATTTACATTGAAGATGGGGACTTCGTTGAAGGTTCTCCAATGACTGACTATGCATATCAAACACGTGATGAAAAGCATTATAACCTAGATCTTGTACGCATGGTCAATCATCTCCAAGCTGATGTCGGAATTTTAGGGAATCATGAATTTAACTATGGTCCTGATTATTTAAATCCAACTTTGGCAGATCGCACGTATCCTATTTTGAACGCCAATATGCAAGAAGGTCCAGCAAGTCACATTATTGACGCTCCATATAAAATTATCGAAAAAAATAATATTAAAATCGCCATCCTTGGGTTAACCACTCAATACATTCCACATTGGGAACAACCTAAACATATTGAAGGATGGAAGTTTGAACCAGCCTTTGAAGCTGCTGCTAAGTACGTTCCAGAATTACGCAAACAAGCTGATGTCGTAATTGTTGCCTATCATGGTGGCTTTGAACGTGATTTACAAACTGGCGAACCTACCGAAGCATTAACTGGAGAAAACGAAGGTTATCAAATCATTACTGAAGTTCCAGGTATTGATGCTTTTGTTACTGGTCACCAACACCGTCAAATTGCAGCCAAAGTTAATGGAATTCCAACTACTCAACCTGGTTTCCGTGGTGAAAAGGTTGGCTGTATCACATTGATTTTAGATGATAACAAAAAGGTTGTGGATTCATCTGCTGAATTACTTGATGTAGCGGATGCCGGCGATGAAATGTGGATGAACGCCTTAACATATGATTGGAATCGTGATGTTCAAGATTGGCTTGATCAACGTATTGCTACAATTGATGGTGATATGGAAATTCAAGATCCAATGGAAGCACGGTTACATGGTCATCCTTATTTAGAGTTTGTTAACCAAGTTGAAATGGACGCGATGGGAACAGATATCGCAGCAACAGCTTTATTTAATAATGAAGTTACCGGATTAGGACATGACGTTACAATTCGCAATGTGATGAACAGTTATGTTTATCCTAATACATTGGTAACTGAAACTATTACTGGTAAAGATTTACGCAACGCCCTTGAACGTTGTGCCAGTTTCTTTGAACTGCAACCTGATGGTAGTTTAACAGTTTCAAAAGACTTCTCATACCCTAAGATGCAATTATATAATTATGATTTTTATTCTGGAATCGACTATACTTTCGATTTAACTCAACCAAAGGGTAAACGAGTCGTTGAACTCAAATACCATGACAAAGATGTTCAAGATACTGATGAACTTAAAGTTACAATGAATCAATATCGTGGAGTTGGTGGCGGTAATTACGATTGCTTCAGCGCAGATAAGATTATCAAGCAGAACGAAACAGAAGTACCAAGATTACTGATTGCCTATTTAGAAAATCATCCAAATATCAAAGCAATCCAACCCACAAATCTAAAAATAATTAAGTAAAAGTGAGGCTTAAACATGGAAAAATCAGCAATTTACCATCGACCAGAAAGTGAAATGGCCTATTTAGCTGGTAAGAATCAATTCAAAATTCGGTTAAAAACGAAGCACAATGATGTGGCTCAAGTTGAAGTTATTTATGGTAATTTCAATCGTATCAATCAACAACGTAATGATGATACAATCGATAATTTCGATTTAGAACGTCCTAGTGTAGAAGGAATGAAACGAGTTTTCAAAACTGAATTATATGACTACTGGGAAGCAATCATTCCAGTCAAGGTTCGCCAACGAACTCAATATGTTTTCCATTTAATTGGTGATCATGATGGTGAGTTGTTGTATGATGCCGTTAATGTTCGAATTTACATGGCTGACTTTTTACAAAGTGCAACGCCATTCTTCACTCCATACTACCAAAACATGTTTCTCCCAGTAACTACACCAAAATGGGCAGAAAACACTGTCTGGTATCAAATTATGATTGATCGGTTCGCTGATGGAAATGAAGCTCTAGATCCTAAAGATAAGGCACGTTGGGACTTGGACAAATCCACAACAACTAATTTCTATGGTGGAGATCTTCAAGGAATTATTGACAAGTTAGGTTATATTTCTGAATTAGGAATTAACGGAATCAAGTTATCCCCAATTTTTGCTTCATATTCTAACTTTAAAAATGATCCAGTAGACTTCTATGACATTAGTTACTTATTTGGATCAAAAGAAAAATTCCGTGAATTAGTTCAAAAAGCTCATTCTTATGGGATTAAAGTGATGGTTCAAATTCCACTCGATCGTTTGAGTGATGCATCTTTACAATGGCAAGATGTACTTAGATTTGGCCCTCAATCACGTTTTGCAAGTTGGTTCAAAGTACGCCAATTTCCAGTTACACTCCCAGATAAGGGACAAGATCCTGAAAAAGGCTATTTGAATGTTGATGGTAATATCCACATGCCAAAATTGAACTTACAAAATCCAACTGTCCAACAATATCTTTCAGCAACTGCTCGCTATTGGGTAGAGACTTTTGATATTGATGGTTGGGAAGTTCTAAATGCCGATGAAATCAACCCAACATTCTTGAACTTATTCACCAAACAAATGCATGGGATTAAGGCTGACTTCTTAGTTCTCGGTCGTTATCAATATTTCCCATATGGTGATTTGTCACGTGATTTCATTGATAGTGCTAATAACAGTCCGTTTAATCGCATTATTAAAGATTTCTTCATTGACCGTGAAATTCGTGTTACTGATATGATTTCACAATTAAATGATCAAATGATGCAAAATACAACCACAACTAACCAAAACTTGATCAATGAACTAGATAACTTCGATACACCACGTTTATTAAGCCAATGTATCGGTAACGAAGATTTGGCACGTGCAATTATGGCCTTTACTTTCTTGCAAAAGGGAATTCCATCAATTATGTATGGAACGGAAGTAGGAATGACAGGTGATCAATATCCTGAAAACTGTGCTCCAATGCTCTGGAATAAAGAACAACAATCAACTGAAATGTTCTTATTCATGCAAGATTTAATTGCTTTGCGTCATGATTATGCTGAAATCTTAAACAATGGTGATCTTGATTGGGGTCAAAGTAGCAACAAACATCGTTACTTTGCCTTTACACGTAATTATGAAGGTAAGAAGTTATTCTGTTTATTTAACTTTGGCTATGGTAGTATCAAAGTTGTTCTACCAAAGAATGCTAAATTATTACTTCAACAAAACTTGATTCGTGAAGATGAAAAATTAGCTGAAAATGGTTTTATCATTTGCAGTATTTAAAAATAACCTCCTTTAGTTGATAGGGGAGGTTATTTTTGTGCATAAGAAAAAGCATGAAATCTCAACAATGATTTCATGCTTTTTAAATTTCATTCTTATTTAATGCATCAAATTATAATCTAACTGCGAATGATGGTTGGAAGTACTTGATGCTACCAACAGAAACTGATTGGCCTGGTTCTGGAGCAGCAATGTATTGACCATTACCAATAGCAATTGCTACGTGATATGTAGAACCTTTTGAACCCCAGAAGTATAAGTCACCAGGTTGTGCTTCTGAAACTGAGATTTGTGTACCACAGTTTTCTTGTTGTGTAGTTGTACGAGGTAAACTTACACCAAAGTGGCTGTATACGTATTGTACGAAGCCTGAGCAGTCAAAACCATTTGGAGTTGTTCCACCGTATACGTAAGGTGTACCAATTAATGATTGTGCAAATTCAACTACTGTACTACCGTTACCAGTCTTGCTTGTTGAAGCAGAACTTGCTTGTTGTGTAGTTGATTGGCTTGTAGCTGTATTATTTGACGTATTGTTGTTTGTTGTTTGTTGTGTTGATGAAGCTTGTGTTTGTTGAGCTTGTTGTGCTGCAGCGATTGATGAAGCTTGTGCTTGGCTGCTTGCAATTGAAGCTTGACGGTTTGATTCAGCTGCTTGGCTACTTGCAATTGAAGCTTGGTGACTTGATTCAGCTGCGGCTGCCTTTGATGAAGCTTCTGCAACAGGGTCTTTAGTTGGGTTGTTGATGATCAACTTTTGACCTGCGATTAATGCAGTACTTACTGAAGGGTTAGCTTCACGTAATGATTCAACTGATACACCATATGCTTGAGCGATTGTGTATAATGAATCACCACTTTGTACTGTGTATGTTGTGTGGTTAGCAGCGATCACTGCTTGTTGTGAACTTGAAGCTTCACTTGATGAAGATGAAGCAACACTTGAACTTGAGCTAGCAACTGATGATGATGCTACGCTTGAAGCTTCTGAACTTGATGAAGAACTTACAACTGATGAAGCTGATGATGAAGAAGCAACTGGTGCTTGACTTACTGAGCTTGATGATACAGCTGATGAGCTCTTAACTGTAGCTTGTTGGCTTGAAGCACTTGAAGCAACTGATGAGCTAGCTTTTTGTGTTGTAGTTGTAGTCTTTGTAGTAGTTGTCTTAGCAACTGCTTGACCATCTAATTTTAATGATTGACCTACGTAGATTGTGCTTGATGATAAGCCGTTTAATTCACGTAAGTGGTCAACTGTTGTGTTGTATTGACGAGCGATTGCCCACAATGAGTCACCAGACTTAACAACGTATGAATGTGTATCCTTGTTGTTATTATTTGAAGCCTTTGAATCATTGTTAGAAATCTTCAAATCTTGACCAACATAGATCATGTTTGTGTTAGGGTCAATGTTGTTCAATTGTTCGATTGACTTGATTGATACTCCATATTTGTTTGATAAAGCCCAAACTGTGTCGTTTTTGGCAACATGATGAACTGTATCAGCGTTAGCAGCTGCTGTAGATGCTAAGAATAATCCTGCAGCACCTAAAGTACCTGCAACAACTTTTTTTGCTGTGTTTTTCAAATAAATTCACTCCTATAAATTATAACGTCTGTAGAACAAATTAAACTTCTGAATAAGAAATCGAAAAAGCTTATTCAAAAGATCACAATTTATTCAATAACATAACAAAATATACCTATATTTTATTGTAAAGTTCTTTATATGGCTCGTCAAATATCTTCCAAAATCTTAAGAATTTAATTGAAGGTCGTCAGCCCTTTGATATCAATAAGGAGCCCATTTTCATAAAATATTCATACATTACATTTTTGTTACATTGCTTAAAATCTTTGCTTTTAAAAGAAAAAAGTTATAGTTGTATGATTATATTAGTGGGGTGAGATTATGAATTCTAAATTTAAAAAAATTATTAATGATATTAAGCAAGACGAAATGAACCTGACTTATACACAGGCTGGAGTCGATCCATTATTCGCTGCAAACGAAAATGCACAAATCGTAATTGTTGGTCAAGCACCTGGGAGAGTTGCTCAAGAAAGAATGATGGTTTGGAATGATAAAAGTGGCGATCGGTTGCGTGAATGGATGGGAATTAGTTGGGATGAATTCTATAATTCAGGCAAAATCGCCGTTTTACCAATGGATTTTTATTTTCCAGGCAAAGGTAAGTCTGGTGATCTTCCACCACGAAAAGGCTTTGCAGACAAATGGCATCCACAATTATTAGAACTTATGCCTAAAGTTAAATTAACAATGTTAGTTGGCAGTTATTCAGTTAAACATTATCTCCAACTAAAAAGTTCTGCTAAGTTAACTGATGTCGTTCATCAATACCAAGATTATTTGCCTACATATTTTCCGTTAGTGCATCCTTCACCACGAAATCAACTTTGGATGCATAATAATCCATGGTTTGCTGATGATGTTCTTCCCACACTTAAAAAAGAGGTTCAAAATGCATTAAACTAAACGCTAGAATTATTTGTAAATGAGCGTATAATAGGTAGTTATGCTTTTACTTACAATTAGTTAGGGGATGAAAGGATGACGGCCAAAATACCTGAATGGAAGCGCAATTTACACGTATTATGGTTTGGTAATTTTATCATTGGAATGGGATTCCAATTGATCATGCCATTTATGTCACTTTATATTAAGACATTGGGACATTTTAATCGGATGCAGTTAAATCTTTGGAGTGGGATTGTTTTCTCTGCAACCTTTCTTGTTTCTTCATGGATGGCACCAATCTGGGGAAAATTCGCTGATCGTTATGGAAGAAAAAAAGTCATGTTGATTTCTGCCGCCGGTATGGGTGTCATGATGACCTCCATGGGAACGGTAACAGCTGTCTGGCAATTAGCATTGCTACGGTTACTTCAAGGGTTCTTTGCTGGTTTCGTTGCTAACACTTCAGCATTGATTGCTTCACAAGTTCCAAGCAAACATAGTGGAAAAGCCTTGAGTACTTTATCCACAGGGACAACTGCCGGAATGTTACTAGGGCCATTATTTGGTGGTGTGATTGCCAGTGCATTTGGTTATCGTGTTACGTTCTTTATGACAGGTTTTGCCTACGTTACGGTCTTTTTATTGACGTTATTTTTCGTACGTGAATATAACTTCAAACCAGTACCAAAAGAAAAAACTTTGCCATATCGTAAATTGATTGCTCAATTACAATATCCACATGTGATTGTGGGAATGTTTATTACAACTTTGATTATTCAAGCTGGAAATAATTCAATTTCCCCAGTAATCAGTTTGTATGTTCAAGAACTCCTACATGGTGGACATAACGTTGATATGATGAGTGGAATTGTTGCCGCTCTTCCCGGAATTGCAACTTTAATTGCTGCTCCTTTATTTGGAACATGGGGAGATAAAATCGGCACTCAAAAGATTTTGATGGGTGGCTTAGTTTTCGCAATGCTTGTTTATATTCCACAGGCCTTTGTGAATAATGTTTGGCAATTAGCATTTTTACGCTTTTTAGTTGGAATATCAGATGCAGCATTATTACCACAAGTACAAACATTACTTGCTAAATACTCACCTCATCAATATTCAGGCAGAATTTTCAGTTATAACCAATCCGCTCAATTTATGGGGAATATTTTTGGTCCCTTGATTGGTTCAACTGTTTCTGGTGCTTTTGGATATGGCGGAGTATTTTTATCCACAGCTGCATTGGTTGCAGTCAATCTTACATGGGTACATCACAGTACCAAAGATTTACAAAAAGCCCAATAAAATATTTATTTATGCAAGAGATAATTTGGATAACAAATTACCTCTTTTTATTTGCCAATATTATGCTATAATTATCCACAACAGGGGTAGGTTATCATACGTTAAGGGCCATTGGAACGGAATGTGAACTTTGGTTGAAGCCGTCAGGTGCGCATGATAACCGCATTCACCAAATAATATGGCGCGTGCAATCCTTCCCTTGTGTACACGGGAGGTTTTTTTATGTCCAAATTATCATGGAAAAGTCCGAAATTAAATATTCGGACTGTTACTGTTTCAGCGTTATTACTTGCCTTACAAATTATTTTGGGCAAGTTGTCAATCGGTGATCCAACCGTCTTAAAAGTTGGTTTAGGCTTCATCGGAACTGGGCTTATTGGTTACTTACTAGGACCATGGCTCGGTGGGGTATTACTTGTATTGGAAGACATAGTTTCCCATACTATTTTCAGTTCAGGAAGCGTCTTTTTCCCAGGTTTTACTTTCTCGGCATTCTTCACTGGTGTAATTGCTGGTATGTTCTTATACCAACAAAAAATCACATGGCAACGGATGTTTATCTATGAATTTGTTCAAATTCTAGTTTCAAATGTGATTTTCACAACTTTATGGCTTTACATATTAAGTATGACATCAGCACACCATACAACATTTATGGCATTATTAGCAGTGCGAATGCCTAAGGAAATCATTTCATGGCCAATTGAATCATTAGTGATGTTTGTAATTTTGAGGGCTGTTTCAAAAATCAAAATGGACGCCATTAAAAATAATTAAAATTAGCTATTTAAAAAGCCGAGACATTGTCTCGGCTTTTTTTATTTATGTCTTTCAGCAATCCGTTGTTTCAAAATTGCACTACCGTAAATCAACGATTCAATTACTGTAATGAAGAAACTGACTGGCCAATCTGTAAGGTAACTTAATGTTAATCCTAGCCAAATTCCAGTTAATGCAAAAATGAATGTTAATCCAATCATTTTCCACAATGAATGAACATAGTATTTAGCGGCGGATGCAGGAATTGTTAATAATACGAAAATCAACAATGCACCAATAATTTGTGCAGTGATACTTACAGTTAATGCAAGCATTACTAAGAATAAAATTGAAATCAACTTATTGAAGTTTTGATTGTATTCAGCACCTTGAGCATCGAAAGAACTATATGCTAACTTGCGGAAAGTGAAGAAAATCAAAATCAATAAGAAGATACTTAAACAAACAAGATCACGTAAGTTAGTAGCGTCAATTCCGACGATACTTCCGAATAAAATACTTGTGGCGTAGTTTGCCTGCTTATTTGATAGTGAAAGGAAAAGAACTCCTAAACCTAAGAATAAGCCAGAGAAAACTGAAATTGAAGATTCTCGCCGAGAAACTTTTTCACCTGATAAACCAATGAAAAGGGCACTACAACAAGTGAAAAGTAACATTCCAGCTAATGGGGAAATCCCTAACCAAACACCAAAACTTGCTCCGGAAAATCCAATTTCAGAAAGCGTATGGGTAAAGAAGGAAGTTTGGCGTGCAATGACGAAAACTCCCATTACACTACAAATTAAAGCAATGAAAATACCAGCGGTAAATGCATAGCGCATGAATGCATAGTCAAACATTTAAGCCTCTCCTTTCTTGGTCATCAAAGCAGTTTGATTAGCCAAGTGTAATTCATAATCTGCGTATTGATCGATTAATTCTGCATCGTGAGTGATAAATAGGACTGTTAAGTTGCGTTTTGCCATGATTTTCTTCAAAAGCTTCAATAGAAAATGCTTTGCAGTCCGATCTAAGCTCGCAGTTGCTTCATCAAGAATCAATAGTTCAGGGTTAGAGCAAAGTGCTTGAGCAAGATAAGCACGTTGTTTTTCCCCACCAGAGGCTCGGCCTAATGGTTGATTTTGAATTTTGTCTAATTTTGTATCCTTTAAAATAGCATCTAATTTAGCGTTCATTGCTTTCGAGTTCCAAGGCAAAATGCGATGCTTAAAACCTAAAGCAATAAAATCGCGGATGCATAAAGGATATTCATCATCAATATTACGCAATTGCGGCACATATTGAACTTTATCGCGTGTGATTGCGAAATGTGTATGAATTGTGTAATTGTGATCTAAATCTTGGAGTAAGTGTTTAACTAAAGTTGATTTTCCCACTCCGTTTTCACCCGTGATGCAAGTTAATGCATTTTGGGGAATTTCAAAGTTTAAGTCTTTAAATAGAGTGCGACCTGAGAATTGAATACTCAAGCCATTGACTTTTAAGATTGAATCCATGTTTTCTCCTTATTGTTGTACAATTTTTAAAATCTGATCAAGTTCACTGTTAAACCATTCAATGTAGGAAACGTTACTTGGCATTGTTTCTGTAACTTTAACAATTGGAATGTTTTCTTGTTTACAGAGGTTAGCGATATTATCTACTAATTTACTTTCACTTTGCTTGTTTAAAACAAAGAAGGCAATTTCATGATTTTTAATCGCATTTTGTAATTTGGCAATGTCAGTGTATGAAGGATCAGAATCTTCTTCAACAGCCATACTAAAATGTTCATCGATAATTTCAAAGCCCATTGCTTTTAATGCATAGTCAAATGCAGGTTCACTAACAGCAACTTTTTTGTTGTGTTTGAGCTTTTTGATTTGTTGAATTTTAGTCTCTAATTGTTGTAATTGTTGCTTATATTTTTTGGCGTTTTGAACAAAATCGTCATGATATTGAGGCAACATCTTACTATATTGAGTTACTAATGCATCGGTTAGTTTGACGATGTTTTGAGGGTCATACCATAAGTGTTCATTGTCGCCATCTTTAGCATGAACGACATTAGCAACTGAAAGGTATTTTGTACCTTGAAGACGTTTGACCCATGTGTCATAACCGACACCGTTATAGATTACTAAGTTTGCCTTAGCAACAGTTTTGGCAGTTGAAACCGTTGGAGTAAAATCGTGAGGATCAACATTGGGACTATCGATAATTGATGTTACTTTTCCATGATCACCTAAAACCTTTTGGGCAATCTGACCATAAAAGTTAGTTGTCGCAACAACATCGATTTTAGTCAACTTTTGTTGATGCTGTTTCGTTGCTGATTGATTACAGCCAGCAAGCGTAACTCCGAGCAAGCAAATACCAATTAAAAAAATAATTTTTTTGAAATATTTTTGCAAAAGAATGCTCCTTAAAAATTATATTAGTAATGATTACTTTTTAGATGATAAAGGGCATCAGATTGCCTGTCAAGCGTGTTTTGATTGTTAATTTTGGATTACTATTTAGAATTGTTTCTTAATTGTTGATTTGATATAGAAAGGCGTTTGTTGATTACTATTAAGATAAAATTAAATTTTTTTATAAAAATAAATTTGGGTATAAAAAACTCTGCGTATTACATAATGTAAAGCGCAGAGAAAAAAGGAGTAAGTGATGATGAATAGAACTTGTATAGGAATGTGAGCTGAATCTAGGGGGAGATAGAGGCTCACATAAGTTCCTTCATCAGTATTTACATTATATGCTATTAAATTTTATAAGTCAATAAAAAATTTAAACATTATAGAAATGCGTAGCTATAAGTATTTGCGTAGCTTTTTTTCTAATATCGTTAACATATAAGGTGTATAGAAAGCGTCCGTTCCGTTCGTTGTTTCTTCTAAGAACGTGCTTTCAGCCTCATGTTCTTTTGCTTCCATTTGAGCAATAAATTCTTCTGTTTCATCGACATTGGTATGTGCATCTTGCAACCCACTAAATAGTATTAATGGAGCACATTTATGTGATGGGATTTGAAAAATTAATTCTTGTGGATCAGGTAATCCATATGCAATTCCAGCCTTGAATCGTAATGGCAATACCCGAGCATCTTCAGCATTCCAATCTTGTTGGTTAGCAGTCAATACACACAAACTACTCAAGAAAGCCCCTTGTTCTTCTCCCCAAATAAAATAACGATTTGTATCAATATCAAATTTATATGCATGCATTAGTAAGTGACGTAATGCGGTTTTTATTTGACAAACTTGTTCTTGTGCAATTCCAGTTAATTGGTTAGCTGGCAAAATCGCAATCGTAAATCCATGGCTCGCTAATGTTAGTAGTGCAGGGAAGTGATAGTTTTCCTGCTTGACTCTTGCTTTTTGTGTCACAAAAAGAATTAATGGATTGTATTTAACTTGATTGCCCTTTTTAGCAGGAACAATAATGTGCATAACTTTATGCGGAGCAAACTCAATATTTAAATTTACCTTCGGATACTGATCCTCACAGGGCTCTTTTAAATAATCACTCATATAAAATAAAAAACCTCTCTAATTTCAAAATTGTAACTTACTATATAAGTATAACATTGATGAAAAAAGCCTAAAGAGAAATATCGGTAAAAGTTAAATTATTTCTACCATATATATGAGTAATTATAAATTGTTAAAATGCCTTAATTGATTTGATTTGCACCTTGCTTTTAACGCATAAATAAATTACACTTATGTGTAGTGTGAAACACTAAAAAAACTTCAATGTTTCACGAAAAAATGAAAGGAAATACCATGACACCAGAAGAATTTAAACAGGCATTAATGGAACATGGAATTGAACTTACTGATCAACAGATGCAACAGTTCGAAACTTATTATGAATTCCTTGTTCAAGCCAACCAATATGTAAATCTTACAGCAATCACAGCTAAAAAAGATGTGTATTTAAAACACTTTTATGATTCATTGCTACCAGTAATTGAATTACAGGAATTACGCAATGACGTAACTTTATGTGATGTCGGTGCTGGTGCAGGTTTCCCTTCGATTCCAATGAAAATTGTTTTTCCACAAATCAAAGTAACGATTGTTGATTCTTTAAATAAACGAATTAAGTTTTTAGAAGAACTCGTTAGTCGTTTAGACTTACAAGATGTATCATTACATCATGCCCGTGCAGAAGAATTTGCTGGTAAAAAGAGCAAGTTCCGCGAAAGTTTTGATTATGTAACTGCACGAGCCGTTGCCAGAATGACAGTACTGACTGAATTATGTCTGCCATTAGTTAAAATCGGTGGAAAGTTTATTGCGTTAAAAGCACAAAAAACTAAGGAAGAATTAGGGGATGCTACTAAAGCCATTCAAGCTTTAGGTGGGAAGTTAATTGCGGATGAAGAAGCTGCATTACCAATTACTCATGATGAACGACATTTAGTCGTCATTGAAAAAGTTAAGGCAACGCCAAAGCAATATCCGCGCAAAGCAGGAACTCCTAATCGGAATCCAATTAAATAGACGTGAAAAGGAAGGAAACTTTATGGCATTCTTTTGGAACAAGAAAAAACAAAGTGTTAAATCAACAGAAGATCATCCTGAGACACAAGTTGAAAAGATCGAGATTAAGCAAATTATTCCTAACCGTTTTCAACCGCGTCAAGTTTTCAGCCAGCAAAAAATTACTGAGTTAGCAGAAACAATTAAGGAACATGGCTTATTACAACCAATCGTCTTACGTGAATACGAAGAAAATAAATATGAGATTATTGCCGGTGAACGTCGTTTCAGAGCAATTAAATATTTAGGTTGGAGTGAAGTTCCTGCAATCGTTAAAACTATGTCTGACAATGAGTCAGCTTCAATGGCAGTGATCGAAAACCTTCAACGTGAAGAGTTAACTGCAATTGAAGAAGCTCAAGCATACCAACAATTGTTAGAGTTAAATCGTTTAACTCAAGCTGAATTAGCAGAACAATTAGGTAAAAGTCAGTCATTTATCGCTAACAAATTACGTTTATTAAAGTTATCACAACCTGTACAACAAGCCTTGCTTGATCGTAAAATTTCAGAACGGCATGGGCGGGCTTTAGTACGTTTAAATGAAGAACAACAAAAACAAGTTTTAAAAGAGATTTTAAATCAACATTTATCAGTTAAAGAAACCGAAAAGAAAGTTAATCGCTTGATCGTTCCAAGGATGAAACCTAAGAAGCTTAAGATTAAGGGTGTTTCTAAGGATGTGCGGTTAGCCGTTAATACAATCAAACAATCAGTTAAAATGGTCAAAGATACAGGTATTAAGGTTAATGTTGAAGAAGAAACAACCGACGACGTTCAAAAGATTATTATTGAAATCCCATTGAATAAGAAAAAGTAATTAAGGAGTGATTAGAATGGGGCGGATTATTGCGCTTGCTAACCAAAAGGGTGGTGTTGGTAAAACAACTACCAGCATTAACTTGGGCGCTTGTTTAGCTAAATTAGGTAAAAAAGTATTATTGATTGATGCCGATGCCCAAGGAAATGCAACTAGCGGTTTGGGAATTCGCAAAGCCGATATTAAAGCGGATGTATACGATGTTTTAGTCAATGAAACACCTATTACAGACGTAATTATTCATACATCACGTGAAAATTTAGACATTGTACCCGCAACAATTCAATTATCAGGGGCTGAAATTGAATTAACTTCACAAATGGCACGTGAAAAGCGTTTAGCGGATGCAGTTTTACCAATTCGTGATAGTTATGACTATATTTTGATTGATTGTCCTCCTTCATTAGGAATGTTGACAATCAATGCATTCACAACTTGTGATGCGATTTTAATTCCTGTTCAAAGTGAATACTACGCTTTGGAAGGTTTAAGTCAATTATTAAACACAATTCAATTAGTTCAAAAGCACTTCAATCCAAACTTGAAGATTGAAGGGGTACTTTTAACAATGCTTGATGCACGGACTAATTTAGGAAATGAAGTTGTTGAAGAAGTTAAACGTTTCTTCAAGGACAAGGTTTACCAAACAATTATCCCAAGAAATGTACGTTTATCAGAAGCTCCAAGTCACGGTATGTCAATTATCGACTATGATCCAGCATCTCGTGGAGCTAAAGAATACATGGCATTAGCAAAGGAGGTTCTAGCAGCTCATGGCGAATAAGAAAGGACTCGGACGCGGTATTAACGCGCTCTTTAGTGATTTTACTGAAGAAAAAGAAATTGACGAAAAAGTTGAAGAATTACAATTAAGTGAAATTCGTCCTAATCCATACCAACCACGTAAGACATTTGATGAAGAAAATCTTCATGATTTAGCAGAATCAATTCGTAAAAATGGTGTTTTCCAACCAATCATTGTGCGGAAATCAAGTGTAATGGGATACGAAATTATCGCCGGTGAACGTCGTTTTAGAGCTTCTAAAATGGCTAATCAAGACAAGATTCCAGCAATTGTACGTGCTATCGATGATGAACAAATGATGGAAATTGCAGTCTTGGAAAACCTCCAACGTGAAGATTTAAGTCCATTAGAAGAAGCTCAAGCATACAGTACTTTAATGGAAAACTTAAAGATCACTCAATCTGAATTATCAGAACGACTAGGCAAATCACGTCCATATATTGCTAATTACTTGCGTTTATTAGACTTGCCTACTGAAGTTAAAAGTATGCTTCAAAATGGACAACTTTCAATGGGACAAGCACGGACTTTATTAGCTTTAAAAGATAAAGATAAGCTCGTTGATTTAGCTAAAAGAACAGTCAAAGAGAATTTAACAGTGCGTCAATTGGAACAAATTGTTAATGAAATGAACGGCAAGAAGAAAATCAAAAAAGATAAAAAGAAAAAATTATCACCATACTTGCTTGAAAGCCAAACTCAATTACAAGAGAAGTTTGGGACTAAAGTGGCGATTAAAGCCAACGAAAAAACTGGTAAGGGTAAGATTGAAATCAGTTATCTTTCAACAGAGGACTTTAACCGTATTTTAGATGTATTAAACATTGAATTATAATTTGTCTGATGAGGTGAACTTAATGAAAGACTATGATTTAAATGATATTGTAGAAATGAAAAAGGCTCATCCTTGTGGTGTTAATCAATGGAAGATAATACGAATGGGCATGGATATTAAAATTGAATGCACAAACTGCAATCATTTAGTGATGATGCCACGGCGTGAATTTGAACGCAAACTCAAGAAAATTTTAATTAAAGCAAACAACTAGAAAGAAGTGTTCTCAATGGTCTTAACAGCCGGAATCGTTGGTTTACCTAACGTTGGTAAGTCAACATTATTTAATGCAATTACCAAAGCGGGTGCTGAAATGGCAAACTACCCCTTTGCTACAATCGATCCTAACGTTGGAATGGTTGAAGTTCCAGATAAACGTTTAGCACGTATCGATGAAATTATTCCTGCAAAGAAAATCGTACATACTACATTTGAATTTACTGATATTGCTGGAATCGTAAAGGGTGCAAGTAAGGGTGAAGGTTTAGGAAACAAGTTCCTTGAAAATATTCGCCAAGTAGATGCAATTGTTCACGTAGTCCGTGCTTTTGATGATGATAACATCACTCACGTTTCTGGTAAGGTTGATCCAATTGATGATATCAATACAATCAACTTAGAATTAGTTTTAGCTGACTTGGATTCAATCAACAAACGCTATACTCGTGTTGAAAAAGTAGCTAAAACAGGTCGTGATAAAGAAGCTCAAGCAGAATTTGCTGTTCTTCAAAAAATCAAACCAGTCTTAGAAGAAGGAAAGCCAGTTCGTTCAATCGAATTTAATGATGAAGAACAAAAAATCGTTAAAGGATTATTTTTATTAACATCTAAGCCAGTGTTATACGTTGCTAACATTGCAGAAGATGACATGGCAGATCCTGATGCAAACAAGTACATGCCACAAATCAAAGAATACTTAGCTGAAAATGATCCTGGTTCAGAAGTAATCGGCGTTGCTGCTGGTACAGAAGAAGAAATTGCTGAAATGGATGAAGAAGAAAAGAAAGAATTCCTTGAAATGGAAGGCGTTGACGAACCTGGTTTAAACCGTTTGATTCGTGCTTCATACAAGTTATTAGGATTAGAAACTTTCTTCACAGCTGGGGGCAAAGAAACACGTGCTTGGACATTCAAGCGTGGTATGAAAGCACCACAAGTTGCGGGAATCATTCACTCTGATTTCGAACGTGGATTTATTCGCGCTGAAACAGTTTCATTTGATGATTTGGATAAATATGGTAGTATGCAAGCTGTAAAAGAAGCAGGTAAGATGCGTCTTGAAGGTAAAGATTATGTGGTTCAAGACGGCGATATTATCGAATTTAGATTTAATGTCTAAAATAATATTTAACTACGCAATCTGAATATAGAAGGGAATTTAATACAGTGTCAGAAGATATTCGTCAAAAAAATCAAGCGGCAGCACGAAAACAAGCAGAAGTTCGTGAAAAAGAACGCCAAGAAAAAATTATTGAAATCAATAATCACTTTTCAGATTTAACTAAGCGAAATGCAGAATACATGATTAAGCTTACAAAAGCTTTAACAGATTTAGGTTATGATCCTGAAAAGCGTGCAACAGCTTTACATGAAGTTTATGAAGAATTAAAAGTAAAGCAAAAGCAAGGGATGACAGCGGTCAAGTTATATGGTCCAGTTTCTAAAAAAGCAGATGATATTATTAATGGGCCTAAGAAGATGAAAGCACAACAACCACCTAAATTCTGGGAAATGGCTTTAGATAATGGACTTTTGATGTTTGCAATGTTCTGTGCAATGTACGGTATTTTAGGTCTATTTTCAAAGACACCATCAGCTGATGCTGGTTGGATCACACTCTTCTCAACAGCTATTATTGCTGGTTTAGGTTTAGCTGGATTCTATAAAGTTATGGGAGATCGTAAAGCTAAGCACCGTATTTTACGCGGAATTGGTGCATTCTTGATGTTACTTGCCGTTTGGTTCTTAGCATTTGCATTGATTGCACGTATTCCAAGTCAAATCAACCAACCATTGAATCCAATTGTAGACTTCATTTTAGCAGCTGCTGGATTTGGAATTCGTTACGTATTAAAGAAGAAATTAGGTATTCGTTCTAACTAATCTTTGAAAAAGCACGACATTTGTCGTGCTTTTTTTGTTTAAAAATAAAGAAACTCTAAAGTATTCCTTTGAAAATTTCTAAGTAAAACATTTGCCTTTGTGTTTCATGATATGATGTGGATGAACACAAAAGTTATTGGTGTTTAGAGGGAAAGTAAGTATTAGTAGTTAAATAAAATTTATATCAAGAGAGGGACATAAATGAATAATAGATTCAAAGGTTTATTAATGAGTTCGGTTATCCTTGGCGGAACAGTTGCTTGTGCAGCCGTACTATTAAGCCAAAGGTTAAGGCGACAGGTGTTACAAATGTTCTTGCAGCAAAAGCATCATCAACTATGACAGTCGAAGATGCACAACAACAATTAGAAAATGCAAAAACATCATTAACTGAAGCTCAAAATACATTGCAGTCATTAAATGACAAGGAAGATCAAATTAATGCTGAAAGAGTAGCATTAGAACAAAAACAAGAAGAATTGCAAAACCAAATGAATAGTGCATTGGATAGTAGTTCTGATTCATCTACAATTAGTTCAATACATGACCAACTTATAACTGTTGGGACTCAGTTAACTAATAATTCAAAAGAACATAGTGATCTAGCAGATCAAATTAAAACTGCTGAACAAAATGTTGCAAGTGCACAACAAGCAGTTAAAGAAGCACAACAAGCATATGATGCAGTAGCAGCTGCAAGCAGTTCATCATCAAGTGAAACAGAATCCATAAGTAGCTCATCAAATTCAGATAGCACAAGTTCATCTGCTAGTGATGACACAACAAGCTCATCAAGTATTGAAGATACATCAAATAATGAAAGTTCAAGTAGCATAATCGATTCAAGTTCATCATCAGTTGAAAGTAGTTCAACATCTACAAGTAGTTCGAGCTCTGATGAAGTGTCAAGTTCATCAAGTAGCGTGACAAGCTAGTCATCAGCTACAAGTAGCTCTTCAACAGACCCAGTGGAACAAGCAAAATTTGGATGCAGCAAATGAAAAATTAGCAACGGCAGAACAAAATTATAGTGATGCACAACAAGCATATGATGCTGCTAAAACTGCACATGAAAAGGCTTCAAATGATGTACTTAAAGCTGAAAATGATTTATCAGAATTAGAAGGTCAAAATCCACAAGATGCAGAAGCTATACAAAAAGCAAAAGAAGCTTTAGAACAAGCAGACCAAGCTTTTGGTGAAGCACAACAAAATTATGATAGAAAGAGCAGTGCATTAAGAAATGCTAAATCAGCTTTAGAACAAGCAAAGCAAGAACAAGCAGTAGCACAGCAAGCATATGATGACGCAGTAGCGGCTGCAAGCAGTTCATCATCAAGTGACCAAACAAGTGGTACAATAAGTTCATCATCATCAAATGATCAAACAAGTGATACTACAATTTTATCATCATCAAGTGATCAAACAAATGATACTACAAGTAGTTCATCAAGTTCATCAAGTAGCTCATCAGAACAACCTACAGGACCAAGTTCATCATCAAACCGCCCAGGTTCAACATTTGGTGATAAAGAAAATGATGGTAGCCACAGCAATGGTAGTTCAATCAGTGCAACAAGATCATCATTAAGCAATACTGATACTACACAAAATACAACAAGTGGTTACAACTGAAGGTCAAACTCAACAAGAATCAACAGAATCAACATCAAGCAACAATGGCTGCAGATTCTTCAGAACAAAGCGAAAGCAACTTACCACAAACAGGTGAAACTACAAATCGTGGTTTATTAATCTTAGGTGGTGCAATGGCATTAATCGCTGCAAGATTTGCTGGAAGATTAATCTGGAAGAAAAAATAATAAGCTTAAATAGCGTTATTAAAGCAAATTGGAGAATTTCCAACTTGTTTTTTTATTGTGCAAAAGATTACAAGAGTATTACAGATTTTACGAAAATCAGGATATTTGAAAAACTAAATTAAATTCTTGAAAATATTAGTACGTTAACATAAAGAATATAAGGACTAAAGGAAATTAGTTCTTAATATTTCAAGCAGGATTCTATAAAACGATCTTTAATAAAGTACACTATACCTAAAAAAAAGAGTGTATTATTGTGTGGGCATAAGATAGGAGAATATATAAACTGTTTGGAAATGACTCTACTTGGGGAGTTAAGGTAAGATTTTCTGGCAAAAGAAAATTTTAAAAATGAAAAAGAAGCATTTTATCCAATCGATAAAATGCTTCTTTTTGCAATGATTTGTAAACATTAATTTGTATTCTTATTATACCTAAATAAATCGAAAAAATTGCTAATTAATTAAAATTTATATTTTATTTATATTATAATTTTTACGTTAAACCAGTCATCCTTAATGAAGTATGTTAGGAGCGCCTTAGGATAGTTATCAATGATTTGTTGTAGATTAGCTAATCCTAACCCTTGATGTTGTTTCTTAGTAGTTACTCTCTCATGTGAGATTGCAGCTAAATCTTTCTTAGATGCTACTGGATTAGTAATGCTAATTTCAGTTTGGTTGTCCTTAGCGTAGATTAAAATATTAATCTTTCGAGCTTCTTTGGGCAAAGTATTAACTTCCTCAATCGCATTATCACAGATAATACCGATGATTCTTACCAAATCATAAGATTTAATTTCAGTTTTAGTAACAGGGTAGCGACATTCGAAATGAACGTGAATTCCTTTATCAATTGCTTGCGTAATCTTACTAATTAAAATACTCTTCAAAAATTCAGATTTCACATTATCAATATCATTATATTTCCAAATATTACTTTGCTTTAAGTATTGATCGCTATATTGTTTGAAAGCATCAAGATATTCTTTTGAATTTTGAGAATTATCTTTTGCTAAAATTTCTTCCAATGAAAGTACCATATTTTCATAGTCATGCTTGAACTTACGTAACTTTCGTTGTTCTTTTTCTAAGTGAGAAGTGTAAGTTTTTAAATTTTATAATTCATTAGTTATTAAATCATTTTGAGTCTTTTCTTCCTCATACTTATTGATTAAAACGTAGAGGAATGTGTAAATTAATAACTCGATAATTAAGAATAATAGGAAATCGATTATATGATCATAAAGTCTTTGTGTGAAAGTTAATCCACTCAAAATGATATATGTGACAAGGAAAATTGATAGAATCGTGTAATAAATATTCCGGCGATGTTGATTATTAATTAAACAGCTGAGACAAAATAATTTTCCATCAATAAATCCAAGTGCCAAAATGATTCCTAATTCAAAAATATTATGAATGAAAATTACCGGTAACATTGAAGTCGTATTAAAGACAGCTTGGCAAAGCATCTCAAAATATCGGTCAAGAAATGCACACATAATTTGAATAAACATAAATCCACTCATTGAAAAGAGAATTCGGATACGTAAAGTGTACTTTTCAGAATGATTACTATGTAAGCAAAAATATGTAATTAACATTAATAATGGAATAGTAGCGATATTTGTACAAAAGATTGATAACCATGTTTCAGCTGCAAAGAACATGATTAAAAATTGAAATGCCAGTAAACCTAAAACCCCCAATATAAGTTTAAAAATGCGATGTTGATTTAATAAATGAAGATCTTTTCTATTTTGAATAAAAAAGAAAACATAAAAACATAGAATATGCAACGGCTCTATGATAAATAATAATAATTGATTCAATTCACTCGCTCCTAATTAGATAACTAATATGTATACATATTACTATATATTTGATTAAATACCAGCCCCAAAAGCAAAATGTGAAGAAAAAATTATAAAAAATAGATAAAACAGTAAAGAATTTTATAAGAAGCTTGATAATTTTAGATACTTGCTCTTAATACCTATAATTGTATAGGGAAATTTTTTATACAATTGAATATTCAAGGAGGAGTAAGTGAGATGAAAAAGAAATTCTTTCATCTATTTACAGTATTAGGAACTATCCTAATGGTGTTAACTAGTTTAGTAACCAGTGTAGGGGCTGTTACTATTTCAAGTAGTAGCTTATCTTCTAGTTTACAAGCTAGTAGCAAATCTTTAGCTTCAAGTTCTTCAAGTCGAAGCAAATCTTCAAGTCAAAGTAGTGCGATGAATTCAAATTCATCACAAAGTATGGCAATTAGTGCCTCAAGTATGAAGAGCAGTTCAGTTGCTTCTGTTTTATCACAAAACAATAGTGCATCATCTGCAGTAGCAAACAATTCTACTTCTACAATGAGTAGTAATGCTTCTTCAGTTGCACCAACAACTGCTGACAAGCCTGTAACATATGCTGCAGACTCATCAAGCAATGCAACTACAGCAGGTAGTGCTGGTAAAATCGGTGAAACAATAATTAAGACTGACGCTCCATATGCAAATGCACTTGGTTCAAGTCATGTAAACAGTACTGACAACAAACAAGCATTTATCTATCCTCATTTCCAAACAGCAAATGGCGATGTTACATATTGCTATAACTGGCAATGGGATACACCAGATGTAATTAATGGTACAAAGTACAACGAATATGACTTTTACGACGGATTAACATCTGTTACAGGTGACCAAAAGAAAGTTGCTCAAGTTGCAGCAGCTCTTGAAGGTGGATATCACAAGACAGCAGATGGTACTTATGATGTTGGACCACAATTCAAGGAGCTTGCAAAACAAGATTATGAAAAATTAATCAGCAATCCTGATGATCCAAACTACAGTGCATTAGATGGTATGTATGACAGTAACTATAACTACAATACTAAGGGTATTAACTACACATTAGCAATGTATGAACAAGATGTTACTTAATCAGTTATTTGGTATTTAGATGCTTTAAACAGTGGTCATATGACAACTAAAGATGGACACCCAGTAGATGGAATTGTTCATGATGGCAATAATACAACAATTGAACCAGGATATCTTGCAACACACACAGCATTAGGTAAGGCACTTTTGGAATATGCTCAAAACCACCCATTAGATAAGCAAACAGCATATCCAGAAAATGTACACATGTCAGATGCTAATGGTAACGCAATTAGTGATAGTAACCCAGTTAAAATTGACCCAACAACAAAGATTAATAATCCATTTACTTTAAGTAACTACAATGGATCAGTTTCAATTACAAACTTACCAAAAGATTATCAAATTATTGATGACAAGGGTAATGTAGTAACAACTGTTGAATCAGGTAAGCAATACCGTGTTAAATATGTAGGTTCATCTGTTCCTTCAAGTTCAACTGCAAACGATGTTGCAAATGAAGTAAAGGCAACAGCTAACTACCAAACATTAGTTGATTCAAAATACTACTCAGCACAAGAAACAGCTAATACAGCAACAAATAACCCATTCCAAAACATGGTTAACTTAAATACAAAAGCAGCAAGCTTTGTATTCCCAATTATTTTTGGTGAAAAACAAGCAAGCTCATCAGTGAAGAGTAGTTCATCAAGTTCTTCATCATCAAGCAATGTAACAACATCTTCATCAGTTGAAAGCTCAAACCACAAAGCAATGAAGAACAACTCAAGTGTTGTTTCATCAAGCAAACAAGCAACTGGCGTAGTTGTAGCAAACAACAATAACCAAAACCATGGTTCAAACAATGGTAATGGTACAGGTAAAGGCAACGGCACAGGCTATGGTCATGGTTTACCACAAACAGGTGAACAACAAGCTAGTGTAATCTTAGTAGCAATCGGTGCAATCGCATTAGCTGCTGCAGGTTATGTTGCATTACGCAAACGTAATTAATTACACTTTAAATTAATTACTAAAGGATCACGAAAGTGATCCTTTTTTTGTATTTAAAAGTAAATTTATCTAATTTATTTAGAAACATGTCATAATTTATTCAAAAATCAAAGAAAGTCTTCAATTTATGTTTAAAATTACCTAGTATGATTGTATTTAGTGATTTTGAAACGTAAGGAGACAATTTATGCGAAATTGTATCAGACTAAAAGTGATTTTAGTTACAATATTAATTGCGAGTGGGTGGTTTATTTTTCATCCAACAAATGCACAAGCAAGTAAGAGTAATAAAGATTATAATTGGAAGATTAATGAGTTTGTTACAGCTAATGGCACTGTAAAAAAACTTGATTATCAAGGCTTAAATATAAAACAAATATCAGATGTCTATAATACAAATACTCAAAATAAAATTGCAGCACAATTAGCTGAATTGAAAAATTCACAAACCTATAGTTTAGAAAATCCATTAGTAGTTTCAAACCCATATCTAACAAACTTAACTGGCTTGTATGTGTATTTCAAAACAAATGAAGCAGTTAAAGTTTCATATACCATTAAAGCTAAGGGTTATAAATCATATTCAAATACCCTATATAATCCAAATGGAACTTATGCTAAACAACATGAGTATCAGCTTATTGGTGCAGTTGAAAATGAAATTACTATAACAACCACGACTAAAGATGGTCAAAAGGATCAAAAAACATTTACATATAAAGCACCTAAATTACAATCAAGTGGTGGAAATACTTATAAAGTAAAAAATGGTTCAAGTAAACAAAAGTTAACTTCAGGTTTGTTTGCGGTAATTAGTAATCAAAATTCTGAAAAACGTCGTTGTATTTCATATGTTGATAATAATGGGGTTATAAGAGGAGAAATCCCAATTATTGATTACAATGCTGAACGTCTTGTGATGACTGAAAATAATGAAATGTATTTTGTCGCTGAATATGGTAAATTTGCTAAAATGAACCGCTTAGGTAAAATTACTCAAGTAATTGATGTTGGTGAACAAGGTTATAAATTACACCATGATTTCACTCTTGATAACCAGGGAAATATTTGGGCATTGGCAACAAGTAAGAAATTAGAAGAAAAAGAAAAAGCGGTTGAAGATCAGATTATTAAAGTCAATAGTAAAACCGGAAAAATCATGAAAGTAATCAATATGCAAAAGCTGATGCCGGAGATTTATAAAAAAGCTACTGGAATTGAAAAACACAGTAATAATAAGGGAAAACGTGATGTTTACCACTTGAATACAATTCAAATGATGAATGATAACACAATGATTGTTAGTTCACGAGAAACTTCTTCAATTATCAAGATTACTAATGTTAATCGAAAACCAAAAGTAGGTTATTTGATTGGTGATTCATCAGTTTGGAAGGGTATTGGTGATTATAGTAGTTTAGTTTTGAAAAAAATTGGTAATTTCACAAGTAATGCTGGACAACACAGCGTAACTTATGAAACAAGTGAAAAAATAAAAAAAGGCCAATATTACATTTATATGTATAATAACAATTGTGCCATTATGGATTCGCGTAAAAACTTTAACTGGAATTCATTTAAATGCATCGATCAGAACAAATTAAATATCAATGCGGAAGTTTCAATGTATTATAAATACTTAGTTGATGAACGCAAAGGTACATATAAATTGGTTAAATCATTTAAAGTTCCATACTCACCATACGTAAGTGATGCACAAGAATATGGTAACCATATCATTATGGCCTCTGGACAGAAAAATTATTTCGGAGAATATACTAATGATGGTAAATTGATTCGTTCATTCCAATTCCGAGGAAAGAGTGTTTTAACATATAGTACATTTAAATATTCTTTTGCGGATTTTTATTTTAATAAATAGAATTGAATTACGATGGGAGAAAGGCTCTAGAATATTCTAGAGCCTTTTTAATTTTAAAAACCAGATAGTCTCGGAAACTATCTGGCCTAAGTAGCTACTTTTAGAGGATTTCACAATCCCGAAGTTTTTACCGAAAGAAATCGGCTTGTTGTCCGGTTTTAAATTGTGTGGTCCAATAAGTTGTCAACAGAGATGTGATATAAATCACTTAAAGAAACCAAACTCTCCAAATCAGGATAGCTAACATCTCGCTCCCAGTTAGATACCGTTTGCCGCGATACATGCAAAATGTTGGCTACTTCTTTTTGTGTAAAACATAGATCTTCCCGCTTTTCTTCTAAGTTTTTACCTAATTCCATAATTACTCCTCCTTAAATCAATTAAACATAAACACATTTTCGTAATTACAAATCATAGTAGTTTAATACATTTGAGTAACTAACTTATTGTCTTTCGATAAAACTTGCCCCTATACTGATATTTTAACATGATTTTAATTTAATATAAATAAATACTAATAAATTTTGTGCATTTTTATTTATAATTGATAAAAGATGTTACAAAACCTCACTTGAGGATTATGCAAATATTGGCAAATATTCTTTGACACAAAGTTCAGATAATGATAAATTAAAATGAAAAATGGCAGTATTTAATTTTATTAATAAACGTAATGTTTGTCTTTTTAATAAAAAACAAGAAAATAATATTGGACACGTTGTATAAAATAATTTATCTTTATTTGTAATAGTATGCCCATGAACTTTGCTGCTTTTAATAATTAGAAAGCTTTAATTAAAGTTCGATTATGACTAGTCTATCACCTTGACATTAATTTTAAATTCCATAAAATTATATAGTAATAATAATTATAGAAGTAACCTATTTTACTGGAGGAAATTAATTATGCGAGATAATACCGGAATTAAGCTTTTTGCATTAAATTCTAATCCCAAACTTTCTAAAAAAATTGCAGAAGGCTTAGGTGTTGAAATTTGCGCTACAACTGTACATCATTTTAGCGATGGTGAAATTCAAATAAATATTGATCAAAGTGTTCGTGGATGTGATGTGTTTGTTATTCAATCAATTTCTGACCCAGTAAATGAAAACTTTATGGAATTAATGATTATGATTGATGCTTTACGCCGTGCAAGTGCAGGAACAATTAACTGTGTAATTCCATATTATGGTTATGCACGTGCAGACCGTAAAACACGCTCACGTGAACCAATTACAGCTAAGTTAATTGCTAACTTTTTAACAATGGCAGGCGCAGATAGAATCATTACCTTAGATTTACATGCTGGTCAACTTCAAGGATTCTTTAATATTCCAATGGATCACTTGGTTGCTATTTATGATCAAGTAAAATACATTAAGCAACAAAAACTCGATCAAAATGTAGTTGTAGTTGCACCTGACCATAGTAGTGTAAAGCTTGCACGTAATTTAGCCGAACTATTAAAAGCACCAATCGTAATTGTCGATAAACGTGATAAGAATCGCATCAATTTAGCTGATACAGGCGTAATTGGTGATGTTGCTGGACGTCGTTGTATTGTATACGATGATTTAATTGATACTGGTTCAAAGATGGTGGACGCAGCAGCTGTCTTAAAAAATGCAGGAGCTAGTGAAATTTACGGTTTAGCAACCCATCCAATTTTATCAGGCGATGCTAGCAAAGAATTACAAGACTCTGCTTTGAAGAAAGTTATCGTAACTGATACAATTCAAATTCCTGAAGAAAAACAATTTGATAAATTAGAAACTGTATCTGTAGCTTCTATTTTTGCTGATGCAATTTCTTTGATTTATCATAATCAATCTGTAGATGCTTTATTTAATAAGGATGATAGTATTTAATATTTAATCGCAGTAACGGTAAGGGAGAGTTATGGAAAAAAGAAGTGAACGCATTAAACGGCAACGTGAACAAAAATGGAAAAAATTACATATTAGAAAATTTGATTTTATCCTATTACCATCCGTTTTATTAGCTTTACTCAGTTATCATCAGTTAGAGCATGTAGCAAATGCATATGAAGTTAAGCAAAAAAGCACAATTTCTAAAAAAGAAAATCAACATGTTAAAACTGTAGCTTCAAAAGCTTCGACTCAAAGTGCATCATCCCAAGCGCAATCATCAAGTAAGCAAACTACAGTAATGCATACTCCAATTGATTGGCAAAAGCCTTCTGAAAATCGACCATATCCTGACTTAGCCCAAGTAAAAGATTTTTGGGTAAAAGTTAGTTTGAAGAAAAATCGAACATACTTAATGTCAGGGAAAAAGGTGATCTATACCATGTATTCCAGTGGTGGAGTTTTTCATAAAGATAAACAAGGCAAAGAAGTTAGTGATACACCAACTGGTACATTCTATATTCAAAATGAACGTGGTAATAGTTTCTTTAATGGAGAATTAAATGAAGGGGCTAATTACTGGGTTTCTTGGAAAGACCATGGGGTTTATCTATTCCATAGTGTTCCAACAATGAAAGACGGTCAATACAACATTGCAGAAGCTGAAAAATTAGGTAAAGAACCTGCTTCACATGGATGTATTCGGTTGTCAGTCCCAGATGCCAAATGGATGATGGAAAACCTTAAAGTAGGAACAAAAGTAGTGATTAAAAATAAATAATATAAAAACGAGACTGAATTCAGTCTCGTTTTTTGTTTGTTTATTGAAGTGAGTCCCATGCTGGAAGATCGATTTTTTCTTGTTGATCAATCTTTCGTGCTTCTTCTGAAATATATTTCTTATTAACGATTACTTCATAAACATATTTATCAAACCATTCATCAGTCATGATAAAGTAACCTTTGTCGCCAACTTTATCACCCCATGAATTTTCTACTTTCCATTTTGTTGGCTTGCCATCAACAAGGTCAACACCTGTAAATGTCATAGCATGTGAAACTTCACCATTGCGTGAAGCTAAACGTTCTTTCTTACTTAATTCAAGATCGATATTAAATAATTCACCTTGCTTGAAGAATTCAGGTGCTAAATAACCCTTATCACGATCCATATCTTGAAGAACATCACAACCAAACCATACTGTTTCTCCATCTTGAAGTGAAGCAATTACAGCATCTTTAAGTGCTTGTGTACCAATGTTTAAAAATTCAATATGCTTTTCATTGTAAATATAATCTTGGCTTGGTAGACCATATTTTTGATGCATTTCATGATCAGGAGCATCTAATAAGCAAACATAAGCGTCAAAATCATGAGCAACATATTTAGCATAAAATGACTTAGGAGTAAGATTTTGATCAATATGGTAATTCTTCTTATCATCACGATATTCAAAATCAAATTTTACAGGTGGTTTACCAAATGCGTAAACTAACATGCGATAAATATCACTTAATGCTTGTTTCTTGTAAGTACGTAATTGTTCTTCATTTTCGCCGTTGGCACGCATTTCACGTAAGGTCATTGCATCTTTACTTAATTTCAAATTTAAAGATGTATTCAAATCAGCAGTTTGATCACTAGCAAAAGTTTCAGGCATTTCACTTTGTGGAACCAAGCCGTATTTGTTGATCAAGGCAGCAGCATTTGCCCATTGACCGCCATCATTATCATTCCAATGTAAAAGTTCTAGTAATTCACGATCATCAGCAGGACGATCAGCAAGTTTAATGATTTCTTCTAAATAATGATTAGCTTTTTCTAAACGATCAAAAAATGAAATATAATTTTGAGAAAATTGAAAGTCTTTAATATTATATTTTTGAGTAAATTTGTGGCGTAATGTATTTAAAGTTGCGAATAACCAGCAACGACCACTTTTTTTCTGTGCTGTAACAGAGCCAGTATCTAATTCAAGTGAAAAAACACGATTGAGGTCGCGCTTAGCAGCATAATTATGACTAGCTTTAGTAACGCCATTTTCTTGAACCGCACGTGCTAACGGAGTAGCAGCAGGCGTGTTTTCTAAATCAGTATTGAAGTTTGATAGATCATCAAACGAAATATCTTTTTTGTCATTTAGCATAATAAAGCCTTCCTTCATCTAAAATTAATTAAATTCTAACATAGTTATTTTGTGATTGCATTGCTGATTGAGCCAATTTTGTTTGTATCTCTATAAGTTGTTTAAAATACCCTTTAGATTGTTTAATCTCGCATGATATCGGCAATGTTAAATTTAATTCTATGTTACAATTAAAAATTGAGAAATAGCTTAAAATATATCGTTTTGCTGTTAATAAATAGTATTGGGGTGAGCATTGACGTGAGAAAGAGAACTACAACACACTCGCGTAAGAAAAAAACTGACAGTAATTCCCAATTGATGCAACTGATTTCATTTGCGATGCCAGTGATCATCATGTTGGGTTATTTTATTTACCGAAAAATGTTTCCATTTGGAAGTTCATCAATTTTAACGGTAGATATGGGTCAGCAATACGTTGATTTTTATTCATATTTCAGAAATACTCTACTACATCATTTTAGTGAGTTATTCTATTCGTTCCAAAATACCTTAGGGGGAGGTATGTGGGGAACATGGGCCTACTACTTATTTAGTCCATTTAATTTAATTTTATTATTTACCCCAGGTCGTTGGCTAACTTTCGGTATCATGTTAGTCACATTGCTTAAAGTCGGCTTTAGTGGCTGGACATTTAGTAAACTTTTACTAAAAGAAAAATGGCAAAAGGGCTACTTAGTTCCTGCCTTATCAATTGCATATGCATTAAACGGTTTTGTCGTTGCTAATATGCTTAATGTAATGTGGTTGGATGCAGTCGTCTTTCTTCCATTAGTTATTTTAGGAATTGAAAATCTTTTTAATAACCAAAGTAAATGGGTATACCCAGTATTTCTAGCAATTATTTTAATTACTAACTACTACATGGGATACATGATCTGTATCTTTGTTGTCCTTTACTTTATTTGGACTTTTGTGCGTCATAGTGAAAAGCTATCAAATAAATGGCAAGTAATTAAGAGTTTTGTTGGACGTTCCTTACTTGCTGCTGGAATGGCTGCAGTTGTATTATTACCAACATTTTTCGAAATTCTTGATACAAAAGCACAATACAACACTAAGACTTTTGAATGGAAATTTGATTATTCACCATGGAAGATACTACCTAAGTTTTTAGTTGGTGGATTTAATTTCGACCAAATGCCAAAGGGAACACCTAACATTTTCGTTGGAACATTAGTTTTGATTGGAATTATTTGCTACTTTACAAGTAAGCAAATTAAGACCAAAGAAAAAATTGCAACCTTTGCAATTAGTGCCTTCTTTGTCCTTTCATTATGTTACCAACCATTAGATCTATTTTGGCACGCTATGCAATTCCCTGTATGGTATCCATACCGTTTTTCATACATTGTATGTTTCTGGTTGATTCTGATAGCTGCACGAGGATTGCTGAATATTGAGAAACTCTCACGCTTACAATTGATTCTTAGCATCTTTGTTTTAGGCGGAATCTTAGAATATAGTTTCTACAATATTAAAGAATTTAACTTCTTGAAGGGTTCAAATCTTGTAATCAGTAGTGTGATTATCTTAGCATTCTTAATGCTATTAGCTTTACCACTCAAGCGATGGTTAAAATTATCATTATTGGTACTTACAATTGTTGAAATTACAGCAAATGCAGCCTTGAGTTTGAATCCAATTGATTATGTAAAACAAAGCGATTTTGCTAATTATGTAGATAATGTAAATGACGCTTTGAAGGGAATTCGTCCAGGTAAAAATCAATTTTATCGAATTGGTAAAACATTTGAACGTTCTAAAGATGATCCAATGCAATGTAATTACTATGGAACTGACCAATTTAACTCAATGTTAGATCCTAATACATCAGAGTTTATGAATAAGATTGGTAATTCTTCAGGTGATAACTACACTGCATACAGTAACGGAACACTCTTTACAGATTCATTCTTAGGCATCAAGTATATGATGCAACAAACAAGCAATAATTCTGTTTTGACACCATATTCAACACGTTTAGATTTGATCAATGATAAACAAGTTGATGGAACAAATGCAATCAATATTTATGAAAATTCAAATGTATTACCATTAGGATTTGCTGCTAGTTCAGATATCTTGGATGTCAAGCTTAAGAGTGCAATGCCAATTCAAAACCAAAACGCAATTGCTGCTGGTTTAGCTGGGAACAAGAAATTACAATTGTTTGGCACTTATAAGAACCTAAGCGTAATTTACAGTAATATGAAGGATGAAGGTAACAATAACTATACGAAGTTGGATGCAAATCAAGTTGCAACAATCCAAATGCCTTTCACACCTAAGACTAATAATCCATATTATTTAACAATTGGACCAGCATTCAGTAACAATGCAGCTTCATTTAGCTTGAATGGTCAACAATTAACGCAAACAAGTGACTTTAACTCACCAATGGTCTTAAATGTTAGTCCAGGTAACCAAAAGGGTGAAAAACAAGTCTTAACAATCACAGCTAATAACAATAGCTTACAATTGGATAGCTTTGCATTGTATTACTTGAAGATGGATAGTTACAACAAGTTAATGAAACAATTAAATAAGCACCAACTTAAGATTACTCACTTCAGTAATGCTAAGGTAAGTGGAACAATCACTGCTGAAAAGGATCAAGTCTTAATGACAACCATTCCTGCTCAAAAAGGATGGCATGTAAAAGTTGATGGCAAGACCGTTAAGGCAAAAACCGTATTAGGTGAATTCTTAGCAGTACCATTGAGTGCAGGAAAACATACAGTAACCTTTACGTATAGAACACCATATATTGTTTTAGGGGCTTTAATTTCAATTATTAGTATTGCAATTTTAGTATTCTTGATTGTTTCTGATAAGAAACGTAAAACAAGAAGATAATTGGAGTTAATTCAGAATAGGAGTAAATGAGTATGGCAAAGAAAAAAGCAAAACACCTTAAAAATTTCTTCGTAGGATTATTGGTTGTGATACTGACAGTGGCAGGATTAACTTTAATTTTTAATGAACAAATTAAAACTTTTATTGTTAATCGCATGACAACAACTGCATTAAATCAACCAATTAAAAAGCAACAAAGTACCAAAAAAGGTAATTTTGACTATGATTCAGTTAAGGCCGTTGATACCAAAGATGTGGTGAATGCGGCAACCTCGGATGCATCAGATTCAATTGGAAAGATTGCAATTCCTAAAGTGGGGATTCGGTTACCAATTTTTTACGGATTATCTCAAAATAACTTGATGCGTGGGGCAGGAACAATGAAACAGGATGAACAAATGGGTGAAACTGGTAACTATGCCCTTGCTGGACACCACATGGAGAATGAAAAAATTCTTTTTGGCCCATTAGAAAACATCCAAAAAGGTGATAAAATCTACGTTACAAATGGACAAAATGTCTACACATATAAGGTCACCCAAAAAGTGATTGTTAATCAAACTCAAGTTCAATGGCTTGATAATGTTCCAAATCAAAAATTGATTACGTTGGTAACTTGTTCATCAGGACAAGAAGGTGTTCAAACACGAATCATTGTTCGCGGTGAACTTGTTGCGACACAAAATGCTACGAAAAAATCATTAAAGGTATTCAATGAATAGCTCAAAGGATGCGGAGTATAGAACATTGTAAAAATTAGTATATTGTGAGGAATTTAGATGTATATAATTACTAATCAAGCAATGCTACTGGCGATGCTTTTAGAAACGATTTTCTTGTATGTGTATACGATTCTTTTAATTAATAAAAAACTTTCTAGATTACAAATAAGACAAGTAATATTCTTTACAATTTTAGGTTTTCTAATCTATTTTGTAACGGATGTTTTTGAAAGATGGATTCCATCAGAGATTATTGCTAATTTATTCATACTGGCAACGTTATATGGAATTTTTTATGAAGACTTTCCCCAAAAGGATGAGCGTCGTTTATTAAAGATTAATATCTTGTTAGGATATGGTCTAATTCAAACGGTATTTTTATGTGTAAGCTTTATCCAATTTAAATTATTCAGTAATATTGCCGGAGTACGTGGTTTTGGTTTCGTCTTATTTATTCAAGGAATTGAATTTGCGATATTAATTTTGATTTTGATTGCTTGGAGAAAGATGAAAGTCTTTAAAACCATTAAAATGATGGATCGTAAATTGCTATTACGGTTGCTTGTAATCTATGATACGACCTTTGTGATTTTTAATGTCATTTTAAATACGCTTGGTTTTACTAAAATTAGTCAAACTGAAGCCTTTAATATTAGTTTATTAAGTTTCATTCTGATTGAATTAGTTTTCGCTGGAATTATCTTTTATATCTCAAGAAAATTCCAAATGCAAAAATATGAAAAAGCATTAATGGAACAAAAGCTAATTACATTAAAAAAATATACAGACACATTAGAAATTGAGCAGCGTCGTTTGCGGAAGTTTAAACATGATTATCAGAATTTGGTTTTAAGTTTAGAAGAAATCGTTCACGAAGAACATTCCGAATTACTTTCAAAATATATTGAAACATTTAAGAAGTATGTTAATGATAACTTTGATGATAGTATGTTATTTTTCTTTAATGATTTTGATAACATTGGTAATTCATATTTGAAAAGTGTAATGATCAACCAAGTCTCTAAGGATAGTAATGCAGGATTAAAAATTCATTTTGAATGTCAGAAAAAAACTAATGCAAAAATTAAAATAGAAGATTTTGATATTGTGCGTATTTTTGGAATTTTACTCGATAACGCACGTGAGGCAGCTCTTCAAAGTAAAGCCAAAACAATCAATATTATGATCTATCAAACTGAAAATCAATTAGAAGTATATATTGAAAATTCAATTGATCATCCAGTAGATAATTTTGAAAAATTACAAAATGAAGGCCATTCAACTAAAGAAGGGCACTTAGGAGTAGGTTTATCCAACATTTCTGAGTTTAAACAGAAATATGATAATTTACTCATTAATTATTCACAAGATCCAAACTTTTTTAAAGTTAATGTAATCATCCTTAATTAACTTTCGGTTGATAAAAGTAAGTATAGCGGTAATCAGCAGAAATTATTTGATTTCTCTGGTTTAAGGCTATACTTTTTTATTTGACAAAAGTTAGGCATTTTAATTTTTATTTAATATTACTATTGTCAAACTTTAATTTTTTTATTATAATAGGAAAGTCGATAAAAAAATCTGATCGAATTTAATATTATTGATTAATTTTATTAATGTTAGAATTAGTCATTTTGGAGGAATTATTAGTGGATACACAGAAACAAGATCATTCGTTCTTTGGGCAACCTAGAGGACTGCTTACATTGTTCTCTACAGAAATGTGGGAACGATTTAGTTACTATGGAATGCGAGCAATCTTACTATTCTACATGTACTTTGCAATTAGCAAGGGTGGATTAGGATTTAATGAGGCTACTGCAGCATCAATCATGTCAATTTACGGTTCATTAGTTTACATGGCCGGAGTTGTCGGTGGTTGGTTGAGTGACCGTGTATGGGGAAGTCGAAAGACAGTCTTCATTGGCGGTGTATTCATTATGCTTGGTCATATCGCACTTTCATTACCATTTGGTGCAGCTGCATTATATGTATCAATTGCATTAATCGTTATCGGTACTGGTTTATTGAAACCAAACGTTTCTGATATGGTTGGTGATTTATATAGCGAAGAAGACCGCAGACGTGATGCAGGTTTCAACATTTTTGTTTTCGGTATTAACTTAGGTGCTGCAATTGCACCATGGGCAGTACCATTTGTTGCTAACTTATTCGGCCACAATGGTAACATGAACTTCCACGCAGGTTTCGCATTAGCTGCTATTGGTATGTTCATCGGTTTAATCCAATACTACTTTGATGGTAAAAAATACTTATCAAAAGAAAGCTTGGAACCAAAAGATCCTATTAGTAAAGAAGATTTAAAACCATTAATCAACAAAATTATTATCGGTGTAGTTGCATTGATTGCTGTTTTAGTATTAATGGCTGTAGCTGGACAATTAAATATTGATAATGTAATTACATTAATTACAATTATCGCAATTGCCTTACCAATTATTTACTTTGTAATTATGCTTAGAAGTAAAAAAGTTACAAAGGTTGAACGTCACCGTGTAAGTGCATATATCCCATTATTCATTGCTGCTGCAATTTTCTGGGGTATTGAAGAATCAGGTTCAGTTGTTTTAGCTTTATTTGCTGAAAACCGTACAGTATTACATATTGGTTCATGGCACTTTGCTGCTTCTAACTTCCAAACATTGAACCCATTGTTCATCATGATTCTTACACCAATCTTTGTTTGGTTATGGGATCACTGGAAGAAACAACCAAGTGCACCTGGTAAATTTGCTGCTGGTTTAATTTTTGCCGGATTATCATACGCTTGGATGGCACTTCCTGGTATTTTAGAAGGAACAAGCGGCCGTGTTAGCCCATTCTGGTTAGTTGGTTCATGGTTCATTGTTGAAATCGGTGAAATGTTGATTTCTCCAATTGGATTATCTGTGACAACAAAATTAGCACCAAAAGCTTTCCGTTCACAAATGATGAGTATGTGGTTCCTTGCTGATGCTGCTGGTCAAGCTATTAACGCACAAATTGTTAAATACTACTCAACAGCTACAGAAGTACCATACTTCTTAATCATTGGTGGTGTAAGTATCGTATTTGGTATCATCCTTTGCTTCTTCGTTAAGAAGATTCATGCTTTAATGGATGGTGTAGATTAAAATTAAAGACTAACTCAAAAGATTATGCCAATTTGGCATAATCTTTTTTATTTTGTGCCCAAAATCTTTACCTGCATTTTGTAACAAAATAGTAATAAAAGCAAAATAAACAGTATATAATTAAAATACTTTAACAAGGGGAGAGTGTTAAGTATGTCAAATACTACTGTTTATTTAGATGATGATTCATCGATTCAATGGGATAAAAGATATAAACGGAATGTCTGGGTATATGTTTTAATTTATGGATTACTTGGTGGGGTTGCTGGAATTACACTTTATACGTTAGTTTCTTATTTAGATATTATTGCACCACAAGTAGTTACTGGATTAAATATGTATTCAGCGATTGGTCAAGCAATTGTCGCCATACTTTTGTTATATGTACATAAAGTGGGATATAAAAAGATTCTTTTAATTACACCAATCATTACAGTAATTTCAATGATAGTTACAGTCCTTTCTGATAATACGGCAATTGTTGCACTAGCATATATTTTGATAACTGCAGGAGTAAGTTTATATGATTTTATGTATCCACTAATGTACACTGTCTATGTTCCACGGGAAAAAAGAACATTTATGATGTCGGTAGTAATGTGTGTAAATTTAATCATGCAGGCAATCGTTTCGTTCTTTGGTGGCAAAATCGTAGTATGGGTATTTAGTCTTAAACAGGGAATTAGTTATCAAGAAGCGTCAATTTTATCCGCAGATTCAAGTAAAATGAATAGTTTACAACTACATAACTATATTATTGGATATAAAACAGTAATTATCATTGCGATAATTTTAACAGCATTAGCTTTTTTCAGTGCCTTTCTATTACGTGAAAAAAGAGACGATTATATAGAAACCAAGAAAGAGAAAAAACAAAACAAAGCTAAAAATGCCTTAGATTTTAAGGTTCTAGCTAAAAAAGATGTTATTTTGTGGTTGGTTTTCCTTGGATTAACACAAATAGGAATATTATTGGTAGTACCATATTTTCCAATCTATTTAAATGAATTCTTACATATTCAAAGAGGAACAGTTTCTACTATTATTTCTTTCCAAACATTAGCAATGGTATTAGGGTACATGTGTGCACCATGGCTAGAAAAGACAATGGGTTCCGTTGTATCAAACGCAGTTACTACGATTTTATGTATTCCAATGATGCTATTAATTGCTAAAGGAAATATTTTTGGTGGAGCAGTTACGATCGTAATTGGAATTATTTTATTTATTCGTTCTGGCTTAGCTAATGCTGCAATGCCAATTCAACAATCATTACAAATGATTTTAGTCTCAAAAGATATGCGACCAGCATTTAGTTCTTTAATGACAATTATCAACGCAATTATTGGAATTTTAGTAGGATTATTTACCCAAAATGTCTTACTCAAAACGAGTGCAGGATATGCGACAGCTTACTATATCACTAGTTTCTTCTACTTTGCAGCTTCAATTCTTTTATTAATTTTCTTCACCAAGAAATATAATCGGGTAATGTCTCCGAAAAAACAAAAGCAAAAATAAAATTAAGCTCATTTCATTAAAAATGGAATGAGCTTTTGTTTATCACTTTACGCCTTACTTGATATAGTTGATAATATAAGAGTAAAATGTAAAGATATTATAAAGTTTTGAGGAAGTGAAAACATGGCGATTAATTTGACTCCAACTAATTTTGAACAAGAAACCCAAAACGGTTTGGTAATGGTAGACTTTTGGGGTGATTGGTGTCAACCATGTAAAATGCTAGATCCAGTTCTTGAGCAACTTGAGAAAGAATTTGGCGATAAAATAAAGTTTGCAAAAGTAAATGTTCAAGAAAATATGGAATTAGCTCAAAAGTGGGGCATCCAAAATATTCCTGCCCAAGTTTTATTTATTGATGGTCAAGCAAAAGAAAAGGTAACAGGATACAAACCCAAAGACCAATTTGAGAAATACTTGACTCAAAAAATTTCTGAATATAATAAGAGTGACCAAAATGAGTGATAAGACAAAAAATTATTTAAGTGTAGCATTTTTTGCATTTTTCGGTGGAATAAGTCGATATTATTTAGGAAAGATATGGCAATCTAATGGAACAATAGTTGCTAATTTAATTGGTTGTTTTTTATTAGCATTCTTAACATATTATGTAATTGAATCTGATTTATTAGCAAGTTGGCTTAATGTGGGATTAGGCACTGGGTTTATTGGTGCTTTTACTACCTTCTCTTCATTTACAGTTGATTTTATGAAGTTGATAATGGCCAATCACTATTTGCATGCATTTTTATATTTATTTATTAGCATGATAGGTGGTTTTTTGTGCGTTCTTTGTGCATATTTATTAGCTAGCAAAATAATTAGTAAGAAAAAGGATGAATTTTAATGGTCGTAATGTTAGGTATTGGAGCCAGTTTAGGGGCAGTTGTTCGTTATTTTTTAACTAACTTGATAAAACAGCATCAACGGATTAACTTTCCTTTTGCAACCTTATTTTTAAATATTTCAGGTGCTTTTTTACTAGGAATGTTAATAGGAATTAAGACAACACCTACATTATATGCTGTAATCGGAACTGGTTTTTTAGGCGGTTATACTACTTTCTCAACTTTTAATACAGAACTATTTGCTCTAATTCATGATAAAGAATATCCTGGAGCAATCTTATATGCCATGATTAGTTATGTGATCGGAATATGTTGTGCTTTTTTAGGCGCTTTAGTCGGAAATTGGCTTTAATCAAGGCATAGTAAATTAAATTTTAAAATGGATGGTTTTTATGAAAATTGCAGTTTTAACGGATAGTACATCAATTATTGATCCGCAGATAAAAAGAAAGTTAAATATAAAAGTATTACCTTTGCCGTTATTGGTAAACGGAAAAACATATTATGAAAAATACTATCATGATTATGTCGAACTCAAAAATGACCTTGGTAAATCACAATGCTTTTTATCAGCAGGGCAAGTCTCAGTTGAAGCATTACAAGAAATTGTAGATGATTTGATTGAAAAGGGCTATACAGATGTAATTTGCGTACATATTGATGATAGTATTAGTGGATTAGGAAGTAATTTACGCTCATTTGCAATCAAACAACGTAATAAAATCAATATACATTTAGTTGATTCATATTCTTTTGGAATTATCGAAGGAAAATTAACGCAATTAGTTGGAGAATGGGTTGCAGCAGGTGAAGATTGGCAAACAATCAAGCCTAAAATTTTGCAAGCACGTAATGAGATGCATACTCTTGTGATTATGAAAAATTTGAAACACATCTCTACAACTGGTTACATAAAAAATGGAGTTTCATCAGTCGAAAAAACATTATTAAATCCTAAAACTCTATTACGTTTTGGACAAGATGGATGTTTAGAAGTAACTAATACTTTTTCTCAGTATGGACGACTTTTCAAAGAAGTTCGACGTGAAATTGCTCCAGCATACCAAGAAATGGCCGGTGACCTAAAAATTTCAATCATGATGATTCAAAATAAACGCAATCAACAGATTGTTTCAAAACTAATTACATTATTAAACCGCGTTTATCCCGTTGCTAAAATTGATATGCACGAAATGCCATTATCAATGATTGCACACATTGGAGAACAAAGTATTGTAATCAGTTGGAATTAACTAGCTGTAATAGTGTATTATATATAGGAGTGGTTCGCAAAAATCCCACTAAAAAAAACTAGGAAGAGGTAAATACCTGTGAAAAAGAACGAAAAATTATTAGGATTAGCTAAGGGTGGAATTATTGCTGCATTATATGTAGCAGTAACATTGGTGTTTGCACCAATCAGTTACGGAAGTATTCAATTTAGAATTTCCGAAATTTTCAATAACTTAGCAGTTTTCAACAAACGATACATTTGGGCATTAACAATTGGTTGTGCAATTGCCAACTGTTTCTCACCATTAGGAATCGTTGATGTAATTTTTGGCTCATTAGGAACATTATTAATGACTGGCTTAAGTTATCTTTTAAGTCGGCACGTCAAATCTACAACTGGTAAATTAGTGATTGCAGTAGTTGTCTGCACACTTATGACATGGACAGTTGCTTTAGAATTGAAATATGTCAACCACCTACCATTCTGGCCAACTTACTTAACAGTAGCAATTGGTGAATTTGTATCAATGGTAGTCGGTGCTTTTGTAATTGGCATTATTAGTAAACGAATCGATTTAACAAAATAATGGAGGAAACTAAAATGACATTTGAAGAAGTATTACCAGAGTTAAAAAAAGGCAAAAAGGCAGTCCGCACTGAAGGTTGGGGCGGTTCAGAAGAATATATTTTTGTAGTTAACGATGATACTTACAATGGTGAAAAAGTTAATCCATATTTGATGATTAAAACTAAAGAAGAACCATCTTTATCACAATTTATGCCAACTTCTTGCGATGTATTAGCAAATGATTGGAAGATTGTAGACTAATGAATCTTTATCCAGAATTTAAAAATAAAAAAATTATTTTAACTGGAGTTGCTTCTGGAATCGGAAATGCTCAAGCACGTGCATTTTTGGATGCAGGAGCAATTATTTTTGGAGCAGATGTTCAGCAAAATGAAGCAGTTGAAAAATTAGCCCAGGAAGCTAATTTCCATTTTGCAAAAGTTGATGTTCGTAGTCTACAAGAGATTACGGACTGGATTAAACCAATTTTGGCAAAGAATCAAATCGATATTTTAGTAAATACTGCTGGAATATTAGATGGCTTTGCTCCAACATTAGAAACTTCAGAAGAACAATGGGATAATATTTTCAATACGAATTTAAAAAGCATTTTTCGTATAACTAATTTAGTATTGCCACAAATGCTTGAACAACATCACGGTGTAATCGTGAATATGGCTTCAATTGCAGGAATGGTTGCTGGAGGCGGTGGTGCAGCTTATACTGCTGCCAAATCAGGAATTATTGGTTATACTAAACAATTAGATTATGATTATGCAGCAAAGGGAATTCGTGCAAATTCAATCGCCCCAGGAGCAATTGAAACTCCTATGAATGCAGCTGATTTTGCTGGCGATGCTCATATGGCAAAATGGGTAGCTGATGAAACTCCCGCAAAACGTTGGGCAAAACCAGAAGAAGTAGCAGCTTTAACAATGTTTTTGGCAAGCCCACGAGCTGATTATATTCATGGAGTTGCTGTTCCTATTGATGGTGGTTGGATAGAAAAATAATTAGCATTATTACTTACTGGTAATGAAGAAAGGAAAAATTTTTGAATCAGCAAGATACGAATTTGAATATTGAGCAGCCGCAACGTTTATTACGAATGCGCGACACTTTTATGTTATTAATCGGTTCCGTAATGGGATCTGGGATCTTTTTTAAGCAAGCAGATGTATTGAGGTTTGCAGGATCTCCTTTTTTAGCTTTAATGGCATGGATACTTGGTGGGATAATTACTCTTACTGCAAGTTTGACGATTGCACAGTTAGGATCTAAATATACAACTGGTGGACTATATGCATATTTGAAACAAATTTACGGAAAATTTGCTGCATTTATGGCAGGTTGGGTTCAAGTTATTATTTATGGTCCTGCTACACTAGGAACTTTAGGAATGTATTTAGCAATTATGCTTGTTAAATTTGTTGGGCTTCCTTTAAAATATTTTCCTTATTTAGCAATTGGAGCAATTTTGCTAATTTTAATTTTTAATTGTATTTCAAATAGTGCAACAATTAAAGTTCAATTTGCACTTTCCATATTAAAAATCTTAATGATCGGAGCAATTGTAGTTGCTGGATTAATGTATGGTAAATCACAGATTGTTATTACAGCTCAAAGTGGTGATAACTTACTAAGTCATCAATTTGGGGTTGCTGTAATTTCCAGCTTGTTTGCTTACGATGGTTGGTCAGCTGTGGCAAATATGGGAAGAGAAATCCAACAACCACATCGTACAATTCCACAAACATTAGTACATGGGGTCATGATGATTATCTTACTCTACATGCTGATTACTATTGTATTTCTCCAAGTGCTGCCTTCCGACTTAATTTTACAACTAGGGAAAGAAACAGCTCCATTTTTTGGACATTATGCATTTGGTGAAATCGGCGGTAAGATCTTTAACATTGGTATCATTTTAACGATTTTAGCATGTTTAAATGGTAAAATGATGACTTTCTCACGAGTGGTATTATCAATGGCAGATGATGATCAATTACCATTTTCAAAATATTTAATGCGTTATAATCAAAAATCAAAATCACCTATTTTGGCAATTTCATTGATTTCTTTAATTGCAATTATAATGGTATTGTTTTTTGATCCTGGTAAATTATCTCGAATTTGTATTTTTAGTATTTACTTATTTTATTTAATGGCGTTTGTCGGTATTTTTATTTTACGATGTCGTAAAGTGGAATTACCATATAAGGTTCCTGGTGCAACAGTAATTGCTGTGATTGCAATTATCGCAACAACATTTGTATTATTCAGTGAAGTCTTATATGACTGGAAATCAATTTTAATCTTAGGATTTTGGGGAATTGTTGGTATTCCAATATATTATTTAATGAAAACAAAAAGAGCGTAAAAATCAATTCAGTGAATTGATTTTCACACTCTTTTTTATTAGCTAAAATTAATTATTTTGCGTTTTTTTACGTTCAATTGCAACTGAGAATATGAGCAAAATTCCAACCCAAATAACAGAGATAAGCATCGCTAACTTAGTTTGTGGAAGGAATACAAGTAAGATTAAAATTGCAATAAAGAATACTAAAGAAATCCAGTCAGTAAATGGATATCCAGGCATTTTGAATTTTAATTCATCTGCATTTTGTCCCTTTTGTTTCATTTTTTGACGATATTTATAATGGCAAAAGAGAATTACAATCCATACAAAAATAAAATTAATTGCAGCAACACTAGAAATAATTTCAAAAACTTTTCCTGGAATGATGTAGTTTAAAATAACAACAAAGAAAAGTAATAATGAAGAAAATTGCAACGCTTTATTAGGTACAGCTGAACTACTTAGCTTGGTAAAGCGTTTAGGTGCATGACCAGTTTTAGCAAGTGAATATAAAGAACGACTTGTACTAAATAAAGCACTGTTAGTTGCAGAAACGGTTGCAGTAATTACTACAATATTCAAAATAGTTGCTGCTCCAGCGATTCCAGCGCCTGAAAATACTTGAACAAAAGGACTTGATGAAGTTTGAATTTTGTTCCATGGATAAACAGACATAATAGCAATCATTGATCCAACATAGAATAAGCCGATTCGAACAGGTAAACTATTGATGGACTTAGGAATATCATTAATGGGATCTTTAGTTTCCCCAGCTGTTAGACCAACCATTTCAATTCCAGCAAACGCGAAAGCAACCATTTGGAATGATTCAATAAAACCGGATAAACCAGTAGGAAAGAATCCATGATGTGATGTCAAGTTTGATAATGAAGCCACTGAGTTGCCAATATGAGCATGTATGACCACAAGGATTGCACCTACGACAATTAAAGCAATAATTGCTAAAATTTTAACCATTGACAACCAACTCTCAAGTTCTCCAAACATGCTTACATTAACCATATTAATTAAAAGCAAACAAACTAATATTACTAGTGGTGGAATCCATTGAGGTAAATCAGGAAACCAAAATTTAAAATAAATACCAGATGCAGTTAAGTCAGCCATCGCACATGCTAAAAAGCATCCAAAATACATCCAGCCAATTACAAATGAAGTTTTATTTCCAAGATATTCTTTTATAAAATCAATAAATGAATGTTTACTTAAATCTGACATTAGCAATTCGCCAAGTGCTCTCATCATAAAGAAGACGAAAATACCAAAGATTAAGTATGACAGGATAACAGAAGGGCCGGCATTGCGAATAGCGGTCCCAGAACCAAGAAACAATCCAGTTCCAATAGCACCACCAATTGCGATCATCATTACATGACGACTTTTAAGTGAGCGTGAAAGCGTGTCGATTTGATCATTCTGTTTCTGCATGATACTCCTCCTAAGCTTAAATATATCATTAATGTTAAATTAAAAATAAATTAAAATCAAATAAAATATGATCGATTTAACCAAAAATGAATGAATAATATAGCAAAAGATAAACGATACTTTCTTCGCATATCTGTATCCTCCTCATAAATATTTCCAACCTTTTACATTTTACTCGGATAAGTAACCATTTTAACCAAATTAATATCCGATTTAAAGTTTTTTAAACTTATCTTAATAAATATTTTTAAATAATAATAAGAAAGTTAAATTAATCACGAACTATATTAATTTAAATTTAAATAGTTATCTTTAAATTATTTTTAGATAAATACTTTTCTTATTCTTGAGCCAAAAAAAGAAGAGGTAGTTTTTTGAGCTATCTCTTCTTTTAGGATCAATAGGTACCATTAAAAAAAGAAAATTTTATAAAACAGTCATTTGATGACTATGTTATTTATCATAACGCATCTATATTGATATCAAATTAAAATGATTTTGCAAAATCTAAAAATATTGTAAAAAGCTTAATCGTTTTGTAATAAAAAAGGACGAGACAAAATGTCTCGTCCTTTTTATTATACTTTCCTATGCATTTTCATTCATATCTTCTGAAAATAAAACTTCTTCAGTTGTATCTACATAACTTGCTGAAACAGGTTTAGCGTAAATTGCTTCGCCATTCTTATTTGCAAAAATTCCTAATTCTGCAATTTGATCCATTGCTTCTTTAATTACATCAACATCTAATTCATCTTTCACATATTTTAGTTGTAAATGATGTGTTGCGTTCTTTGTTGCTGAGCGAAATCCTAAATCTAATTTTTTCATATTCTAATTCTTCCAATTATTCTATAACTAACTTACCTTTTATCTCTGCTTATGCTTCTGTTTTGATTGTTTCGGCACGACTTACAATCACTTGCATCACTGGTTCGCCAGTAAGATTCCCGATAACCTCTGCAAATTGTGAGATTTGGTCATCCGTTGCTCGTTCATTCAATCCATTAAATGAGCGTTTACGTTCATCCCCATTTGCCATTTCTTGTACTACACTAATTGATGTTTTCTTCCATTCTACTGTCATTTTTAAATTCCTCCATTTTAAGATTTGCAAAGTCTGCTAGTTAATTTAATTGAACGTCTTCATTTATTAACTACATCACTTTCAAAATCTTGTTTTCTTTTGAATTTCTATTTTGTAAGCTTACATAATATATAAACGAAATTAGCACTTAATATGTAAACCTAAATTATGATTTATTTTCAAAAATTCGTAACAACTTATTTCGAAGGCGTTTGCGATGCTGATAAATCGTTGTTCGTGAGACATTTAATTGCCGTGCAATTTCAGTAACATTCTTTCCTGCAAGATATTGTTTAATAATTAACCACTCATTGTAATTACACGCTTCACAGATTCCTTCAATAAGTTCTTTTTCTTCAATCAATTCCTGTAAATCTAACTTATCTAAAGTAAATTCAAACTCACTATCATTATCATCTGGATTGCATTGATGATCTTGGCGATACTTATTTTGACGTATACGATCTAGTAATCCCCAATAAATCTTTGAAAAATAAAAATTGAAATTATTAGTATCGCGATGCTGATTTTTTTGATACGCTTCTATATATAACAATCGTGCTTCTGATATAAAATCATCATATTGCGGATGGCTACGCGTAATATGTAATTTTTTCAATACAGCGTAAATCACAACCTCATTATCTAATAGTTCTGCAAAGCCTGCTTGGGCGTTTTCTTTAGTTATTTTTTCCATTCAAATCATCTTTCTGAAATCATTTCAACTTGGCCAAGATGATATTTAAAGCATAAAAAATAAATTTAATTTATAAAATGGGCAAAAATTGCGTATTTATATATAGAGGGGTAATTTCTATGTTCAATCCCTTGATACTATCACTTTCCTTTATAGGTCAAGTGATGGAAAATACTAAATATTTTTTATAAAGGAGTGTTTTTTATGCTTATAGATGAGCAAAAAGATGCAATTTTGGTCCATCATTCACTAATCGATTTCAAAAAGGTGGTTTACGTTGGACCTTGTCAATCTAATGATCCTAACAAAAATACTTTAATTGTTATGGATAACGGTCAGCATTACATATCTGACTTGAAAATGAATAAATTTCTACATGATTACTTCAGTAACCATACACTGCCACCGGTACTTATTCATTCAATCAAATGGATGTTATATGAAAATTCAACAGTTCAAATGCCTGTAATTGGCAAAAATACACTGATTTGTTTCATGCAAGGAAATTCGCATCATTCAAATTCACCAATTTTATTTCTTAACCAAATTAAAGAAATCCATATGTTAGATAGCTCAACTGCATTAGCTGTTACACATAATGAGCTAAAGTTAAAATTTAATACTAATCCTTATGTTCTGATAAGAAATGCCCCAAAAGCATGGTCAACTTATCATACTTTAAATAAATTGATAAAAGATTTACAAACTAAATATCTTACACTCGAAATTCCTTCACATAAATGTAAGCACCTTAAAGAAGACGCACGTTCATGGATTAAGAGTTTTATCCACACAATTTTGCATTTTACTTTTCTCAATCAAGGATATTCTCAAATTGAAATTTCCCGGGAAATTAAATTTTTAGGTAAGATTTTCAAACGTAATAACAGCAAAGGACATATGTAGATAAAAAAATAAGCTTTCAAATTACATTATTAGTAATTTGAAGGCTTATTTTTATACTGTCTTTAATTGTTTTTTCTTCATAAAGAAACCGATAATAATTGTAATTACTGGAACTAATAAAGGAAAGAATGCATATGGAATATATTTCATTGCATCAATTTGTAATGCTCCAGCAATAAAGGTTCCACTAACGCCCCATGGAACAATCGCATTAACAGCCGCTCCTGCGTCATTCAAAGTCCGTGTTAAATATTGATGTGGAAGATTTTGCTTTAAGTATGAAGTTTCAAATGCTTGCCCAGGTAAGATAATTGAGAGATATTGCTCTCCTACTAAAAAATTAACTCCAATACAACTTAAAGCAGTTAAACAAATCAAACTTCCTGGTCGATTAACGGTTGCAGATAAATGATTGATAATTGTTCCAATAATGTCAAATTTAATAAGTAGACCTCCAAGAGCTAATGCCAGAATAATCAATGCTGCAGATGAAAGCATACTTGAAATGCCACCCTTTGAAAATAACGTATCAAGCATTTTATTATGGGTATGTGCTACATAACCATTCATAATGTAATCTGCAATCGTGGCTAAGGAAGTATGTGGATTGTGAATAAAACCAACTAAAACACCTAATGCAGACCCTGCAATTAGTGAAGGTACTGCTGGAACTCTCATCCATGCTAATACCAATAATAAAATGATTGGTAAAATTGCCCAGAATGAAATCCAAAAGTGTTGCTGAATTTGTGTCATCAATTTAGTTACAGCGGTTAACTGAACATTTTTAGTACCTAATCCACATACAAAGTACATAAATAATACAACTAAAAATGCAGGCATATCAGTAAATAAAAGTGACTTAATATGATCATATAGATCAATTCCACCAATTCCAGCAGCTAAATTAGTTGTTCCAGATAATGGTGATACATTAGCACCAAAGAATGCTCCAGAAACGATTGCTCCAACTGTTAATGCAGGATTGACATGTAAAACAGTTCCAATTCCCATAAAAGCAATTCCAATCGTTGAAATTGTTGTAAAGGAGCTACCACAGATAATCGCTACTAGCGAACATACAATAAAAATTGTTGGTAAGAAAAATTGGGCTGAAACCAAATTAAATCCAAAATACATAATTGTAGGAATGGTTCCAGAGTAAATCCAACATGCAATCAAAGCACCAATCATGAGAAAAATCATTAATGGAGTGATTCCGGGTTTGATGCCCTCTTCAATTCCTTCCATGACATCATCCCATGAAAAGCCTCTAAATTTACCATAGAACATTAATAATGTTAGAACTACTAAAATTGGAACTTGAGGAGAAATTTGTTGTGCAATAATCAAATATCCTAATACACCAAAAAGGATAACTAAGATTGTAATTGCTTCAAAAAGACTAATTTGTGGTTTGTCTTGTTGTTTATTATTGCTACTCATAAATTCTCCACCTTACTTTTAATTAGTTTTACTTTTTGAAACATATCTTATCACATAAAATGAAAAAATTATAGATATAAAAATAAAAGAGTGATTAACTATCACTCTTTTATTAAAGATTATTAATTACATCTTCCCACTTATTTAAAATATCCACTATATTGAATCTATCTAGGTTATTCCTTGCGTTTTTTGCAAAATTTTCTAATAAAGTTCTATTATTAATTAACTTTAATATTTTTTTACCTAATTCTAATGTATCAAAATTTTCAATCAAAAACCCATTTTGTCCATTATCTATAATTTCACTTGGACCTTCAGGACAATCAAAACTTACCGTTGGTAACCCAAATTCCTGTGCCTCTAATAAGACAAGTCCAAACCCCTCATATCTAGATGATAGTACATAAATTGATGAATTTAAATATTCTTTTTGTATACTTTCAGAATAATCATTGATTTTTACTCTTTTTAAATTTAAATAATCAATTTGTTGTAATAATAAATCTTTTTCTGTTCCATTACCAAATATATCTAAATTCCATTGATTATTTTCCTTTTCAACGTATTTCCAAGCCTCTAATAGCAAATCAAAGCCCTTTTGCTTTTCTAACCTACCTACTGCTAAAACTCTTTTATTAGATAAATCAGATGTTTTTTCTGAAATTAAAGGAAGAGGATTATATATACAACAAGTTTTTGTTAAATGTTTTACATTTGCCTTATAATTTTTTAAATCAGCGTGGCTAATTACAATTAACTCATTTGAATATCGTGCTGCTAAGTATTGTGACAATTTTTCTAGTTTTCCATATTCCTTAAAGTAATTAAAGTGTTCCCACGCAATTACTTTACATAATTTCATTAATTGCAATGGAAATGCATAAATATAAAGTTCAACATCAACAGTAATTAAAATATCAATTTGTTGTTGTTTTATGATAGATTTTAGATGCTTTAAATTTGATATTTTTCTTTTAATTGAGTTATTTACTAATTCTCCATGCAAAGAAAATAATTTAACATCTTTATTTAAATCAAAAATTGGAGAAAAACCCTTCTGACAGCTTATAATGTTAATATCATATCCACGTTGACTTAATCCATTAGCAATCTCTGTTGTTACTCGCTCTGTTCCACCACCATGATTAAACTTCGAAATTAAAAAGCCAATTTTTGGTTTCAATTTGCTCAAAACAATCACCATTCCTACCTTGTTAACATAAATTATATTTCTTTTATAAACCGATTCAATGAATCTTTCCAATTTGGAAAATCAAAACCAGTTTCTTTAGAAAGCTTTATTTTCAAAATAAGTATCAACTGCTTTTTTATCTGTAATATCTATTTCATCTGCTCCCAATGCATCAAAATCTGCATTACGTTGTTTTAATAGTTTTTGTAGTTCAGTTCCTAGTTGACCAGTTGCACCTGTAATTAAAATTTTCATTTTACTTTCTCCAAAAAAGAGACTGTTATTACAGTCCCCACAATATTTTTATTTGTTATTATTAACACCTTGATAATTAAAGCGGTCAAACTTAGCACGTTCAATTAATGGACGCCACCAATCTTCATGATCTAAGTACCAGTCGATAGTTTCGCCAATTCCAGTATCAAATGTATATTTAGGTTTCCAACCTAATTCTGTTTCTAGTTTAGTTGGATCCATAGCATAACGTTTGTCATTACCTAAACGGTCAGTAACATACTTAATACGATCTTCACAATGTAATCTCTTAGCAATAATTTCAATAATCTGATTGTTTGAACGTTCATTATGTCCACCAATATTATAAATTTCACCTGGTTTACCCTTTTGCAAAACTAAATCAATAGCTTGACAATGGTCATAAACATGTAGCCAATCACGTACATTTTTACCATCACCATATACTGGTAAGTCTAATCCGTATAATCCATGTTGAATCATTAATGGAATTAGTTTTTCAGGAAATTGATATGGACCATAATTATTAGAACAACGTGTGATATTCACATTCATTCCATATGTTTCATAATATGAACGAACCAATAAATCAGCAGATGCTTTAGATGCTGAGTATGGAGAATTTGGAGCTAATGGTGTTTCTTCAGTAAAGTAGCCTTCTGGTCCTAATGAACCATATACTTCATCAGTCGAAACTTGAAGATACTTTTCCAAACCTTTACGTTTTGTAATATCTAGAAGATTTAGTACACCTTTAATATTAGAGTCAATAAAAATACCAGGATTTACAATTGAACGATCAACATGACTTTCGCCAGCAAAGTTAATAATTGTATCAATTTCATATGTATCTACTAGATATTCAACTAGCTCTTGATTTTCAATATTACCGTGTACAAAAATATGGTTGGGATTATTTTTAATATCATCTAAATTATGAATATTACCGGCATAAGTCAATAAATCTAGATTAACAATCTTATAATCTGGATGTTTTTCTAACATATAGTGTACAAAATTTGCACCAATAAATCCGGCTCCACCTGTTATTAATAAATGCTTCATTATAAAATTACCAATTACCAAATTTTAGAACAAACCCATTTTTTTAACCTTCCCTTATTTGGTAATACTAATAGAATATATTTTCTAATCAATGTTTTAAAATCTGTAGAACGCCCCTTAGTTAATTTTATTAACTCTGCTTTATTAATTTTAAAATCACAGTCTGTGGCACACATTCCTACAGTTTGTCTAATATATTTTTTATATATATCACGTTCAAATGTGCTATTAGTAGGAAAATTTTCCTGTATTGTCCATTTAAACAAATTTAAACTTACTTTATATGCATCTCTTTGAACTACTTTACGTTTTGACATATTTTGCAATATAGAATGTGAATTTACTATATAAAGATAACAAACTTTATCAAAAATAAAAATTTTTTTAGCTGAAAGAATTACTGGTGCAATATATGCCGTATCTTCTCCACTAATTAAATTAGTATCGAATTTATAATCCGAATTTTTTAACAATTGTTTTTTAAATATATAATGTGTAACATATGAATCATATGGTTCATTTAGAAATATTTTTCCAGAATAAACTTTACTTGTATCAACACCAAATTTCAATTCGCCAGATAAAGGACTATCACCATGACACTCATTTATTTTTCTAAAATTAAAATGAACAACATCCAAATTCTTATATTTTGTTATAATTTCTATAAGATCATCTAATACTTTTGGACTAGCTAACTGATCATCACCATCAACAAACCAAATGTACTTACCATTTGCTTTCTCTATACCAAAATTTCTTGTATCACTTATTCCACCATTATTTTTTTTATAATACTTAAATCTTATATCATTATTATCTTTTAGAAATTTCTTTACAATTTCACTTGTGCCATCATTTGACCCATCATCTATTAATAAAAACTCTACATTTTTTGCATTTTGTCCATGTATTGAACTTAAACATGAAATTACCTCATCTTTCACATTATAAATTGCAATTACCAGGCTTATTATTATTTCATTTGTCATTTATTTCCTCCAAGCTTGAAACGAATGTGATGCTCTTTGTTCTACTGGTGGTAATTCCATATAATTTCCAAAACAATTAGTCAAATATTTATCCCATCCTGTCATCATTCTAAATTTTTCATTCTCAAATTCTATTTCTTGAGTATTAACAAATTCGTTTTTGGTTAGAATTTCACCAGTGCCATATAACCCCCAAATAATACAACTTACATTTTTTGCATTTTCAAAAGATGTTTGATGGGCCAATTTTTCCAAAATTTTATCATATTTTTTTATTCCGATAATTCTAACTATTGGAATAAAAATCATTTTACTGATTTTTTTAGTAATTGTAGTTCCAGAACCAATTCTTGAATTACTTAAAATCATAAGTTTATATATTAACTTGGCTTTCGTATATATTTGTTTCTGTTTTTTGACATCACTTGAAATTCCATCTATGGGAAATATATCTATCCACACACCATCCGTATTATCATTGCTAATATACTTTTGTTCTAATTTTGTTCTTGTATCTATAATTCTTGCAAAAGGATATCTAAAATTCCCTAAACTAAAATCTAATAATTTTAAATAAGATGGAAACTTTCCATCTTTAAATGCTTTTCGCATTTTATCAAAATCAGGTCTAGGCATTCCAAAATCTACATCATCATCCCACGGGATAAAGCCATGATGTCTTACAGCACCTAGAAGAGTACCCCCAACTAAACTATATATTAAATTATTTTCCTCACAAACACTTTTAAAATCAATCATCATGTTTAATAAACATTGTTTTAATTCCTTGTCTGAAAGCTTATGCAATAAAATCAGTCCTTTATGTATTTTAAATAATATTTAATATATTTTTTCATCATTACTTCTGAACTAAAATATTCCTTAGATATTAAATATCTTTTTTTCTTATTTCTACAATCAATTTTCTTTAATTCTTTTGTTAAATCTTTTTCGTTATCTAATTTAAACAAACTTCCAAATATTGATGATTTTTTTATTATTTCTATATGAGCAGGAATATTTGATAAAATTACTGGGAGTCCATATGAAAGTGCTTCTAAAACTGACATTGGCAAACCTTCTGCTGCAGAATCTGAAATAAATATATCAGCTTTTTGATAAAAATAATTTGGATTTTCTGTTCTTCCAATCATCTTAATATTTTTTATAGTCTTCGCTTTTGTGCATATTTCTTCATAATCCACACCATCTCCAACAATCCAAAAAGTAAATTCTGAATGTTTTTTAAAATAGTCCACTAAAAATTCAACGTGTTTTCTTTTTCTTAAATCACCGACAAATAAGACTTTTTTCCCTATTTTTTCCCCTTTTTTCTCAATTACTTCTGATTTAGGAGGAAAAATCACTCCGTTTTCAATAACATCAGTTTGAATATGACTATACTTCATATATTGTTGTTGAATAGCATACGAACAGGATATTTTATGCAAATTTTTTATTACATTAATGTGCAATAATGCCATTAAATTTCCCTTTATATATCCACGTGACATTACATAATCTTTAAATGGGTAATTATGTAATGTTGTTACATGCATATATTTATTAGGAAATTTTTTTAGGAGTAAAGAATTTAAAATATCTGGCTTTAATCCGTGAGAATGAATAATTTTACAATTATTTTCATTTATAAAATCTATGATTTTTTTTAAATCTTTTTTTAAATTAAATTGCACTACTTTTATTCCTAATTTTTCAAATTTACTTTTCATAGATTTATTAGGGTTATCTGATTTTAGGGTTATTATATATGGTTTAAATCCTGAAATTGATTTATAATTTTTTACTATCCCATACAATACATTCACTGGACCACATTTAATTGTACTTGTTATGATATAGCAAACATTCATCACCAAATCTCCTAATCATTTTAATTATTTTTCAAAATATTAAATAAACGTTTCATATATACATCTGTATAAAATTCATTTGCAGATTCTTGAATTTCTTTAGAAGATCCAAATTTAATTTCTCCATTTAAAAATCCATCCACTGTATTAGCCGCATCTTGAATATCTCCTATTTCATAAAGATGACCATTGATACCTTCTTTAATAATATCATCTGGGCCAACTGGACAATTAGTTACTATACAAGGTATTCCATGTGCAACAGATTCTACAACAGACATAGGAAAGCCCTCATATTTAGAAGTTAAAAATACTAAATCCGCTACCTTAATGGCTGACCAAACATCTTCTTGCCATCCAAAATAGTTTATTTTATTTTCAATACCAAGTTCTTTAGATAATCTTTTTAATTTATCCTCGTCTTTTCCTGCACCATATACATCAAATACCCAATTTTTATTTTCTAATTTACTTAAAATTTTGTATATTTCAGACACATTTTTCTGTCCATCTGCTTCTAACCTGCCAATATATACAAAATGTTTAACTTCTCCATCTTTTGACTTAGGAACTGGGGTATTTACTCTATCAACAGGATCATAAATTAAATGTATTTTCCCACTATCTATTCCCATTTTTTCTAAATCTCGCTTCATTCCTGATGCAATAGCTAAGTAATAATCACAATATTTCAATAAATTATTTCCCTTTAAAAATTGAAGTGCAAAATGATGCCAAGCATAAACTTTCATTTGAGGTACAAATAACTTCTTAGCAGCAATAATTGGCATTATTTGTAAATTATTAAGTGTAATTACAATATCTGGTTTTGTTTTCTTAATATAATTGAATGTGTCTATAAATACACCAGGATAACTCCTATGATTATGTAAAATAACTTTTCCATATGGATTATTGACATTTTTTATCCATTTTTGGTCATCACTACCTCCTGAAAGCAAAAATTCAATTTCCATATCTTTATTTGCATAATTTAATACTTGTGTAGTTACAGTTTCCATACCACCTTTACCTGTAAAATATGGATAAGTCATTAAAATTTTCATCATATAACCTCCAGTAAATTATACTTTTCTAAATATTCTTTTTATTATTTTTTGGATTATGCTTAAAAGAAAACTAAAATCTTGATTTCGATTAAATAAAATTACAAATGTTAATAAAGCTATTCCTAGAGAAGCTATTCCTCCTAAAATTACTCCCAATAATCCTGTAATATTTATTAAACTAATAATTTTTTGAATAATAATCATAACTATAGCGTCAATTAAAAGATATTTAATAAATATAAAAATGAAATTTATAAATTTTTCTTTTAGTCTCATCCCATATCTGATAACTATAAAAGGTTCATACCAATTACATAAAATATTACTTGTGATAGTTCCTAAAATAATACCGCTAACACCCAAATTTAAATATTTAATGTAAAAAATTGAAAAACCTAAATTCACAATCGCCTCAATTACTGCCTTAACCCCATCTTTAGCATACAATCCATATGCTGTTACAAATGCTGTAATTGGACTACGCAAACAATTAATAATAAAATTAATCATTAATAATAAAACTACAATATATGGAAACTCAAATTTTTGACCAACCCAAATATCAATAAAAGGGTTTATAACCGAAAATACGCAAATTGATAAAACATAAATTACAAAATTATCAACAAAAAGAAATCTCTTTAAGGTATTATATTGTTTTTCTTTATCTTCTTTAGCCTCAACTGCTAAATTTCCAATACTAGAAGAGATTACACCTGTGGCTTGTCCAATAAATGAACTCAAACTGTTTATAATTAAAAGATAGTTTGAATACACACCACTCACAAATAGATTTAAAAAATATGAAATTAACATATTATCGGTACTTTGAACCACAATAGTACCAACTTTTTCACCAACTGATCCAAAAGTATTTGTTGCAATCTCCTTTGAGGTCTGTTTAGGTAACTTCTTAATTAGCTTTTTATCATTAATGTAGCTATATGATTTATCAACTTTATATGAAATTATAATATTTGATATTAATGTACATAAAAGTTGAATCACTAAAAATAATGTGAAATTATGATATGCCAATAATACAAACATTTGAGCAAAAGTTTGTATTAATTTAAAAACAATTTGATTTATCGTGTTTATGTAACTTAACTGATCAGCATTTAACAATGTTCTTTTATATGTGTAAAAATAACTAATCACCGTATTAGCTAAATATAAAATATAATATAAATAAAGAAATGGAATATGAATATGAGTAAAGTAATGTAAAAATGGAATCAACATTAATCCTACAATTCCAATAAAAATACCAATTATCTCATATGCCCTTTTGAAAAAATGCATGATTGTGGCTATCATTTCTTTATTATTTTCCGCTAAAGGTTTATATAAAGAAAAGGTGATTGCAGTCCCTATCCCTAGTTCAGAAAATGATAATACTGATAAGATATTTGTAAACAATCCCTTAATTCCGACATACGTTCCTCCAAGAGTTTTAATAAAAACTGTTTGAAGAACAAAGCCAAGCAAAATAGTTATGACTTGACTGATAGAAACGATAAATGAATTTTTAATAGAATAACTTAATCTTGATTTCTTTTTCTCCATAATTGCCTCAATATTATTTTAAAATAATTTTATTGATAATTTTTTTCGTAATTTTTTTGGTAATGTAGTTAAAAGAACATACTTAACTTTATCTTTATAATTCAAATTCTTGTTTTTTAGAAAATTTCGAATATATTTATTAGAAATTGGATAATCATTAATATAAGCTTCCATAACTCTTCCAATAAACATTTTCACAATATGATTGGAAACTTGACTATTTTTTTGAACATCTAAACTCTGTTGCTTTAACCAATCATTAAGTCTATCTAAAGCATAAAATGCATCATCTAAATAAGCTTTTTTCTTATTTTTATTTGCAGTTATTGTAGAATTTTCTGATAAAATATATTCATAATAACAATCGCCAATATACATTGCTCTATTTGCTTTCGATACAATAGGAATTGTATTTAATACATCTTCCCCTCCCCAAACACTAGTATCTAATAGCAAATTATTGTTAATAATAAATGATCTTTTCCATAAAAAATGCCATTCAGCAATATCTAAAAATGGAAGATTAATTAAATCCTTACCAGATATAACTTTATCAATATTCTCTAAGGGAAGTGCATAGTATTTTTTTTCATTTTCACCCCTTAAATCTAACTTTTGAAAATTAAATTCTAAAATATCCAAATTATTATTGTTTGCCTGATTATATAAATTTTTTATTGCATTATTATTTAGTACTAAATCATCTGCATCAACATACCAAACATATTCACCACTGGCTTTTTTTATACCATAATTTCTTGTAGCGGCTAATCCACTATTCATCTTTTCGAAATATTTAAACCTTTCATCATTTTTTTCAGATATATAATCTTCAATAACTTGTTTAGTATTGTCAGTTGATCCATCATTTATAATTAAAAATTCCGCATCTAATTCTGTTTGATGACATAAAGAATCTAAACAAGGAATAATTTTCTCTCCAATATTAAATGCTGGAACAATTACACTAATTTTCTTAAAATTCATATTAATCTCCCTTTAATTTATGGTAAATAATAGTCATTTTTACCTAATTTATTTTTTTCAGCATCTTTATATGCATCTATAAATGCTTTAAAATATTTTTTTCTTTTTCCTCTATAGTTTTCCTTAACTAATGTTGCTAGACATTGACGTATTAAAAAATACATGTCATACAAACTTGCTTTTAATTTGTTTTTAGCATAAAGTTTACGCAAAATAATTCTGTTTCGAAATCCATAGTAGGTTTTCCAAACTGGAACTAAATTTCCGCCTTCACGCTGAACTTGACAATGATTTACAACAGCACTATTTACTTGCAATATTTTTGTGATTTTTTTCATTCTTAGCGAATATTCTGCATCATCATTCCAAATAAAAAAATTATCAATAGGATAGCCAATTTCTAAAACAACATCTTTAGAAAATACCAATCCAACAAAAGTAGATAAATCAGCGTATACATCTTTTTTTTGATTTTCAATAGACACTGAATCTAAAGTATTCCAATTAATAATATTTCTTCCTTCTATCATATATTCATTATTTTTTGAATTGTATGAAATCCCTTGAAATGCTTTTACATATGGATATTTTATAGCAGCTTCCTTAATTTTTTCAAAGTAATCTTCTCTATAAAATGCATCATCATCAGAAACAGCAATATAATCTGTATCATTTTTTACTGCGTACTCCACACCTTTATGAAATCCACCTGAACCGCCAATATTTTCTTGTAAATAGTGATATTCTATTAAACCACTACATAATTCATTTGAATATTTTTCTTTTACTTTTTTCTCTGTTCCATCATTTGAATGATTATCTACAATAATTATTTTTTGAGGTTGAATTGTTTGTTTTAGTAGACTGTTAATTGCGATAATTAATTTATTGCATCGATTAAATGTCACAATGACTGGAATATAATTAAAATTCATATTTTTCTCCTAACCTCAATAAATTGATTTATTAATATTTTATATTTTTTCCTGGGTCAATTGTTTTTCCTAATTTTTCTTTTTTTCCAGAAGAAAATGCATTCCAAAACAATTTTAAAGATTGTATTCGTTTACCTTTAAATTCTTTATTTTTTATAAAAACGGATAATTCTTTTTTTATCAACATGTAATATGTATATAAATTTGCAACTAATTTGTTTTTTCCATATTTTTCTATTGAAAAAATTTCATTTCGAAAGCCATAGTATTTTTTCCATAATGGAGCACGTGTTGCTTTAATTTCTGTATTTAGGTAAATTTTTGCATCAACTACTACATGGTATTTGTATCCTAATCGATGCATTCTGATAGCATATTCAGAATCATCAAACCAAATAAAAAAGGCTTTATCCGGTAAGCCTACTTTTTTTACAAGATTTGTCCGAAAAACAGGTCCAACAAAAGGCCAATTATCAACATAGAAATCTCCATGCATAAAATCGTCAGGTGTACATCCCTTAAATTTTAAGGTATTCTCATTAACCAGAATTTTTCCTGCATCTGCAGTTGCAGGTGTAATTTTTCCATGATCATACATTGAACCACAAAATGCCATATCTTGAGGATTCTTTTCAGCAGCTTTTATAATTTTTTCAAAATAATCTTCACTATAAGAAGCATCATCATCCGAAATAGCAATTAAATCTGTATTTTCTTTTAATGCTTCTTTCATACCATAATAAAAGCCACCTGATCCACCTAGATTTTCATTTAATCTTAAGTATTTTATCTGTTTAGCATGATCATTTATAATTTCACGAATATATTCTTGAGTTCCATCTGTTGATGCATTATCAACAACAATAATTTTTTTTGCTTGAGCAGTTTGTTTTAATTGTCTTAATAATGCCTGATAAACTGATTTTTTTCGATTGAATGTTACAATAACTGTTGTATATGAAAGCATTTTTTCTCCTCGTTAATAATAAATACTAAATAAATGTTGAATATAATATGAGATATCACTTAACCATAACTCTGAATTTGATACTTCAAAGCACATTCCTTTAAATTTCATATACCAAATAAAATAAATGCGAATTAGAAGACATAACAAAATAATTCCATTTACATATATTCGATTTTCTTTAAATTTACTATAATTCATCGCATACAAAATTAATGAAAATGCACCAATAATAAGTCCATATCGTTGCCAAATCTGTAATGAGGTAATCATAAACAAATAAAGTAAAAATAATTCTCTAAAATTAAATTCAAATTTCGCTATACTATTTTGAAAATTTTCCTTATTCATATATTTAAAAGCAATAATTGCAAAAATAATAATTGTGCCTAAATCAAGAATATATGAAATCCAATTTGTGAAACCTTCTGGCCGAGCAAAATCTTGATATCCTTGTATCATGCGAACAACTCTTAAAACGATGTTATCTACATTAGTTACATTCGCCACAAGTGATAAGGCAAAAATTAAAATAAAAATTGGAACAGGAAATAACAAGCTTCTTTTATTTACTTTTTTAATTAATGCAGTATAGATAGCTACTCCTACTGCTAAAATACTTCCTAAGTGAATAAATAATGGAATAAATAAAATCCAAATATTTCTTTTCTTTGCGTTTAATTTTATAAAATAGCAATATGTACATAAAATATAAACTGCACATGCAAGTGCCCATCTAACCAATGTTGTAATATAAAAAGTAGAATATATTGAAAGCATTGCGATGGCTAAAACAAAAGAAAAGGAAGATGAAATTTTATTTTTTTCCTTTAAATCAAAAATTGGATATAAAACACAAAAATAACAAATAACGATTGTTAAATAAGGTAGCAAATAAAAATGTCCTGTCTTTGCAATTCCAAATTCAAATAAATTAAATAAAAGATTATTTTGATATTGTAATGTCGGATCTATTTTAGAAAATTCAAAAAAATTTGCTAAATTAGGTAAATTAGCAATAGAAGTCATTGTCTGAAAATAACGATATAAATCATTTGCAGTATCTGGAATATAGAGAGAAATAAATAAGCCCACGGTCAAAATACCTATAATCAAAGATACTAATGCCTTTTTCTTACGCAAAAAAAAGGCTAAAAAGATACTCATAATCCCACCCAAAATAGGAAAAAAGAGCATCAATAGTATGAGTATGTAAACTATAAATAATAAAACTACCACTTTAATCACCTATTGTTTTCTTAACATCTTATAATAGATAAAATATCTTAATTTATCAGGAATCATGCTTGTCGCAGTCATTCCCAATGTCGTAACCAAAAAGTCCTTTGTATTATAAAAGCCTTCATCTTTAAATGCTTTTCGCACTTCAAAATTCTCTTTTACATAATTCCAACCGCCACGACGACCGACCATATCATGGCCTGCTCGGACATAAACAAATGTCTCTGAACTATTACCTAATTTACATCCTGCCATAATTGCTCTTACCCATAAATCATAGTCTTCAAATCCGTTGATTTCATGATAATTACCTAATTCAAGAATGACACTACGTTTAAACATAACTGTCATATGATTCATTGGATTTCGCCGATGTGCAAATTGCTTAATATGATATAAATCAGTTGGTACTTCACGTTTAGCTATGATATTTTCAGTAGTTCCTTCAAATTCTACAATTTGTCCGCCATAAATATCATAATAGTTCTTAGTCATTTCAATTAATTGTGTTGCTAAACGTTCTGGTACTGCAATATCATCTGAATCCATCCGTGCAATATATTCATATTTAGCTTCTTTAACTCCATATGCTAAAGCATATGCTAAACCATGATTTTCTTTCAAAGCTTTAATCGTAAAAATTTGTGGATATGCTTCTTCAAATTCATCAATAACATTATCCAAAGCAACAGTTAATGGTCCATCTTTAATCAATAGAATTTCATCAGGTATTTGTGTTTGGTTTAATAAACTTTGAAGTGATTCTCTTAAATATTTAGGATTTTCTTTATAATATACTGACATTAAAACAGATATTTTTTCCATTATCGTGCCCCATCTCCAGTTAATACTACTCGAATCGTATCCCAAATAATTTGGAGATCTTCTTTCATACTTAGATGATCAATATAATATTTGTCTAATTCATATTTTTCTTCTGGTGAAATATCATAACCACCATGTACTTGAGCATATCCACTTAACCCGGGTAATACACGTAAACGTTGTTCAAAGTCTTTGATTTCCTTACTGAATTTTTCAGTTAACTCTGGACGTTCTGGACGTGGACCAATCATACTCATATCGCCCTTGATAACATTCCATAATTGTGGAAGTTCATCAATACGAGTTTTACGAATAAATTTACCAACTTTAGTTACACGTGCATCATTTTTTGAGGCCCAGACAGCGCCACTTTGCTTTTCTGCATCATTGTACATTGAACGGAGTTTAGTAACATTAAAACGTTTACCCATATATCCTACACGTTCTTGGGTATAGAACATCTTTCCTGGAGTTTCTAACTTAACTAATATTCCAAATAATAGAACAACTGGTGTTGTTGCGACCATTAATCCACTTGCACTTACCACATCAAAAAATCGTTTTACTGGTAAGTAATCATTTTTAACAGGTTCTTTTAGTTTAGTTTCATAAGTATATTTTGGTTCAACTGGAGTAACTCGTTTCTGTTTTTTTAACATTTCTTTGCGTTGAATTGGACGCATGTGTCTTGTATTTTTAATTTTTGAAACTGCTTTTGGTACTTTATTATTTTTCATTTTATATCCCTTAATTTACATATTCCCAATACTTTTTAAGTCCATCTTCAATATTATAGATTGGACAATAGCCTAACTTACTTAATTTGCTGATATCAGCATATGAATACTTGATATCACCTTTTCGTTCTGGTTTATAGTCAATTTGAAGGGTTTTACCAGTAATATTTTCATATACTTGAATCATGTCATTCACACTTGTTTGTAATCCAGATGCGACATTGTATACACCATAACTTGCATTGTTATCACGTGTTAATAACATTAATGCATCAATTACATCATCAATGTATACAAAATCACGCACTTGGTTACCATCTCCGTAAAGATTAAACACCTTATTTTCACGAATACATTCAGTAATAATTGAAATTACCCCTGAATATGGTGATGATGGATTTTGTTTAGGACCATAGATATTAAAGAAACGTACAGCAACTGTCGGAATACCATATAAATCTCTGTAATCAACCATATAACGTTCAGAAGCAAATTTATCAATTGCATATGGTGTAAGTGGTTTAATACGTGAATCTACTTCTTTTTTAGGTAGAACTGGATCATCGCCGTAAACGGCAGCTGACGATGCAAATAATACTTTCTTAACTGGTAAATTATTCTTGCGAATCACTTCTAGTAAAAAGATATTAGCTTCTTGATTTACTTGGTGCGTTTCATATGGAAGTGCCACTGAATCTGCTACACTAGCAACCCCTGCAAATAAGTAAATATAGTCAAATTTATTTTTTACAAGAAGATTTTCCATAAATACTTTGTTTGTAATTGATTGTTCAAAAAAATCAACTTGATCTGAGTCAGGAATGTTTTCAATCAAACCCATTGATAAGTCATCAACAATTGTAATGTGATCCCCTTGTTTAATTAATCGATCTGCAAGATTACTCCCAACAAATCCTGCTCCACCAGTAATCAATACATTGCTCATTTAAATAGTCATCCTCTCTCTAACTACTTACCAAATATTTTTTTCCAAAAACTCTTTCTGTTAGAAATTTTTTTTATTTCTTTTATTGAAGAATTATCTCCATTTAAAATTGCTTTAGCATCTTGCCAATACTCTGTAGCTTGTGTTTCATCTTGATTGCTTAATTTTTCATAGGCATTACTCATCTGACTTTCGCGTCCCTTTAATGCATGAGCATCAGAAGAAAATGTCGTTCCTAAATTAGCATCAATAATCTTTTGTGTTAAATTTTCTACTCTTTCACCAAATACTCCTAAATAACTGCTAGCGGTTAATTGGGTTAAACACCCAGCTTTCACTAAGTCATATAAAAGTTGATGATCACGTTGAATTCCTTGATTACGTTCTGGGTGAACGATTACTGGCGTAATTCCATGTAATTGCAATTCTGGCAAAACATTATTTAAAAAATATTCTGGTACATGTGTATGTGGTAATTCCAACATCAAATAACGATTATTACTATCTGCAAATAAAATATCATCATTATCAATTGCATCTAGTAGTTTATCAGTTAAATGAACTTCTTGTCCTGGAAAAACTTTAAGTGGAATTCCTGCCTTATCCAATGCATCCTGAAATAGTTGCGTCTTACGAATCACATCTTGCTTATGATTAACATACTTACCATCCATATGATGAGGTGTTAATAACATATGCGTTACTCCATCGGCAACAGATTTACGTGCTAATTCTAATGAAGTCCGAATGTCCGGTGAACCATCATCAACTCCTGGAAGCAAGTGTGCATGTAAATCTACTAATGTCACTTCTTTTTAGCTTCTTTCTTTTCATCAATTCCATAATAATTTCCACCATAATAACCGCCATAGTAACTACCATAATAACTAGTAAATTCAGCCGCATTGAATCGGTTCATAATAACTCCTAAAATATTAGCCTTTACCTGGCGTAATAATTTAACTGCTCGTGAAACAGCATCTTTAGTCGCAATTCCTTGTGGAACAACTAAAGCAACACCATCAGCTTTAGTTGCAACGATTTGACCATCAGTAACAGTATCAACCGGAGGAGCATCTAGAATAATAAGATCATATCTGCCCTTTAAAAATTCTAGTAAGCGACCAAAACGTTCTGAACCAAGTAATTCTGCTGGATTTGGTGGAATTGGACCACTTGTTAATACATCTAAATTATCAATATTTGTATGATCAATCATTTCTGAAATATTCACACTATTTGATGACGATGTAATGATATTCGATAAACCATAACGATTTGAAACTCTAAATGACTGATGGACTGTTGGACGCCGTAAATCAGCATCTACTAATAAGGTTTTTTTACCCTCCTCAGCCCAAGTAACAGCTAAATTTGCACTAACTGTTGATTTTCCTTCTGAAGGAAGAGCCGACATAATTGCTAAAACTTTAAAATTAGAATCAAGGAATGAGAATTTTAAGTTTGTTCGCACTGTTCGATATTGTTCTGAAATCCCTGATTGAGGATCATTTTTAGTAATTAATGCAACCCCATATTTCATACTATCTTCATCTAATTTAGTTTTTTTATGTATAAATTTGCTAAAAAATGACATTGGTTAAACCCTCCGATTACGACTTTCAGTTCGTCCTAAACTACGACTACTACGTGAAAGCAATTTTTTAACTTTTGACGCTGGAATTTCACTAATAATCCCTAACTCATTTAGTCCTAATTCATCAGTAATGAATGATTCATCTGAAACTGTTCGATCCATACCATTAAAAATAAAGGCAAGTATGATTCCTAATATTAGCCCAACTAAAATTCCTAAAAGCGTGTTTTTAGTTATATTAGGTGAAATTGGAGTAGGATTAACTTGAGCCCTTGAAAGAATTGAAACATTATTCACACTCATAATGCTCTTAATTTTCTTCTTAAACACCTTAGCCGTAGTATTAGCAATTACTGCTGCTTTATTAGGATCATCACATTTTACGGTTACAGTAAAAACTTGTGAATTTTGCTCATTGCTAAGGCTAATCATTCCCTTAATCGCACCGGCATCATCAGTATATCCATCACTTTGTATTTTATCGGCAACTTCATCCAAAATAGCAGGACTTGTAATGATATCTTTATATGTATTAATCATTTGCACAGCCGCTTGCATTTGCCCTTGATTTACGTTATTGGGATCATTAGCATTATTACTTGTTTTTTGATTTACTAAAATATTTGTGCTTGAACTATATTTGGGTGAAATCACAAATACTGAAGTAAATAATGCTAAAACTGTACAAATAATCGTTGTACAAATAATGATGCCCTTACGTTTTCGTAAAATCCCTAAAATTTCGCCAATATCACTAAACTTAGATGATTTTTCTTGGCTTTGAATGTCGTTCATGATGTACCTCCTAAATTAGTCCAGTTTCGTATAACAATTCTTTACTAACTGAGTTAAATTATCTTTTCCATTTGAGTGATTACTCATTAACATAATTCCTGTTTTTCCATCTTTGCTGATAGCAACCGATGCACGGTAACCAACAATTCCACCTGAACCATAGAACATGTCATCACTCTTGATCAATTGACCAGTAAAGTTTGTTGCTGTGGTTGCTGTAAAACTTGTTTGATCACCATATTTTTGCACTAAAATCTTAGTTAATTTCAAGAAACCTGCTGGCGTTGCCATTATTTGGTTTCTTCCCATTTGAGCATTCATTTCTTGTCCCAATGTCGTTTGACTCACTTTGCTACTACCATTATATGGTGTTGCTAGTTTGCTATCACTCACACTTGAAACAAATTTAACTTGATCTAAATCATATGGTTCAAGGAATGCTTTCTTAATATATGCTTGATATGTCCCACCAGTTACTTGTGAAATAATTCCTTCTAGCAAGACATAGTTAATTTCTTCGTAGTTGTATACTCCACTAGTTCCGCTTTGGGCATTACTAATGTTCCAACTAAGGATATTTGTTAATTGACTACTTGGAGTTGCATTATTGCTTAATCCAGATGTCATTTTTAACAATGAACTAACCGTAATCGTATCAGTACTATCAAGCGTACTGTAATATTTACTAATAGGAGTTGAAAGACTCAACTTTCCTTCATCCACTAATTTCAAAATTGCAGCTGCGGTTAACATATTTTCCAAATCCGCAACTTGATAATATTTATCAGCAGCTCCTTTCCCCATTGAATCAGTTGTCGCAATCTTCCCATTCTTCATGACTGCATATGACCCCTTAAAGTTTTCCTGTTTCAATAGTTTAGTTAACTGATCTGAATTTTGTTTTGTTGATTTTGTTTCGGTTTTGTTTTCCGTTGACTCAACTTGTCGTTGTTCTGTTTTAGATGACACTTCTGCTTGTGCATGTTGACCAGTGATTTTCTCATACATCACGTGTGCCATACTATTAGTGTTGTATTTAGCTAGTACGAATCCACCAGCACCCAGCACTAATGCCGTTCCTACAACCCAACCAATTGCTTTTTTGCTCGGCAATTACTTGCACTCCCTTCCGAATGTGATTATTGATAATAGTTTTATCAATAATATGCGCCATTGTTTATAATAGCATATATAAATCAATTTTTAGCTTAAACATTAACTTTTTTATAATTAATTAAAAAAAGAAGAGATCAAAACGATCTCTTCTTTTTACATTTTACTTTCATTTTGTTTTGCTCGTACCTTAAATAAAATTGAAGCAAGGTGATAAGCATGCCATTTAATTAAAATAATTGGTAGCATCCGCATCCCATGACAATCACTCAACTTGATTGCATGTAACGATTCACTAAAAATTGGCATCTTAACTACTTTTTTCAATTCTGCAATTTTTACGCTATATTTTAACGGATTTGCACTGGCAAATGTTTGATGGACCATCATCACATTCAAATGCATAAGCACATAGACTGCAAATGCTTTTTTGATTGGCGTTGGTGCATCTTTGATCTTAGCCTGTGAAACCAACATAGCGTTTGTATAATCACGTACCTTATCGTTATCAAAGTTAGTCATTACTGACTCAGTATCATTTGAATAGTGATAACCTACATGCATTGAGAAAGTAATTTCTTGACAAGCTAACATATAACCCAACATAAAATCGCCATCTTCCGCAACACGCAATTCTGAATTAAAACGGAGATGGTGTTCTTTGATAAGTTCACGTTTGAAAATCTTGCCCCATACAGTCATATATTGTGTAGGATTTTCAAGCATCATAATTTGAGCTTGTTGTACTTGATCAGCATTAAAATGTTGATCTGACATAACCTTACGTGCATCCTTACCAATTTCGAAACTTAATACTGACAAATCAGCACATTGCTCGTTTTGTAAGAAATCACTCATTCCTGGAAGAAGGATATCATCACCATCAACAAAGATGATATATTCACCAGTTGTTTCAATCATGCCTTTGTTGCGTGCAACCGAAACTCCTTGATTTTCTTGGTGAATTACCTTGATTCGATTATCATTTTGAGCACATTCATCAGCAATTGCACCAGAGTTATCAGTTGAGCCATCATCCACCAAAACAATTTCTAAATTAGAATATGCTTGCTGAGTGATTGAATCTACACAACGTTTTAAATATTTTTCAACATTATATACTGGAACAATTACGCTAACTAACTTTTCTTCCATAAAAATCCCCTTTAACATTATCAAAGTCATTTAATTCTTTAAAATAAATTACTTTATTTGTATTCTAAAGTCAACAATGTTCTTTTATATTTATACTAACAATTATTTTAAATATCTTAATGCATATTCTGATATAATTATTATGTTTGTTTAAAACTTATTATTTATTCAAGGAGAATTATGTTATGGATTCAATTTCTAATCGAATTTCACTTCAACATTTATTAGAAATTCGTTCTAAATTAAATAAAAAAGTTAAAGATAAATATCCTAACTTAATAAATAACATTTATTTAGTTTGTTTAGCTGTCTATATTTTTTCAACATTTATCAAAAGTACTGACATGCCAGGATATGTTTTCTCACAGCATGATATTTACTTGTTTGCTTTAATCCCAAGTGCGATTGTGTTATTTAAAATAGTACTGTTTGATAATAATTCAATTAATGACTTAATTATTTTTGCATTACTTGAATGTGTGCTATTTGCTATGGGACAAAATGCCGCAAACTTTAATATTTTTTATTTTGGAATATTAATTTATGGTGCAAAAAACGTTGACTATGATAAAATCATCAAAGTTTTCTTATTTGTTAATATTGTTGGAACATTTATAAGTATGGCTCTTGCGTTTGGTGGCATCATTCCAAATTATAAAGGAACTCGTTCTGATACTTCCCCTGTTATACGATTTGCATTTGGTGCAATCTATCCTACTAACCTTGCTGCACGAATGCTTTCTATCATTATGGCTTATGCTGCATTAAGAAAATTCAAATTAAATTTACCTGAATATATTTCTTTAATTGCAATTACTATTTGGACATATATCTCTACTGATACAAGATTAGATTTAGCTTTAATGGCATTATTAATCATGGTTGTAATGTGTTATAAACCAATTAGTAAAGTAATGGAAAAAATTTCATTTAAATTAATCAATATCATTTGCTTTGGATATATTGGAATTATTCTTCTACTGGGATTTTTATATAAATTCATTCCTCATAATGCAATAATGCAAATTTTCAATAAACTTCTTTCAGGCCGTCTAGCATATGAAGCTGAAGCAATTAGTGAGTTTAAGCTTGCTTTCTTAGGTCAATATATACCACAACCAGGTGCTGGATTATTTTATATTGATTCCATCTACTTTAGAATTCCTTTAATGTATGGAATTCCATTAATATTCATTTTTATTTTAATTGTATTTGCTTTAAATAAAATTTTGCATGTTAAACCAATTTTTTATTTAGAATTATGTTTTCTTTTATTCATTATCAGTGGTGGAATTGATCAACACTTCTGGGAAAGCTGTTATAACTTTATAATTCTTGCATTATTTGCTAAAGTTCCAAACGCAAATCAAATTAAACGAGAGAAGTGTATTTTTAATGAAAATTAATTTTATTTGTCCTCCTGCAAGTGGTAATGGCGGCACAGAAACAGTTTTAACTAAAATTTTAAATCACTATGCTCAAGAGCATGAATTAACTTTAACTTTAACTTTAACGACTAAGCCGGAAAATGATAATTGGCTTAATTCAATTGATAAAAACGTTAATGTTAAAATTCCTTCTCATGATGATAAATTAAGTAAAAGGTTATTCTTCATCAAAACATTTATTAATACCAAAAACGATGAAAACTTAGTAATGCTTGGGGCAAATATGATTAGGGTAGCAGCTACAATCCGAAAGGTGCTCCATAAAAAATATCGAATCGTTTCATGGATCCACTATTCATTATTTGATCAAAACATGTTTGATCCTAAAAACATTCTTTTTGCAGATTATCATTTAGCAATTGCATCAAAAATCAAAGAACAATTGATCCAAATTGGTGCTCCAGAAGAAAAAATTAAATTAATCTATAATCCAATTGAACGTAACCATGTTCGCAATACTGATCAATTAACAAATGAAATTACATATATTGGTCGAACCCAATTCAATGGTCAAAAAAATCTTAAAGAGTTAATTGATGGTTTAAAAAAGGCCAATGATATGCATTTGTCAGTAATTGGAACTGAAAAAAATGATCAAATTGTTAAAGATTATATTGCTAAAGAAGGCCTATCAGAAAGAGTTACTTGGTATGGGTGGCAAAAAGACCCTTGGGCGTTAATTGAAAATAAAACACTTGCAATTGTGTTAACTTCTAAATTTGAAGGTTTGCCTATGGTATTTCTAGAGGCTATTTCACGTGGAATTCCAGTGATTTCTGCAGACTTTGCCGGTTATGATGATGTAGTCAAAGAAAACATAAATGGATTAAGCTATCCACAAGGAAATACTGATAAGCTTGCTGAACAAATTAATAAAATAAAAGAATTAACAAGTGATCCTATTAAAATTGCAAATTCAATTAGTAATTTCTACAGTGAAAACTATTTTAACAACTTAGATAAAGTTTTTAGTGAAATTCTTATTAAATAAAAAAAGAATGTGATAATTAAATCACATTCTTTTTTTATTTAAAATATTCTTGATGATCATCATAAAATTGCATCATTTCTTTTGTTTGATTACCAAAACCTAAATGACCAACAATTGTACTCTCATCCATTATCATTGCTTCAGATAAAATAGTTGCATTTTGATTGATTGTTTCTTCATCACGAGCAAAATCACTACATAAGCGATGAACTGGGAACATTCCCATTTCATTCCAATAGTCACGTGACATTACAAAACATCCAATTGATAAACGTACTGGGATTGCAGAATATTTGCCTTCATCTTTGTTAAATTCTAAGTTCATCTCATCTAACTTAGGCAATATATCTTCTGCACCCCACATAAATTTAGCTGCTTCTGCTGATTCTTCAATTGGCTGGAAACGCCCATAATATCTAGGCTGACCAAATCTTTTAGCATATTCATCAACTGCATTAAACTTTTTCAATACTTTTAAATATGCATATCCATTTACGTTAATTAATGGTGAAACTACCCCAACCTTATAATCAGAATCTTTCTGCCATTGGTCGTAATGTTTTACCATTTTTTCAATTGCTCCATCAGTCAAAAAGATATCTTCATCCATTTTCACAATTACTTTAGCTTTAGGAAATAAATCAATAGCGGTATTTTGTGTTAGATTAATATTATTTCGTTTGCAACTTAAATATGACCAATCATTTTCAGTTGCAATTTCATCTAAACGATCACTATATACTCCACTAGAAATAATACATACATCAAAATCTTCGGGAGTGAATTTTTGAATACGCTCAAAAACATCATTCCATAAATGTTCCTTATAACCAGCAAGAATTAATAATAATTTATCTGAATTCTTAGCACGATTTTTGAATTGGAAATTTTTAGTAGTTGGGTTACTTCTAAAAGCAAAATGGAAGAAATTATCAAGCCCATTTTGTACACTTGTTTTTAAACTCAATTTAAACTCTCCTATACTAATCTTTTTCAATTTTTACTGAGGGTAAATATCGATTATTTTTACCTAAACGATCATGTATTCCGTCGTTAAATCCATCAATAAACGAACGGTACATGTAACGACGATAGCCTTTGCGCTCACTTTTAACAGTATTTCCTACCATCTTTTTAACAAAGAATAAATAAATATATGCTCTTGCCAAAAGATATGGATGGCCATGTTTCTTAATTGTTTGAATCTTATTGCGCATTCCATAATATTCACGCCAATTAGGTTGCCAACCTTGAACTTTACTACTGTTCACCTTATGAAATATCTTGGCATCAGATACATTCAAAATCTTTGTGTGTTTTCTAACTCTTAAAGAATATTCTGTATCATCATACCAAATGAAATAATCTTTCTCTGGTAATCCCACTTTTTTAATTAGATTTTTATTAAAAACGACACCTACAAATGTCACTAAATCGCAATAAAAATTGTGTCGATATTCATCTACAGAAATTTCTTCTTCACTTATAATATTCCAATTTTTTATTCTTCTCCGATGCAACGTTTCAATTTCATCATTATTGTAAACTGTCCCTGCAAATGTCTTTACATCTGGATTTTCTTTGATTTGTTTTGCAATTTTTTCAAAATAATCTTTTTCATAAATAGCATCATCATCTGATACAGAAATCCAATCTACATCTTCTTTAATTGCTGCCTGCAATCCAGAATAAAAACCTGCTGATCCTCCACCATTTTCTGAAAGTCGAATATATTCTACCTTTTGATTATCATTGTACTTATCCTTCATTAAAGTATCTGTACCATCAGTTGATGCATTATCAACTACAATCACTTTACCAGGAGAAACAGTTTGATTTAAAACACTATCAATTGCCTGTGGTAGAAGACTTTTCCGATTATATGTAACAATTACACTAGCATAGTTCATAAATAAATCTCCCTATCTCTTTAATATGCAGTATTAGGCACAAAAATAACTTTAATAGTCTTTATCATAATTTTTAAATCTAGCCATAAACTTCGATGCTTAATATAATACAAATCAATATTAACCATTTCATCAAAGCCAACACTATTCCGCAATGTAACTTGCCATAGACCTGTGCATCCTGGACAAACAAAAAGTCTTTGTTTGTCATAGTCAGTATATTTAGCAACTTCTCTTGGCAAAGGTGGTCGTGGTCCAACAATACTCATTTCACCTAATAAGACATTTAGCAATTGTGGAAATTCATCAATACTTGTTTTTCGAATGAATCTTCCGACTTTTGTAATCCGAGGATCATTCTTCATTTTAAACATTGCACCTTTAACTTCATTTTGTTGTTGCAACTTGTCAATTTCTTTATCTGCATTTACTTTCATCGAGCGAAATTTAAACATTTTAAATTTCTTTCCATCTTTTCCAATACGACTCTGATTATAAAATACAGGTCCCCCATCATCTAACTTAATAGCAATGGCAACAATTAGAAAAACAGGACTTAAAAGAATTAAACCTAACAAACTCGCAACTATATCAAAAATTCTTTTGCAAGTCCGATAAAAATATTGTTTATTAACTTTTTCCTTATTAATAAATATTTTCCCATTTTTTTCCATTTGAAATTACCTCAAAAATAACTATTCCTTTCTCCCTTTGACCTTTCTTGCTAAAAAGTTAGTGATTTTCTTTATCCAATGTTGATTTCCCATAAACATAACTGGCATTTCAGTATAATTAATTTGGTTATATTCAACCCAAACATCAATTAATAATTCACTAATATATCCAAAGATTCTTTGTTCACTCTTACTATAATTTGAGATATCGACTCTTTGCTCAACTTCATTTAAAATATCCATTAACCAATCTGTATAGTCATTAAATAATTGACTTTTAGCAATAAAAATATTAAACATATGAGCCTTTTTTTCTTTCATATGTTTATCAAATATTTTTAAATATTCTGGATAAAGTTCGCTAATTACATTTCTTGTTACTTCCAAGCCCTCAATATGATGAGAATGTTCATAATGCGACCATAATGTTTCAATATAATAATTTCTCTTCTTAGGAAGAATCATGTCATATTGATTCATTAACTTTGTAACTGTCTCTTGTGTCATTACATCTTTCCATTTTTGATCTACCGATTTAAAGAAATCAGAATGTCCATTTGTAAACAATCTCCGATAATGAACTAATCCTTTAACATCTGCATCTCTATTTTTAGCAGCCCAATATTGAGCTGTTAATTCACAATATGATGCATTTTTATCTGAAATATTATCTCCTGTATTATCACGCTCATAATTTTCAAAGTTCTTGTCATTAAAGCCAACTTGAACTGGAATATACATTTTATCTTGTGGCATTCTAGCCATTTTATGAGTTACCACATATATTTCTGTTTTCAAAGGAAATGCTCCTTACTTAAATATAGTATCTATGATATTTTAATACATTGTAGTATTTATAGCAAACTTTCCTTAATATATCAGTCGTATATCTAGTAATCTTAATTTAAATAACAAGAATTAACTAAAGTTTATTAATTTGCTTGACAAAAAAAATAGCTTAATAATAAGATATTTACTAAAATGGGTTTATACTGGACAAGTATAAATATATTAAGGAGAATCAGTATAATGACAAAATATTTAGTGGTTGGTGCTGGATTATTCGGTGCAACATTTGCTCATGAAGCTGCTAAACGTGGTCATGAAGTACATGTCATTGAAAAGCGTGATCATATTGCAGGAAATATCTACACTAAAGAAGTAGATGGTATCCAAGTTCACCAATATGGTGCACACATTTTCCACACATCTAAGAAAGAAATTTGGGACTATGTAAATCAATTTGCAGAATTTAATCGTTACACAAATAGTCCAATTGCTAACTTCCATGGCGAAATCTACAATATGCCATTTAATATGAATACCTTCAACAAATTGTGGGGCGTAATTACTCCACAAGAAGCTGAAGAAAAAATTAATGAACAACGTGCAGTTTTAAATGGCAAGAAGCCAGAAAACTTAGAAGAACAAGCAATTTCATTAGTTGGAACAGATATTTACAAGAAGTTAGTTAAAGAATATACAGAAAAACAATGGGGGCGTGATGCTAAAGAATTACCTCCATTTATTATCAAACGTTTACCAGTACGTTTTACATATGATAATAACTACTTCAACGATACATACCAAGGTATTCCAATTGGTGGTTACACTCAAATTGTTGAAAAAATGTTAGCTGATGATCATATCACAGTAGAAACAAATACAGACTTCTTTGATAAGAAAGATGAATATTTAAAAGATTATGACAAAGTAGTCTTTACAGGTATGATTGATCAATTCTTTGATTACAAACTTGGTGAATTAGAATACCGTAGTCTTCGTTTTGAAACAGAAGAATTAGATGTTGATAACTATCAAGGTAATGCAGTTGTAAACTATACAGATAAAGAAACACCTTATACTCGTATCATTGAACACAAACACTTTGAATTTGGTAAAGGTGACAAAGACAAGACTGTTATTACACGTGAATACCCAGCAACATGGCACCGTGGTGACGAACCATACTACCCAATTAACGATGCTAAGAACAATTCATTATACAAACAATATGTTGAATTGGCACAAAAAGAAGCTGATAACGTTATTTTCGGTGGTCGTTTAGGTCAATATCGTTACTACAACATGGACCAAGTAATTGGTGCTGCATTGGTAACAGTAGATCAAGAATTTCACTAAAACTATTTAAATGAAGAAGGCGGTATTTTTACAGCCTTCTTTATTTTATAAGTTTTAATTAAAGCATTTTATGCTAAAATAAACTGGTAATTTAATTTAATGGTGGTAAAAAATGAAAGTTCTTAAAAATTACCTTTATAATGCAGGATATCAAATTCTTTCATTGATTGTTCCTTTGATTACGGCACCTTATATCAGTCGTGTCCTTCATCCTGCTGGGGTTGGTTATAATGCATATACCAACTCAATAATTCAATATTTTGTATTAATTGCAACTTTAGGTATTTCAATTTATGGAAACCGCGAAATTGCTTATGTACGAGATGATCGTAAAAAAATGACACAAACGTTTTGGGAAATTCAACTTCTTAAAACGTTTACCACATTAATTGCATATATTGCTTTTGTCATATTTTTACACGTATATGATCGATACACGGTCTTCTTATGGATTCAATCAATAAATATTATAGCCGTTGCTCTTGATGTTTCTTGGCTTTATATGGGACTTGAAGATTTTAAACGAACAGTAATTAAAAATACTTTTGTACGTTTGCTATCTGTCGTTCTTGTTTTTACATTAGTCAAAAAGCCTAGTGATGTTGGCTTATACATTTTTATCATTGCGTTTTCAAATATTTTTGGAAATCTAACTCTATGGCCACATCTAAAACATTTATTAGTACCTATAAAGCTTAAATCAATAAATATATTCCATCATTTTATTCCAACAATAAGCCTATTTCTTCCACAAATTGCAACTTCCATTTATTTGCAATTAAACAAGACAATGCTTGGGGTCATGATGGGAACTAAATTCTCTGGATTCTATCAAAATTCTGACAATTTAGTTAAAATGGTACTATCACTAGCAACATCTTTAGGAACTGTAATGATTCCGCATGTTTCAGCTGCATTTTCTAAAGGCAACAAGAAGAATGTTTTTGATTTACTTTATAAATCATTCGATATGCTTTCAGTCTTAGCATTTGCAATGATGTTTGGAGTAGCTGCTATTAGTAAAAATCTAGGACCATTTTTCTACGGAAAAGGTTTCGAACCAGTTGGTACTGCTATGATGATTGAATCAATTGTTATTGTATTAATTGCATGGAGTAATACAATTGGAGATCAATACTTAGTACCTACAAATCAAATCAAGCCATACACTACATCAGTTGTCTTAGGGGCTTTTGTTAACCTATTTGCTAACTTCCTATTTATTAAATTATGGGGGTTAGCTGGTGCAATGTGGGCAACTGTTCTATCTGAAGTAGTTGTTACTGGTTACCAAGTATGGTGCGTCCGTAAAGAAATGGAACTTTCCAAACTATTCCAAAATACTTTCAAATATATTATTGCTGGAATTGTAATGTTTATTCCTGTATTTATTATGAATATTAAACTTCCAACTAATATTGTTACTTTAGGCATAGAAGTACTAGTTGGTGTAATCATTTATGGTATCATGTTATTACTTTTAAAACCTACAAGTCTTAATCTAATACTTGGCTTTATTCATAAAAAATAAATAAAGAGTTATGCTATCAAAGCATAACTCTTTATTTTTTTATTTATTATTTCTTTTCAATAAAAACTCAACAGCTTCAGGCGAATCTTCTATTGCAAATTTTCTTGCAAAAATAGCGTCTGGTTCTTGATCATATTCTTTAATATCTTCAACTGTAACTAATGTTGGATCTTCATTTTTCCATTTATATCTTCTCAAAGATGCTACATAACTTTTTCCATTTCTGTAAATATCTTTATAGAATGGAGAATTATATAACCAAGTTGCCATGAAAACTTCATCTAAACAATATCCATGTTTACAAAAATCCAAGATGTTTTCACGGTCATTATTGATATATTCAGCAAATTTCTTAGGGATACTAAACCATTGGGATCCACCTTTAATTTCTTTTCCAGCTTTACGCATTTTTCTTGAACGTGAAATTCCCACATAATGTTGTAAAATACATTGACCAAAATCAATATATTTTAGCCAACGCTTACCTTTGATAAAAGTTCTTCCTTTGCCAATATACTTTTGAAAGAAATGATATACATCATAACGTAGCATAAAACGAAAAGCATTTCTGTTCTTTAGTTTATCATTACATTCAACAAAAATTTTGCCATTATGTTCTTCAAAAAATTGCATTATATAATCCATAGATTTAATTGGTAAATCCATTCCTGAAATAAAGTGGAAATAATCATAATCTCCTGCATTAATTGCTTCTTGAAGTAGATTCATTTCTGCCAATTCTTGTGTAAAATCTCCCCATGCAACATCTACACGAGGAATCATTTTTACCTTTGATTTTTTACAAATTCCTGCATAATCTTCAGGATTAAATCCTAAATCTGTTTTATCAGCATGTATAAATATATCTGCATTTTCATGATCTAAAAGCTTTAAAAGTACCTTTAACTGATCATAATGTTTATATGTAAGAATTAAAAATGCGTGTTTCATGCTTTAAAACACTCCTAACTTAAATTTTCTTCTATTTATTTTAATATAGTAATGCGTTGCTTACAATAAAAAAGAGATTGTTTTTACAATCTCTTTTTATTTAATACTAATTTTCTAAAGCACCAGTTTGTTCATTGAAATAATATGTCTTTCCATCTATTTCTTGAACACCATATTGCATTTGACCATTTGCATTATAGTAACATGTCTTATATCCAATGTTTGTCAATCCTGTGGCCATTGCTCCTGTTGTCTTATTGAAGTAATACCATGAACCATTGATTTGTTTTTCACCATATTGCATTCGACCGTTTGCATCATAGTAACATGTCTTATAACCAATATTTGTCAATCCTGTAGCTGCTTTATTAGTGCCTTTATCGAAGTAATACCATGAGCCATCGATCTTCTTTTCACCACTTTGAAGAACACCATTTGCATCTGCATAATAGATATTTCCATTATCTTTGATTAATCCTGTCTGCATTGCTCCAGTACCACTATTGAAATAGTATTTCTTCCCGTCTATTTCTTGAACACCATATTGCATTTGACCATTTGCATTATAGTAACATGTCTTATATCCAATATTTGTCAATCCTGTAGCCATTGCTCCAGTAGATTTATCAAAATAGTACCATGCATTATTTATTTTCTTTTCGCCATATTGCATCTGACCATTTTGAGGATCATAATATACTGTTTTATTTTGACCATATGAACTTAAATTTTGGAATCCAGTTTGCATTATTCCAGTAGTTTTATCAAATAAATACCAGTGCCCATTATAATGAAGTTGACCATATACTTTTTGACCATTTTCATCAAATCCATAAATATGATCGTCTCCAAACTGTGCCATACTTTGTGGTCCTACTAGCATTGCTCCAGTAGTTTTATTGAAATAATATGTTTTTCCATTAATTTCTTGTTTACCATATTGCATTTGGCCTTGACTATTATAGTAGCAAGTTTTATAGCCAATATTTTTAAGTCCTGTGACCATTGCTCCAGTAGACTTATCAAAGTAATACCATGAACCATTCACTTGTTGTTCACCATATTGCATTTGACCTTGACTATTATAATAACAGGTTTTATAACCAATATTTTTAAGTCCCTTAGCCATTGCTCCAGTAGACTTATCAAAGTAGTACCATGAACCATTTACTTGTTGTTCACCATACTGCATTTGGCCTTGACTATTATAGTAACAAGTTTTATAGCCAATATTTGTAATTCCCTTAGCCATTGCTCCAGTCGTCGTATTAAAGTAGTACCAATGACCATTAATTTGTTGTTCACCATAAACCATGTTTCCATTTCCATCATAGTAACATGTTTTATTTTGACCTGGAATGCTTACAAAACTATTCTTTACAGCTACTCCATTTTTATAATATTGCCAATGTCCATTTACTTGCTTTTCGCCAGTGTATGATGTTTGTAATGGTTGAACGTTAATACTTGAATCAACATTCATACCTTTCCAATTATCAGTAAATTGCCACATTAAAACACCATCCATACTTGGAAAGTAATTAAAATTAGGAGAATCTGTTGAAACTTGTGAACCATTTGGGTATGCCGCTACCCACAAGCAAGTCCCAAACTTACTAATAATTTGTGAAAGATTAAAATATGATGTTAGCATTGATGATGATGCATACAACAATGGAATATAACCTGCATCTTTTATTCTTTGCATAAATTCAATTGCAGCTGCTGTGTTTGCACTAACACCCCAGAAACCTTCTTCAAAGTCTAATGCTAAATAGGATCCTGCTGGTAATCCTAATTGCTTTGCGGCATTAATTGCATAATTAGCTTCTGTGATTGCTTTAGACTTATCTCCACCAAAATGAGCATAATGATAACCTTGAACCATCATTCCATGAGATTTAGCAGAACTAATTTGTCCTTTTGCATTAGGGTTAGTATAGTTTGTACCTTCAGTTAATTTAACAATTGCAAACTTAGCTCCAGCATTTGCATACTTAGTTAAATCTGTACCTTGATAACTTGATACGTCAACACCCATTGATCGATTAGGAACATAAGTTGCTTCTGAACGACTAGTATCACCAGCAGTCATCACCTTATCTTCAGCAACTACTCCATTATTATTTTCCAAAATTTCTTTATTTTGTTCTAAAACTTCAGATGTAATATCAGTTTTTTCTTCAGTAGAATTGCTTTCTGATGAAGTATCTGATTGATCAGCTTTATCTACAGTTGAAGAAGATGATGATTCTGTTGAACTACTTTCATCTGAAGTTGTTGCTGATGATTCAGTACTTTGACTACTACTTGATAAACTTGATGAATCAGATGATGATTCATTTTTATCACTTTGCATAGCTGAATTTTCACTTGAACTACTACTTACTTGACTATTTGAAGAACTACTATCTTGACTACTTTCAGCAGCCTTAACTGATGAACTTTCTTTAGTAGCATTTGAGGAACTTGAATCATTTACTTGTTCACTTTGTGATGATGTAGCTGATGATGAGGAAACAGCTACAGATGAAGAAACTTTGCTTGATGAACTTGCAGTTTCTTGCTTACTTACACTTGAACTATCTTGACTACTTGAGCTTACTGATTGACTTGAACTTGATAATGTAACTTCACGTTGTTGCAAACTACTTGCAGATGTAGCAGATTCTGTTTGAGCAGAACTGCTTGTTGATACTAAATTAACATTATCTGCTTTTGCAACATTTGCATTACCATCTAAAAAAGTTAAACCAAAGAAAACAATTGGTGCAAATACCCAATTTTTTCCAGCTTTGTACATCTTATATCTTTTCTTACGTTCCAATTTTTTTACCTTTCTAATTTCTATAAGCAATCCCTTTAATATTTATCTATTCTCACACAAATAATATCTAATATCTAGCAATTAACTTAAAATTTGAATTGTCTTAATACTATTCAAAAAAGGTCTTAATAAATTAATCTATTTTTAACATTCTTAACTTGATAAAAAATAACTCCAACCCAACTTAACAACGCAATAAACATCATTACATAGTATAACACTATTGGTTTATAGCTCACTTCTATTCTATTGACATTCGTCCTTGCCAAAATTTCTACAGTTCCTCGTTTACTTTGATTGAATTTTACTTTTTTACCATTATCACTTACAGAGGTATGTTTATACGCTATAACTGGTAAATCAATCTTATCTCCCTTTTGAGCATGTATCATATAAATAATCTTATTAGGTTTATACTCTGCTATTAATTTTGATTCTTTTCCATTTACGTACACAATATTATTTATAATTGATGTAGCACTATTATATGCTTTTTCAGAATAATAATCTGTTTCTCCCGTTTGAGTTAAATAATCAAAAATAGCATTGTAATTATATTTATCTATAACCACATCATCTGGAATGGTTTGTTTACTTTCAGTTTTTTTCAAATACTTCTCAGAAACATTTTGAGTAATTCGATCAAGTGCTGGTTGCACTGTTCCAAAATATCCACAAACACTTATCAAGACAAATGAAATGATTACTAATATTTGTTTATAATTACTGCTTGTAATGCCATCTATAATATTACAAATAACAAATGAAGCAATTACTGACAAAAATAATCCTGCATATGGAACTAGTCTAAATGGAAACTGTATATTTCCAATTGTATTCATTACTAATTCGTTATGAGATAATGATGTCCAATCAATAAATGTTGTAGAACAAAGAGCTAAAGTTACTCCCAATACATAAATTAAGAGATTTGTTGCATCATTTTTTACAAATAACCATCCTACAAATAATGTGATTATAAGTAAAATTCCTAATGATCGCCCATTTAAAACATCTCCACCACATACATTCTGAAATGAACTAGTAACTAAATCACTAAAATTATTCAAAAACCAAAATTGTTCTTGAGGAGCGTGAATGTCACCACCTAGATAATCTGTTAAGAAAGGAATAAATTCCCATCCACTTAACAATATTGCTAAACATCCACTCTTTATTAGAGATACAAAGCGACTTTTAGTGATTTTGGCAACTATTAATTTGCAAATAAATAAAAACAAACATAAAAATGTAGTAATATAAACACTAACGATATGGCTATAGCATAATAAAGACATTCCTACAGCTAAAATTGGCCATTTATGGAAATCTCCCCACAATACATGGTATATACCTAAGAAAACTAATGGCAAGAAAGTATATGCAATATACTCTCCCCAAACTCCATTCCATAAACCTAAATATAGATGATATGGTATAAGCGTATATATAATTGAAAATATATAGCTTCTCTTTCTATTTTTAGAAAAACTCATCATAGAATAGAATGCTACAATTAGTGTTAAAAACATAAATATTCCAATCCAAATATATATTGAAGTGATTGGATTAAATATTAATCTTAAAAATGCTAATATATATAGAAATAATGATGGATAAAATAAAAAAGTTCCCACTCCACTATGACTAAAAGTATGTGTAGCAATATATGTGAACAGACTACCACTTTTCAAATTTTCATAAATTTCATTTGCTCTTGATAAATGAAAACTACTATCTGAAACAATATTAAATTTATTGATTTCTATAAATGATTGCATAAAAATAAATGTCAATATCAAGAATGATATAACAATACCAGTATTAATTAAAATAGTTTTTTTTAATGTATGCTCTTCTTGTTTCAACAATACATCCTCATTTCGATTTATAAATTCATAAATATATTATACCAAAATATATAATGTTTTATTTTATCTCGTCTGAATTAATAAATAATTATGATATAATAGTGCGTGATTGTTTATTCATTAATATATAACATTTATATATTTAATTTTTATATTTGTGAGGCCTTTTATATGAATATCAAAAAAAATATAAATTTAATTTTGATAAGTTTTTCTAGTTTATTCCTATTTATATTTAGTGTGCTCTTTTTCCAAAATGTAAATGTAGCCACTTCTCTCAATACAGTTAATACAAATTTTATTTGGCAATTCTTTTTAGGAATATCCAACTTAGGTATCGATATTTCTGTAATCCTTCTTGGATACTATCTTAGTCATTTTAAGACTTCATTAAGTACAGTTATTAAGAGTTGGATAACAATTTGGTTTAGTAGTTTAATCATACTTTTAATTAAACTTTTTGCTAATAAATCATTCGTGCTATCTGATTTTTATAATGCACTTTTTCCTATTTTAAGAAATACATACCCAATTCTTACAGGAATTTTATTTGGAATTATATTAATGCCTTTATTAAAAAAATGTGCTGCTAAAATCCACTTATTTTATCTTCCTGCACTTATAATCCTAACAATCCTTCCTACAGTATTTAACGAAAAAATCTTAGGAACAAATGACATAAATTCTACAGTTTATGGATTATTACTAATTTGTTGGGGAATTGAAATTAATAATCTAAAAGATAAGAAAATAGATAGAAAAAATATTATTCAAGGTGCTTTTATCATTATTTTTAATGAATTAATAATTACTATTATGCCAGCATTGTCTTGGAGTCAGCACTTTAATTTATCAACTGCTGATCGTTTTTCTGTTTCAAATTCTGGTTTTCAAATTTTAACAGCTTGTATAGTTGTCACTATCTTAAGTTATTCTCTTTTGAAGAATTTAAAAAAATATTCAGATACAGTTATTTATTTCATTATACTAACTATCATATGCGGAACATCTGATATCTTTAAAGGAATAATTTCAAATTATAATAATAGTACGTACAATAAAATAATTCACAAAGTTTTAATTCCTAATTTAGAGCAAACTCTATTGATAATCTTAGGATGTTTTGTTATTGCATGCGTAATTTATCTATTAGAAAAGTTTTCTCGAATTACATTAACAATTGATAAACATTGGAATAATTGTAATATATACAATATCCAAGAATGGGGTCCTAATAAATATCAGGACTTTAAGTTATGGATTAAGAATCATCGGTTGTATTTAATTGGAATCCTTTGTGCATATATACTTTCATATATTTCGTTTGTTGCTGTTAGTGATAATTTTAAAGTACACTCAAATCTCACAATCCTTTATAATGTGTTTACATATACTTTTGGTCCACGACAAATGCTAGTTATATTAAATACATTAGTTGTAATTGGCGTATTTAGATTTATCTTTGCATTAACAAATCGCTTTTGGATTTCCTCTATTTCAGTAGGAATAATATATATTATTGGAATTATAGCTAGTTATTTAAAAATCCAATCTCGAAATGAACCAATTATACCATCGGATTTATCTGAGTTAGTTGCTATCAATGAGTTACTTAAAATGATAAATTTTAAACTCATTATTATTACTGTGATTGGTATTATTATTGCAATTGGATCAATTATATATTTAGAACGAAAGAAAAAGGTATCAGGAAAAAGCTTAAAAAATCGAATTTTTTGGATTTTATTAATCCCCATACTTTTTTTAAGTGTTAACTTTTTAAATGTAAAAAACAATCCAATTTCTATTATTTCAAAAGGTTTAGGTAATGAGCCTGTTTTTGAGGATCAATGGACTGGAGTTATGAAAAATGGTCCTATAATTCAATTTTTAAATAATATTGGCATTACAATAATGGATAAACCTCATGGTTATTCAAAAGAAGAGATGCAAAAGTTGTATTCTAAATATTCTCAAGAAGCAAAAGAAATTAATAAACAACGGAATAATTCATTTAAAGACCAAATTGTAATCTTTAATTTAAGTGAAAGTTTCGCTGATCCGACCCGATTATCAGGTGTTACTTTTAGTAAAGATCCTATTCCTAATATTAGAAATATTAAAAAAAATAATACCTCTGGGTTAATGTTAAGTTCTACTTATGGTGGAGGAACTGCCAATATTGAGTATATGACGCTTACAGGATTAGCTACATGTAATTTTTCACCTATGCTTTCAACACCATATACTCAGTTAGTAGATCGATTAAAAGTTGTTCCTTCGTTTATTCAAAGTTTTCCTGAATCTATAGCTATACATCCTTATTTAGGTACATTTTATAGTCGAAAAGAAGTCTATAAAAAAATGGGATTTGACCGTTTCTATTATTTAGGAAGTAAATATAAAATTATAGATCAGAAAAAAATTGATAACAGTCCTTACTTATCTGATGAAACTGCATATGCTAATGCATTAGCTCAAATAAAAAAAGCTAAGAGTGGATTATTTATTAATTTGATAACAATGCAAAATCATATGCCATATGATAAAAAAGTATATAATAATTCAGAAAAAATGGGTGCATCTGGTTCAAATGTAAACAGCGATATGCAGTTTTCATTAAATAATTTTGCATATGGGATTAATAAAACAGATGATGCGGTTCAACAATTTATGAATGAATTAGATCAAATTCAAAAGCCTGTTACTTGGGTCTTTTACGGAGATCATTTACCAGGAATCTATACTAATGCTAACTTGCAAAAAGATTCTTTAGCTCTTCATGAAACTGATTATTTTATTTATTCTAATAAATATGCTCAGGAACATTTAGGTGCAAAACGTCTTACAAAAGCTAATATAGTTACTCCTAATGATTTTCAAGCTATGGTTGCTGAACAAACAAATACTAAAGTTACTCCATATCAAGCATTATTAACTGAAGTTTACGATAAATTACCATCATTTTCTGTAAAAACAACATCTTCTGATAATGAAGATGATTTAGTTCAATTTACTACAGATGATGGGAAAATAAGCCCATATAGTGATTTGACTGATGAACAAAAAGAAATCTGGCATGATTATTTATTATTCCAATATGATATTTGTGCTGGAAAACAATATACTGTCAAAATGGGATTAAAAGATTAATAAATAAAAAGTGATAACCAATAAATTGGTTATCACTTTTTATTTTTACTTTTAAGTAACTTTTCAACCGCACTTTTTATAAAATATCCTTCACGCAATTGTTTGGCCAATTGCATCGCATTCTTCTGCATTTTACAATAATCCTCATCTGACAATTGCGATAAAATTTGATCTAAATCTTGTAATTTTTCCACCGCAATTCCAACATGATATTTTTGAATCAAATCGCTTAAAGCACTTTGATTCCATACAATTATTGGCATCCCTGAACTTAAATATAGTGATGCTTTATGCGGGTTATTATATTTTAGATACCCACCATACATACCATTACACTTATCTAGTCCATTCCCATCCCAAATCAATCCAAAACTTTCATTCAAATGTGCTGATAATTGATCTGGCGGAAAAACGCCACGATAATATACGTTTTGGGGATATTGTAATTGCTTATGAGGTCCATATAAATTAATTGATTGGTTTAAATTCCATTTTTCTAAAAATGGTGCTTTCGCAAGATTTCCTGCAAAGGCAATCCCTTGGTGGTTCTTGTGGATAGTCAATGGAACCGCATTTTGATAATCAAATATTTCCAGGGAAATCATTGGAACATTGACGCCCATTTGTTTTAATGCTCGCTTCATCCGCTCATTATGAACAATCAAGCCATCTGTTTGATTGAAAAAGTTAACTTCAAATTTTTGAAAACCAATTCGATCTTTGAAAATTCGCAACGATTCTAAATCATGAATAATCACGTAAAAATGACTGACATTTTTCTTTGCAGTCTTCAAAATTTTTTTCATGAGAATTTTCGAATAAATTGGATATTGAAAGAAAACTGTTGCATCTTGTCCCTTTAAATTTTTGAGTGTTTGTGGAATATCATGCCAAATCAAGCGTTGTTTCTGGATATGTCTCCAGAATTTTGATTGACAATTAAAAGAACACAAATCTTTAAATCCAAGTTGTTTCAAAAAATAATCTATATCGGTTCGTGCTTTCGGACCAGCATTATTTTTACTTAAGTCTAAAGACGAAATAATATAATTAGTCATAAACAAATACTTCCCACCATATATTTTAACAATCTATATTATATCAAAATGCGATATTGCATAAAAATCTTAAAAGTTAAGATTTCATTATTTATTAATTTTAAATCAAACCTCACCAATGAATGACTTTTGAACTCTCTTCCAGAAATCAATATGCCGATATTTAACAAAATTTACATACTGTTTGCATAATGAAAACTCAATATATGAAATTTGATTACAACGAAAACTTCCGGAATCAACTGTCAAAAAATAATTTGATTTTGCTGAAGGAACAATGGTTAATTTATCTTCTGGGCCAATAATCATTGGCGAACCTAGTGTTCGAAACACAATATTATTAATAGAGGCAACTTCAGTTAATTGCAATATTTTCAAACTAGAATTTACTACAGCCCCACCAACAGATTTATTATATGCTGTTGATCCAGTCGGCGTTGAAATACATAAACCTTCACCACGAAAATGTTCAAATAACTGATTACCAAGATAAACATCAGCAATCAAAGTTGAAGTAATTTTTTGTAATGTTGATTCATTTAATGCTAGATATACCTTAGGCTGACGTCCTTTTTGATTAAAATGAACTGTTACTTTAAGCAATGGATATCTTACTGACTTTCCATCATCTTTTTTTAAGCTCTGAACTAACTGTTCTATTTCACTATTTTGCCAATCTGTATAAAAGCCTAAATGACCTGTATTTACTGCAGTAAAACGAACTTGATTTAGTCGATTAATATAATGATGAAAACCCGTTAAAAGTGTGCCATCTCCTCCTAAAGTAATCACAACATCTGGTTCTTTATCATTAATTACAAAACCATTTTCCTGTAACTGTGTTGATAACATTCTCTTGATTTCTAATGATTCCTTTACATCATTAGCATAAATGCCAACTTTCATATTTATCGCGCTCCTCTCCTATATAAGAAATGAAAAAGGCCCTAACATTTGTCATGGCCTCTCTCATACAAATAATATTTAAAGTTCATTTTAGTGATAAAAATCAAATTTTCCTTTTGCTAATAATTCCTTAACTCCTCCGGTCTCATACAATGATAAATTATCAATCATTTTTTTAGTAATTGATCCAATATACCCTTTTACAGGTATTCCAAAACCTACGCCAAATGATTTACTTACCCCTATCGATGCAACTGTACCACGATTTTTATAAACAAAGTTCTCTGTATCTTCCCCATTTATTAAATGAAGAATATTCTTAGCAGCACATGTTCCCATTTGCAGTGAAATTTGTGCAGTTGTTGGATATGGACGCTTTTCGCCATTTGGGAAAAATGCTGACACATCACCAACAATATAAACATTTGGATCATCTGGTGCACTCATATCCTGATTTACATGTACACGACCACGATGTTCTGAATAACCAGAATCATGAATCACTTGACTTCCACTAACTCCAGTTGTCCAAATAATCGTATTAGCTTCAAGTTCTCCTTGATTGCCTTCTTTATCTTTATAAAAGACTTTATTGGAAGCCACTTCGGTAATACCACATTGTGTATAAAATTTAATTCCCCATTCTTTCAACCATTTCATTCCATAATTTGCTAAATTCCGGTTGAACATTGGCAAAAATACACTTGAATGATCAATGCAATACAATTCAATCTCTTGAGGTTCCACACCTGCTATTTGAGCATATTCTTTTCTCATATCTTTTAGTGATCCAAGTAATTCTACTCCCGTAAATCCAGCTCCGCATACAATTATCTTTAAATGATTTTTATTATGATCTTTTGTATAAGCAAGCATTTCATCCTTAATATGCTTTTTGATTTTTAATGCATTGTCAATATTATCCATTTGAAATGCATTAATATCTGCTCCTTTAATTCCAAATGTTTCTGAATGAAATCCTAAAGCAATAATTAAATAATCATAATTGATAGCTTCATGGTTCACAAAATTAATTTGCTTATTTTGAGCATCTACCGTGCTTACTTCAGCTTGTAAAAAAGTTGTTTTATCCTTTTTTACAACATCTTGAATTGGAAAAATTATTTTATCCTCAGGTAAAGCACCTGTTGCTACTTCTTCTAAACTGATGATTTCACAATGATAGTCATGCTTATCAACCAATGTAATATGAATATCTTCCGAAGCATTTTGTAATTTGTGCAATGCTTTCAAGCCACCATATCCAGCTCCTAAAATGACTACTTCTTTCATTTTAATATCCCCTTTATTTAAATCCTATAATCCATTTTTGTAAATAATTTTTTAAACCTAAACCATAATCAAAAAGGTTATAAATTGTACTAATGAACCAATTGCTAATATTTTTACTGCTGCCAAAAATGTACTACTTTTTTCTTGTTTTTCTTTAAAAATCTTACATTGATTATATATGAATGGTGTAATTAATAATATTAATAACATTGTCCATGGAACTAATTTCAATATAACTGCTAACACAATTGCAACTATTGCAAAAATATTAAACCAAATAAAAGCTGAAACGGCTTTTTTAGCACCTACTTTAATTGGATAAGTAGTTCTCCCACATTTTTTATCATATTGAATATCGCAAGTATTATTAGCCAACATCATATTAGCAATCCATAAAGTATTAGGTAATGATACTAAAAAGATCTCTCCGATTTCTTTCCAAGACCATGTAAATGTGCTGTATGTATTAATGTATACTCCTGAAAAAATAATTAAAAATCCCATTGTAAAACCTGATAATAATTCTCCAATTGCTGTATTTTGGAAAAATTTTGAATAAAAAATCGCAATTCCAATTGCTAATAATCCTAAAATTAATAATGGCCAACTTGTTCTTATAACTAACCAAATACCTAATCCTAAAGCAATCACTACCATTATCCAAACTATATTTAATACCTGATTTTTAGTTAAATGATAGTTATAAACTGGATTAATTTTTAATAATTCATCAGCATTTTGCTCCATAGCAACTTCATAATCATTCAAATTGTCCATAACATTAACAATCAAGTCCATCGTCAATGCCACAATAAAGTAAATTATCATATCTAATCCATTTACTGTATGATAATGACATTGACTATATAAAACTCCAATTAGAAATGGAAAAATACTTGCTGTTAAAGTATTCCAACTAACTAAATCTAAAATTGCTGTAAGTGTTAATTTACCCTTATTCATTATCTTCTCTCCTCAATCGCATTCAATATTTGCATTATCATATATTTAATTTTGTGATCATCAAATTGTGCCAATTCATTTTTGATTTTTTGAATATAGTGCTTAACCAACATTTTCGAATCTTGAATACCATCCAATTTATCAATTAAATTCGTAATATATTCAATATCTTGTTTTGATAAATTTTCTTTTTTTCGCAATATTGGTTCAAAAAGAGACGGATTCTTTCGAAATGCCAAAATCAACGGTAATGTATAGATTCCTTCTTTTAAATCTTCTTTGACTGGCTTCTTTAATTCTTTTTGTGTAGATGAATAATCTAGAATATCATCATATATCTGAAAAACAATTCCAATATGATATCCTATCCTTTTAGCTAGATTACATTTTTGAACAGATAATCTAGCCAACATTGCTCCCTCATAACATGCCATTCCAAAAATTGCAGCAGTCTTTCCATATATTGATTTAAAATAAGAAATTAAATCCATCTTGAGATTATATCTTAATGCCTTTTGATTAAGTTCTCCTTTTAAAATTGCATGCATTGTATCAACATTTAATTCAATTAAACTTAAATTTTGCGTCTCAGCAACAACTAACTTAAAGAACAATGTAAATAAATAATCTCCTGAATAAACTGCAACATCTTTTCCAAATTCTGCTTGAATACTTGGAGACCCTCGCCTTAATGGAGAATCATCGATAATATCATCATGAACTAATGTCGCCATATGAAGCAATTCAATTGAAACTGCTACTGAATAATCTTCTTTTGTAATCTCGTTTTTCCCAATTGTACGAAATATATAAAATAGTGTTGGACGAATCATCTTACCATTTGATTTTGCAAAATTAGTCAAATATGGCTTTGGAAAATCTTCACTATCTTGAATAATCCTGATTAGTTCATTACGTGTTTTATTTAATAACTTTGATAACTGAAATGACTCGCTATTTAAAGACACAAAATATCACCCTTCCACATACTAAAATTTTCCTTCATCCATTAGTTTTAATTCTTTAAAATGAGTATTATGCTCCATTAGATATTTTGGAGCACCATTTAAGGTGATAATGCCATCTTCAATAAAAATAACCTTATCCATCATATTAACTCCTTGTAAATGATGAGTTACCCAAATAATCGTGCTATCTTGTAATTCTGTGAAAAATGTATTCAAAACAGCTTGTTCTGTTAATGGATCTAATCCAACTGTAGGCTCATCTAATAAAATTATTGGCGGATTCTTTAATAAAATCCGAGCTAATGCTATTCGCTGACGTTCTCCGCCAGAAAATCTTTGTCCTGCCTCCGCCACATCAGTATTGATTCCATTTGGCAAAGAACGTACTAACTTATCTAGTTTGACTTTTTTCAATACCTTCCAAACTTGTTCTTCCGTAGCATTCTCATTGCCTAATCGGATATTATTTAATATTGATGTATTAAATAAATATGGGTTTTGATCAATTACTCCTATATATTTGCTAATATTTTCTCCAAAATCTGAAACTTCATAACCATTTAATTGAATAGATCCCTTAGTTGGTTTTAAATCACCGCGAAGTAAATTCAATAATGTACTTTTACCTGAACCACTTTTCCCTAATATTGCAATTTTTTCATGTGCTTTGATTTCTAAATTTAAATCATTCAAAACAATGCGTGAATCATCACTATAATGGAAAGTAACATGTTTTAAAGTAAGTACGAATGGATTTGTTAATTCTGATTTTATAACCTTCTTATTCTTTTTTTCAGGTAATTGATTTAACCGCTCAATCGAATCACGATAGACAACACTTTTCTCCATTGCCTCAGACAACGGTCTAAATGCATCAGCTAAAGGAAATACACTTAGAACAAACGCAGCAATCCAGTTTGCAGCACCACCATGATTGCCTTGGAATCGGAAAGCTGCCCAAATGATTACTATAAGGCTTATTACCATAATTACCGCTTGAAAAAGCACTTTTCGCACACTTATAAAATGATCTATTCTATTTTTTTCAGTTGTTAATTTTGACTGTGCTGTTTGATAGTAATTCAAATAATCACTACTGCGTTGACTAAAAATCCAATCTGAAATTCCCAAAACATTATCAGTTAAGTTATTGTATAAATTTTGCGTTTTTGCTTTTTTTATTTCTTGGCGTGCACCATTAATAATTACTGAACATAATGGAAATAACACTAGTAACACCAATAGCACTAACATCATCATTAATGCAAACCACCAAGAAAAAAATCCTAAGCCAATAATAATTATTGCGTAAATAATCCATGCAATAACTGTTGGAAAAATTGTTGTTAAATATAATTCTTCCAGATGATCAATATCTTCTGTTAATACACTTAATAAATCACCTAATTTTTGATGCTTCTTAATAAAGACTGCATCATTTTCAAGTGAACGATAAAGTTTAACACGTAATCCGGAGACCATTTTTAAAACCCAATTATGACTAGTTAACTGCTCTGCATATCGAAACACTGGTCGCCCAATTCCAAATGCACGTGTTAAAACAATAGGTACATAAATCAATAAAATATTCTCTGGACGAGAAGCTGCTTTACTAATCAGAAACCCAGAAGTAAACATCAATGCACTAGCACAGACAATTGTCATAGTGCCTAGGAATAATGCAATAATCATTGCTCCACAGTATTTTTTCAAAAAAGGCTTTACCCATCGATCTTTTTTCATGATTGTTGCACCTCCCTAAGTAAATTAGACAACTCACCATGTTTTTTCTTTAATTCAGTAAGCGTGCCTTGTTCTATAATTTTTCCATCGCGTAAAACAAGAATATAATCCATTTGTTGCAACCAATGTAGTCGATGTGTGGCGAAAAAAACTAATCGATTTGCCATAATTGGCATCATCCGATTTTTCAACTCCAATTCAATTTCAATATCTAAATGGGCAGTTGGTTCATCAAATAACATAATGTGACGTTTTTTATCTAAAAAAGCTCGTGCTAATGCTATTCGTTGTGCTTGTCCTCCACTTAAAGCACGCGCACCTTCACCAATCATAGTATTTACTCCATCAGGAAGTTGAGTTACCAAATCATCTAGTCCCACTACATGAATTGCTTCTTGAACTTGTTGATCTGTTGCATCTGGAGTATAAAATTTTATATTATCTTTTAGTGATAACTGAAAAATATATGGATTTTGTGGAATATATGTAATTTGATTTTGCCAATCAGTTTGTGCAAAAGATGTTAGTTCACAATCATTAATTTTAATTAATCCATTCTTAGGATGAATAAAACCACTTAAAGTATTAATCAACGTACTTTTACCTGATCCGCTCAATCCTACTATTCCAACTTTCTTCATACCACTAACTTTAAAATTCAATTTTTTCAAAGCAATCTCATCTTTATAATTAACTTGTAAATTATTTATTTCCAAACTTGAATCTTGATTCCATTCAGTTATTTTTTGTGGCTTATCTTCTATCATATTAATTTTTAAAATTTGGTTGATTGCTTTAAATGAATTTTTTCCATTTAATGTTGCATGATAATCATTCCCAAAATTTTGAATCGGTAAGAAATAATCTGGTGAAAGAATCAATATTGCTAAAGCAGGAAATAATGTAATTCCACCATTAATTAATTTGAATCCTAGATATACAGCTAAAATTGCAATTGATAATGTAGTAAAAAAATCTAAAGCAAAACTAGATGTTAAAGCTACTACTAATGTATTCATTGTTGCTTTTCTAAATCGCTCACTAGTATTAAAAATACTTTTCTCATATTCTTGATCAATTCCTAAATGCTTTAATGTTCTCAATCCACGAATAGAATCAGTAAAATGATTTGATAATTGTTGAAAAGTTGCATATTGTTGATCTGCTTTACTCTTAGCTGCTTGCCCTAAAATGATCATAAAAAGAATAATTAATGGAAAAGCACATAACAAAATTATTCCTGACACCCAATTTAATAGAAAAACAATAATCAAAATCATAAAAGGAATAATCATCATATCAACGGCTTTAGATAAGACTAAGCGCAAATATTTTTCCACCTGATCAATTCCTTCCAAAGCCATAGTAACAACATTCCCTGTTCCTTGTTGTTGTATTAACACAGGTCCCATTTTAAATACTTTTCCTAATAAACTTTCTCTTAAGTTTTCTGCTTGTGTCCTTGAATAAGTAATTAATGACTTATCGCGTAACGCATCACAAATATAGCGAAGTAAAAATGCACTACCAAACACTACTAACATGCCTAAAACACTGCTTAATGATTTTCCATCCCATAAATTCGTTATTATCGATGATAAGGTTAAACCTTGTACAATAATAAATATTGCTTGCAAGAAAGAATTTCCTACAAGCAATACCATCATTTTTCGAATTCCTGGAAGATTTAAAACTTCTTTATCAAACATTAATATCCTCCGTTTTTTCCAACGTCTTTTATTGAAATTCGCTTCCGAAAAATATAATAAGCCCAAATTGTATATGCAATAATAAATGGCAAAATTGAGATTGCTGTAATACTCATTATCTTCAATGTATATGGACTTGATGATGCTGCTGCAATCATCAAACTATGTGCTGGATTAGTTGCAACCATTACTCTTGGAAATAGTCCACAGAATATCATTGCAACTAATGCAATTAATGTAAAACCAGTTGAGAGAAATGCCCCCAATTCATGTTGTTTAAATGTACATATGTGTCCAATAATACTCAATGCAATAATCAATATTAGTAAAGTAGTTGTAGTAATTAGATGCAACTTAAAGAAATCTGTATTTAATGCTAATAAAATTACAAATATTACTAAACCGATATATAAAATCCAGTATAATAATTCACTGTAATTATGAGCACGATCCCGAATATCACCAGTTGTTTTTAACGCAATATAGTTTAATCCATGAAGATAACATAACAATGTTAATGCAATTCCACCAACCACAGAAAATACATTTACATAACTAGTAAATCCTGCATAAATATTACCAGCTGCTGTCATAGGCATTCCCTTAATCATTGACATAAACATCATGCCAAATAGAAATGGTACAATTGCACTTCCAATTGTTAATGTCCAATCCCAAATAGGTTTATATTTCAGAGGGACTTTACTTCTAAATTCAAATGAAACCCCTCTAATAATTAATCCCGCTAAAATCAATAATAAAACGATATAGAATCCACTAAAGAGTGTTGAATACCAATATGGAAATGAAGCAAACATCGCTCCACCAGCAGTAATTAACCAAACTTCATTTCCATCCCAAACAGGTCCAATAGTAGCAATTAATTGTGATTTTTCATCTTCATTATGAGCCAGTGTTTGAATTGCCATTCCTGTTCCTAAATCAAATCCATCTAAGAAGAAAAAGCCACAGAATAATAGACCTATTAATATAAACCAAAGAATTTGTAAAGCATTCATTAGAACGCCTCCTTGTCAAAAGGATCATAATTATGTTTATCTTTTACTTCATCCACTGATTGTGGACCTTTCTTTAATTGTCTAATAACTAAGTAAATCATTGTGATACTTAATGCTGTAAACAAGACAAAGTAAATAATATTTGAAGTTAATACCGATGCTACCGTAGAAGTAGGTGAAACACTTTCATAAGTAGTAAATAATCCATAAACCGTCCATGGTTGTCGTCCTTCTTCAGTAATTAGCCAACCAGCTGTATTTACTAAAAATGGTGAAAATGTTAATAATCCAATAATCCACAATAACCAACGCTGTTTAAATAATCTCGGTTCATTATTCTTATTACGTAACATAATCAATCCAATAATTGAAACAATCATCAATAAACCAGCAAATCCTACCATTAATCTGAAACAATAAAACAATAGATTAACAGGTGGATAATAATTTTTATCCCCATATTTTTTCTCTAACTGTTTGTTGATTTCATTCATTCCCTTAACAGATCCTGATAATTTATGATAAGACAAAATACTTAGCATATATGGTATTTCAACTGAAAAATCATTTTTATGTTCTTTTTCATTTGCCCAACCTACTACACTCCAAGGTGCTGGACTTTTTGTGTTTTTATAAACTGATTCCATTGCTGCAAATTTCATTGGTTGTTCATTCATTAATTCTCGCATTTGAACATCACCAGTTCCCATTGCTCCTAAAGAACCAATTAGTGTGATAATTAATCCTAAACGAATTGATTTCTTATAAAAATCATGTTCTTTATGTGCTTTTTTCTTTCGTAAAACTTGGAAACATGACATTCCTGCTACCAAAATTCCACCCATTAAGAATGCACCACAAATAACATGTGAGAATTCAAGCCAAACTTGAGGGTTTGAAAGTAATGCAGGAAAACTTGTCATTACAGCATGTCCATTTTTAATGGTATATCCAACTGGATTTTGCATAAATGCATTCGCTGTTAAAATCCAAAAAGCAGACAACACTGACCCTAGAACAGTAAACCACATAAATAACACATGCAATCCAGGTTTAACTTTTTTCCATGTAAACATCCATAAGCCTAAGAATGTTGATTCCATAAAAAATGCAAAAAGTGCTTCAAACGCTAATGGTGCACCAAAAATATCACCAACAAATCTTGAATATTGAGACCAGTTCATTCCAAACTGGAATTCTTGTATAATCCCTGTAACGACACCCACAGCAAAACTTAGTAAGAATATATTTCCCCAAAATTTAGCCATTCTCTTATATGTTTCATTCTTCTTAATAATGTATAAAGTTTCCATAATAGCAACTGCTATTCCCATTCCAATTGAAAAAGGAACAAAGAAGAAGTGAAAAATAGTTGTCATTGCAAATTGGAATCTTGATAATCCAACAACTGTCATCTTTTTCCCCTCTCTAATCAACTAACTATTTAAGCTTTTGTTGATTCTCCGCTCATAACATCTCCATAAATTGGAGTTGGCATACCAAAACCACCACAAACAGGTAATAGTTCACCAGTAATATAACGTGCTTCATCACTTGCTAAAAATGCAACTGCGTTAGCAATATCCACAGGTTCTACAATTGCATCCATAGGTACATTCTTCAAAAATGTCTTTAAAAATTCTGGTGACATGTTATCCATTGAACCATCTGTTTTTACTAATCCTGGTAAAACAGCATTACAACGAATCTTTTGACGTGCATACTGTGTTGCAGTATTACGAGTAATAGAATTGATTGATGCTTTTGATGTAGTATATGCCATCCGAGAAACATCTGGTGTTGTTCCTGCAACTGATGAAATATTTACAATATTCCCACCATTTTCTTGCTTAACCATTTGTTCTACTGCATATTTTGAACTGTAGTAAACACTTGCGACATCTTCATCAACAATTTCAAAGAATCTCTTTGAATCACCAGTTGTTAAAGTTAAATCATGTTTAATATCTGTTGTTCCAAAATTATTAACTAAAATATCTAAATGTCCTGCATCTTTGACAACTTCTTCAATCATTGGTTTATATGTATCAAAATCAAGTGCGTTATAAATTACAGAACGATAATGATCATTTTCCTTATGCAATTTTTCAGTTAAATCACGATTTTTTTCACTATCGCGTACTGCCATATATACAATCGCACCATCTTCAACAAACTTTTTAGTAATTGCATATCCAATTCCCCTACTTGATGCAGTTACTATTGCTACTTTCCCTGTTAAATTAGCCATAATAATATCTCCTTACTTTTAAATAAATTGTTTACGATATTGTAATACAATTTTTCTAATTTAAATGCAAGAAAAGACGAACGTTTGCCCAAAATCATTGTTTTACTTCAAAATATTTGAATTTACTAAAAAATAAAGAGTATAATTTCTTAAAAAAAGTAAATCTACAATCCATATAAAAATGAGGTTATGAAAAACCATAACCTCATTCAAATTACATTTCAATATTATAAATCATGTGAATCCTTTGAATCTTCCTCTGATTCATCAATTTCAATTGGAACCACTTCTAATTGCCCTCGTGCTTCAACATATGGCATTGAGAGTTTCTTTTCTGAACATGCATAAATTGTCCAACCAACAATTCCAAAGAATACAGGACCAAAGGCTGTCCAAAATGCTGTTGAATAATCATGTGAGAAAATTGGTTCAATACATGTGAAGATAATTCCAGTTGCAACCACTAACCACACAATGATTGAAACTACAACTGCAAAAGTCTTGTTCTTATAAAATACAAATGGACGATCAATATTTTTCTTCATCTTAAAGAATGGGAATGCTCCAATTAAGAATAAGTATGGTGCTGCTGAAGAAACGTTCATCATATCCATCAATACTGTATAGAATTGGTTAGCTGCATCACCACCAAATGCAATGAAAAACATAATCGTACATACGATTGTTGCTTGAAGCCACATTGCGTTTGCTGGCATCCCCTTTTTATTTAATGCTGTTAACTTTTCTGGTAATAATCTTGAATCACTTCCAAGAATAAATGACTTAATTGGTGAATATACCATTACGAACGCTGCACCAATACCAGTAAGTACATCAGTTAACCCTGCAAAGTGTGAGAATAAACTTCCAATTTTCACCGCACCGACTGATGATAGTCCAAAGGCCTTACCAACTTCTACCCCTAAGTTGTTGATCAATATATATTCACAGTTTGCCAAGTTAACGTTCTTGCTCCCCAAAATAGCTGTCCAGTTAGTTGAGAATCCACACATTACAATCATGAAAATGTATAGAAATGTCATTAATACCATTGCAGTAATAATTGCTTTTGGAAAAGTCTTTTCTGGCTTATGTACAGAATCAATCACCCCAGAAGTTGTTTCCAATCCAGCATAAGCAAAAATTGCATATACTAAGAATGAAATAACTTCAATTGGACTATTAAAGTTGGCATTTGGTGAAACTGTCAAACTCTTAAGTCCTGTAATTTCTTCAGCTAGAACTCCATGGTGTGCAATTAACACGATGATACTAAATAAACTAAACAAGATTGAGATTGCAAATGCAAATACACCACCAATAGATGCCACCTTAGCAATCTTATCAACTCCGTGTACTGCAATAAATGTTACTAATAAAATAAACATAATCCCTAAAATTCCAACTACTTGTGTTGAAGATAATCCTGCAAAACTCCAGTATTGCGTTTCATCTTTTCCAAAAATCATAGTTGAAACAGATACAATGAAAAATTGAGTAGATGATACTAACCAAACCATCCATGATGCTAACCAAATAAAAGTTCCAATGAAAGCAACTTTTTCATTAGTCGACCCCTTCAACCATGAATAGATTCCTCCACTTGCTGCTTTAAATGAAGCACCATATTCTGCAAACATTAATGCAGCTGGTAAAAAGAATGCTAGTGCTGCAATTACATACCAAATTACACTAGAATACCCCATTTGATAAAAGGCTGTAATTGAGTTACTAAATCCAAAAATTGACGAGAAGATCATCAATACTAAGCTACCATACATAATCTTCTTACTTTGATCTTGCTGACCGTCCATAATAATCATTCCCCTTCTGTAAAATTATTTACATTATAACACTATTTTAATTTATTTCTAATTATTTTTTTATTTTCAATTATTTAAATGTAGTGTTGTATGATTTAACTCATTTATTAGTTAGATTATAAAAACCTCTGTAATCAAGAGATTAAAGCAAAAAAATAAGTCTATGAGATAAATCATAGACTTACTAAATTCGATCATAAAATTATCAATTTACCCAGATTTTTTGCGTAAATTAAAGTTTTTAAATGATACAAATAATATTATTTAACTTTTGCTAAGAAGTACTTCTTCTTTCCACGACGAACAACAACATACTTGCCATCAAATGCACTTGTTGGATCTAACTCGTAATCAAGATCTTGGATACGATCTCCATTAATCCGAATTGCACCATTCTTAACATCTTCACGTGCTTGACGTCTTGATGGTTCAATTCCATTATCTACCAACCAGATTACTAAGTTTTGTTTTTCGCGTGAAACTTCAACAGAAGGCATTTTACTAAATGCTTGTTCTACTTGGCTAGCTGTAAGTTCTTTAATTTCTCCATTAAAGAGAATTTGTGAAATCTTTTCAGCTTCTTCCATAGCTTCTTTACCATGTACAAATTCTGTAACGGCACGTGCCAATGCACGTTGAGCTTCACGTTTTTCTGGTTGTGTTTCTACTTTTTCAGCTAATTCATTAATTTCATCATGACTTAAGAATGTAAAGTATTTCAAATATTTTACTACATCACGATCATCTTGGTTTAACCAGAATTGGTAGAATTCATATGGTGATGTCTTTTCTGCATCTAACCAAACTGCTCCACCAGCTGTCTTACCAAATTTAGTTCCATCAGCCTTTAACATCAATGGAATTGTTAAACCAAAGACTTTAGCATCTTGACCTTCTTTTTTATGGATTAAGTCAACACCAGATGTTATATTCCCCCATTGATCAGCACCACCAATTTGTAATTGAATATCATTTTCTTTATACAAATGTAAAAAGTCCGCTGATTGTAAAATTTGATATGTGAATTCAGTAAATGAAATTCCGTTTTCTAAACGACTAGCAACTACATCTTTTTTGATCATTGTATTGACACTAAATTCCTTACCATAATCACGTAAGAAATCTAATAAATTAATCTTTGAAAGCCAGTCATAGTTATTTACAAATGAAATATGACCGCTACCACCAAATAAACGTGTTACTTGTTCTGTTAAAGCTTTTACATTATGTTCAACTTGTTCCATTGTTTGTAATTGACGTTCTGTCTTACGTCCACTTGGATCACCAATTGAACCTGTTCCACCACCAATTAAGATATATGGGTGATAACCGGCTATTTCAAAACGCTTTAACACAATAAATGGAATTAAGTGTCCAATATGTAAACTATCTCCTGTAGGATCTGTTCCACAGTAAAGTGAAATCTTCTTATCTTTTAGAACTTCACGTAAACCTTCTTCATCGGTTTCTTGGTTAATCGCCCCGCGCCATTTTAAATCTTCTAAAATGTCCATTTCATAACCTCCTGGTAATTTCTTAACTTGGAAATAAAAAATCGCCCCAGTAGTATTCAATACATACTGGGACGATTAACTCGTGGTACCACCCAACTTTGCTACAAAGCCTCTCGTTAGATAACGCTAACGTCGCTCGCATCACTTCAATGAAAGTGTAATTCGAATCTTAATCACGGGTTAGCTTCCAGCAACCGCTAACTTTCTGAACCGTTGGATGAGACCTACTAAATTTCCGATGCTAAATATTCTTCTTTATTAAACCACGATTTCATGTATTGGTCAATCTAAAATCAAATATGTTAAAATTTACATATAGACATTTAAGGAGGCTACTATTATGGCTGTAAATATTTATGACGCAGTAAACGAAGTTGCAAAGGAATTACCACAAACAGAAGAATTTATGGGCGTTCAAAATGCTTTCGCCGCATTAAAAAATGATGCAGTAGCATTTGATTTATACGAACAATTCACAGGACTTCAAACAAAATTACAATCATCACAAGCAGCTGGTCAACAACCTGCAGAAGATGACATGAAACAATTACAAGAATTGGCACAAAAGATGAGCAACATGGATGCTATCACAAACTTAATGAAAGCAGAACAAACTTTAAACCAATTATTAAATGATATTAACTCAATCATCTTAAAACCAATCAATGGCATTTACGAAAACAAATAATTAATGCTAAATAAAAAAGTATCCAATTATGGATGCTTTTTTTATTTATACATTAAGTATTTAACTGAATATTGTTTACCAACCGTTAAATCATACTGAATCAACTTATAATCATGCCACAATTCTTTTTGCTTTGCAGTTAAATCACTATTTGTAATAATTTTTCCATCTTGATTTACCATAACAGGTTCAGAATTTTCATCATCATTTAAAACAAATGGTATTGCTGTTGCAGGTAATTCTTGATATACATGTGTTAATAGAGCAAGGAATGGTGTTACTTTACTATTCGTTTGTTCTGCTACCATTGCTGAAAACTCATTTGGAGAAACATAGTTAGTATATGTCGTTAATCGTTTTGCTCCTAAATGTTCTTGAGCATACTTATTAGAATAAATGAAATAATCTGTTTCATGTAATTCTAAGCCATATTTTCCCATATCTGATGATAAAAAGTTATATATTCCAGGAAGATGATCACCATAAAATACCCAAGTTACAGGCTTTTCAATTTTATCTAGCTCTTTCATGAATTTTTGTGCAGCTTCATCAGTATAATTTAATCCACAAGCATAATTATTTAAATTTATTTGTGTAGCTGAATCAAATATTGAGCCTGATGCATTAAATTTATCTGCATTTTTATATACATTTTTATTATATGGCGAATGGTTTTGCATAGTAACCAAATTAATAAATAAGCCACTCTTATTCGAGTTATTAATTTGTTTCAATGCATTGTCATATGCCGTTTCATCTGATAAATATTTACTATTTTCATTTTTCTTTTGATTTATTATCTTATACTCACTACCAAGGAAGTAATATCTATCAATACCTAACTTCTTATATACAGTTTTACGGTTATAAAAAGTTCCTTTATATGGGTGAATTGCAACTGCTTCAGGAAACTGTTGAACAATTGAAGGAACTGTTTTCATTTTTCCAACTAATTGAGTATATGGAACTTGTAATGTTGAAGTAAAATTACATGTAGCTAAACCAGTTAAAGTCATAAATTCAATATTAGCGGTTCCTCCACCATAGTTTGAACTTAACATTATTCCTGAGGTATTATCTTTCTTAATTTTTTGAATATTAGGAATTGGATTATTCTTCAATTTAACTCCCGTTAAACGTGATGGATCTGCAAAACTTTCACTTAAATTAAAAATAACAATTTGATCTTTTAATTGATTAGTTCTTTCTTTATTAATTTCTTGTGCTTCTTTTTTATACTTTTCGCACAATTTTTTATTTTTGCTTCAGAATAGCCTTGTGGCTTATCCATAACCTTTATATCAATATTATTAATAAATTGTAATGTTGTGCCATTAACCATAGCTCCGCCCCATTGATTAAAGAAGTTTGTAGCATCTCCAATATTCCAAGCCACTGTATAAAGTGGTGACTCTTTATGATTCAATTGATTTGCACCACATGAGATAATTGGTATTACTAAAAGCCAAAAAATTCGTTTAGGCCAACTTCCACGTCCAATTGGTTTTTTCTTTTCAAGTAACAGAATAAGGATAATCGCGACTACAATCATTGCTATTGCTATGATTGTAACGCTGCCATCCACCATCGATAACAATTCTTTCCAATTTTTTAACATTGAAAGATCTGAAGATAAAACTGTTTCACTTCTACTTTGTACTTTTAAAACATTAGCAATAATCCAGCCAACAAAAAATACCCCACTACTAATAGATGCAAGCCAGAAGCGATTTGTTAAGGCCCAAATAAATTTAAACAACATTAATATTAGCAACATATTAATAATTACAAATAGTTGACGAGTACCCAAAATATATGCAAATACATTATAATCCTCACTTACATTTGGTTTAACTCGAAAATTATCAGTAACTGCTAAAAATGAACAGAATGATAAAAGATATGCAATTGCTAATCCGAATAAATAGCATGTTGTTTAATCCATTTCTTAACCGCTAAAACCTTTGGATTCCACCATGTATTAAAATTAACCAAATCACAACCGTCCCAAATAGAATTAATTTTTTTATCTAAATGAAACAAGCGTGTAACTACTAAAATTACTAATGTACCTAACAAACAAAAAGCAGCAAAAATTAAAACTTGCTTTGAAACCATTTTTACAACAGTAAAAGGCATGCTTTGAAATTTTTGATTTAATTGAGTGATATTTTGACTTAAATAACCCGTGTAATTGCCACAAATCATCACAAGTGCCCAATAAAAGATAATTGAATTTTTTATCGCTGGTAACTTAATCTTGCTAAATAAATTAATTAAAACCATTGCTGTCAAAATTTGCAAACCACAGCTTGAATTTGTAAATCTTGCAGCTGTTGATAAATCTCTGTGTTGAGCAAATGAAAATGCTGGCATCAGAGCAATTGATATTTCATTTAAAATCACAATTAAAACTTGTATGATAACTGCTTTACGAGTTTTTAACTTTTCACTATTAAATTTTAACCAAATACCTAAGGCAAACATAATGAAGCCATAAAAAACAAAATTAATGTCTGTACTTCCCCATAAAGGACGATTAAAAAGTGATGGCGCAATAATTGTAATTCCAATTCCACCTAACACTAATTTTGAATAGCGACAGCTAACATAACGGATAATTGGTAAAAATAAGATTCCGATTAAAATTCCAGTTACAATTGGATATGTTCCACGAATAACAGGAAAAATAGCATTATAAAAATTTTCTAAAGTAAAAATATTATTCAATAATAGTATGCTAATTAAAACTGTAACTCCTGTTAGCCAAATCATTATCCAAGATTTAATAGTTAATGTAATTGAATTTCTATATTTAGCTAACATAAACCCTAAACCAATTATAGCTATATCAATTCCAAGATTACTTACTCCTTGAATTAATTGCCAGATATAATTACTATCTAAATTTGCAAAACGATCTAGATTTACATTTGCATCTGTAAATAAATGCTTAAATACAAGCATCATAGTGCCAATAATAATTAATAATTGTAATCCGCCGTGTTTTTTTTCGCTTATCAATTTCTATCAATCCTATGACTCCTTAACCTCAATTTTCTTTCTCTTACTAAACAAAATAAAGCAAGTACTTGATACTAACATCAATAAACAGTACCAACTATATGGCACAATATCCATGGGTGAAATTCCACCTAATCCTGCAGCCACCAGTAGTTGACCACCATATGGAATCAAGCCATTAAAAGCGCATGAAAAAGTAACTAGATCACTTGCAATTCTGCGAGGAGCAATCTCAAATTTTTCACCAATGTCTTTCGCTAATGGCCCTGCCGTAATAATTGAAACTGTATTATTAGTTGTGATTATATCTAGTAAACTTACTAACGTAGCGATTGCCATTTCGCCACCTTTAGTTGACTTGATTTTGCTTGTCAGTAAATTAATAATCCAATCAATTCCACCAAGATAATCCATTAATGCAACTAAACCGCCAACCAAAATTGCAATTAAAGCCATATCTTCCATACTCATCATCCCATTATGAACGACAGTCATTGATTTAACCAAAGAAAAATCACCGTGGAAAACGCCAATTGCAATCCCGGTTAAAATTCCTAAAGTCAATACTAAAATTACGTTCATACCGGTAAATGACAAAATAATAACTAAAATATATGGTAATAAATTTAAAACATCATATGAATGATTGCCGGTTAAGCGTACACCTTGATCAATTGGTTGCAACATTAATAAAATCAAATTAATTATAAGTGCTGGTAAAATCATTGTAAAATTTGTTCTAAATTTTTCCATCATTGATACAGCTTGTGTCCGTGTTGCTGCAATTACAGAAGCCGAAATCATTGAAAGATTATCACCAAACATTGCACTTCCAATAACTGTTCCACAAAACAATGCCATATTTCCATGCAATTTAGTAGCTAAAGCCACTCCTATTGGCATTAATGCTGCTACCGTTCCCATTGATGTCCCCATTGCAAAACTAATAATGCATCCAATAATAAATAACCCGGGTAATATTAATTTTACAGGTAAAATATCTAAGCCTAAATTGGTTACAGCATCAACAGCATGCATTCCCTTCGTAACACCGTAAAAACCACCGGCTAGTAAAAAGACAATTACCATTAATATTAATCCATCATCACCACCACCGACACAATACTTAGTAACTCTTTGAGCAAAAGTTGTGCGGTCAAACTCACCTTTTTTGTGCATCATCAACGCTACTGCCGAAGCAATAAAAATGCCAATCATTAATGGCATACTATTAAAATCATGCGTTGTAACACCTGTAATGATATATAGTACTAAGAAAGTTAATAAGGGAACTAATCCCCAAAAACTTCCCTTGTTTTTATTTTGTTCTGTTTTCATAGCCTTTCCTCCAATAATACAAATCATATCATGGACAAAAAAACAAAGCCTGTCAATAGCAATCTTTATTACTATTCCCAGACTTTGTGAAAAGGAAGTATATATTTAGGATATTATTTTAGGACTGTAATTTCATTATTAATTGATTCAAGAGGGACAGAATCAACTAACGTTTACTTATGAATTACTATGCTTTAAATATTAAATTAGATCTATGAATTATTTGTGAATACTCTGATATTATTCTTTTAATTTTTGTTGAAAAAACAATTCAAAGATAATTCATAGCCTATCTTTTATCTGCACTTCCTGCTGATACGTCATATTGTAATTCGTGAATTCCATCTTCCAAAAACATAGCTGCATTAGTATGTTCTTCTGGATTGTATTTTACTTTTGAAGCTTCAACTACGATATCAACTTTGCTTAATTGCGGATCTTCTTGCAATCGTTGCTTGATTCTTGCTTTAACTTCATCACGAATACGGCGTTTTCCATCCATACTAATCGTTGAAAGCATTCCCCATGTTGGTGGAATGTGTGTGATATCATACACGAATTCATGACCTGTTTTATAATCATTCAATATTTCAGAAACTATTTTAATTAGCTTTCGTTGATCTTTCTTAGAAAGAATCCCACTTACTGCATTCCAATACTTAATTCTAAATACAAATAGATACAATGAAAAATCATAATCTTCAGATAAAGTTGAAAAAACATCAAAGTGATCTCTTAGCATATCAACTGTCCGCAAATTAGTTTCTGTATCAAAAGAACGATTTTCGTTTACTTTTTCTTTTAAGCTTTCATTTTCTTTTTGTAAACTTTTGATTTGATTTGTAAGGAAGTATAAAGTAACACAAACCAATGGAGTCATTATGATCCAGAAAAATGCATTACTATAATAGTTCCCTTTTTCAATAAACTCATACGCACTTTGAATTACTATAAACAGAATAAAAGCAATATACATTGCCAATGCAGGAATCAGCCCAATAAAGTAAGTCAACATCATTAAGAATAATGTAACCACTGTACAAAGCAAATTAAAGACAACGTTCCTATCAATAAACATAACAAAAACTACAATTAAGCAGATTTCAACAATTACTGCTAATAATGCAAGATCGGTACGCATTGAAGCGAGATATTTCCGTGGTGAATTTTCATTTTCACCATTTTTATTATATTTCGTCATTATTATTTTCCACCTCTCAACTTATTCTTACGCAATAGCAAGAAGATCGTACATAGCATTAAGACAATAAATAATGCACTGATACCCATTAAAGCTAAAAATCCAGGATTTGATTTAATTCGTTTCATTATTGAAACCTTTTGTACATTATTTACTTTCTTCTTGAAGCGGAATGTATATTGTTGGCCATTATCATTGATAACCGCGCCATCACCCTTCAAGACCTTAGCATGAGCCTGTGTATCAATTTGGGTCAAGCCAATTCAACTGTCTTTGGAGTAGCACCTGTGACAACTAAAGTAGCGTTATTTTTATTGTAAGGATTGAATAACAATTGAACTGATCCAATTCGCTTACCATAACTTGATTCAATACTTAGTTTTTCATTTGAAACTAAGCGAGTAAATTTCTTATTAAACTTGAAGAAAAGCTTGTCATTCAATTTCTTAATTAATGGAGTATCTTTAGGTGTTCCCAAGACAATCACATTATGGTTTCTCATTTGTGCATCCGACATTTCGTGTCTGTAGAATGTGATTTCACCAGTATTATTTTCAGCATAATTTCCAATCAAACTAAAGATATTTGATAATGCTTTGTAATAAGTATCATTCATTTTTTCTGGAATTTGAACTCCAATTTGATTAAATGACTGGTTATTAATGAAGCATGATGGTTACTGAATAACAAGTTTTGGTTTTCAGCAGTCTTAATAAACACATCTGAATCATTTTCAATATATGCCCATGGTGTTTGACTATTATTGCTATTATTATCTTTCAAATTCAAATCAAAAGATACACGGATTGTAAGTGAATTATCTAAACTTGTATCATTTGGAATCTTAATTCTAAAGTGATCTCCATTAGCATTTGCTGATGATAAATGTTTGCTTCCAATTGGCTTATCGTTTACATAAACCGTTACTAAAGAAGTCTTAAAATCAAGGTTATCTGCATAACGGAAGTTTAAGTTTACATAACTACCTTTTGAATTAGTTTGATCATGAGGCAATGAAATAAAGAATACTTGCTCTTGATGTCCTGAGCCAGTTAATTTACTACCATCACTTGTCAATGGGAAGTATCCATTGGTTTGCGTATCAGCTGTAAATGTTTGCGTACTTTGACTAACTGTTTTTGTATCTGTAGTTGTCTGTTGCATCAATTCTTGGTTAGCGATGTAACGTCCGGCATTAACCAATGTATCATTATCTTTAGCTGTAACTAATAAGATTTTTTGCTTGTCATTATTGATAAACTTAATATATGCATTGCCATCAGATACCTTATCTGCTGAAACTTCCTTCTTATACTTCTCAGGCAAGTTTTTGTAATTAGCAATTACAATTTGATACAACCGCTTATTATATTCCTTATTATTCAAACTATTCATTTGAACTTTACTATTTGAAGCATTTACTAAGCGACTAACTCCAGTTAAAGCATATGTTGCTGCTGTAAGTTCCTTATTAGATGCGTTCTTTGGCACTAAAATTACACTTTCATTGTTAGCAACAGTATCTTCACCAATAAAGTGAGTATAGAATGAACTAATTTTGTTTTCTGGTTGGTTAACTGTATATGAGAAGTTAACGTTACTACCATCACAAATTGTCAACCAATTAGCCGGAGTTGACTTAGATTGTTGCGTTTGATCCTTATTTATAATTTGTCCTTCAATCGTCAATACATTAGAAGTTTGTAACAAATTAGTTGGAATCTCAGCAGTTACCGTTTGTTGTTCACCATTCTTAGCTGGTTTGAATGAATAGAATTTCACCCCATTAACAGTCAATGTAATTGTTGATTCTTGATCATTACTTAACTGTGAAACCATGTATGTTAAATTAAAGGTTGCCTTCTTCACATTCCAGTAATCAACTTTTGTAAAGTATGTTGTTGAACGGACATTCTTACCGCTCAAAGTCGTATTTGTATTTTGAAATGGTTGGGCAAATGTTAATACACTATCTTCAATTGAATTACTTGTCTTAGCTTGATCATCATCTTCTTTTTCAGTATTTGTACTTGAACTTACTGAAGAAGTTTGTGCTGAACTCACTTGTTCATTTGCAGCTTGATTTTGGCTTAGTGTTACCTGATTAGAATCATATTCTTGATTAGTCATTCCGCTTGGAGCTGCCTGTGCCACAATAGGGAAGCTAATAACGGCTAGACATCCAGCAATCAGTGTCTTTGTTAGTTTCTTCATTATTGAATCCTCTCTAAATAACTTAATTTTTAACTCTTCTACTTATATCGTTGGGTTTTGTACCATTTCGTAGATGATTTCAAGTGAAAAACACTTTCCTTGATGTATAAATACATTCCTTTTAATGCAACAATCAACCACATTTGTGTGTAAATAATATACATCGCGATAATGACCAGGATATTTCCCCATTTCATCTCGCCTTTCTCAGTTGTAATCGATACAAAAACACTGAGAACATATAAAATAACAGCCAGTAACCATAATGAATTACTGAAGCCCGGAACCGTAACGTGTACATATCCGGAAACCGACATCACGAAAACAATATCTGACATCAACAATGCAGTTAACAATAAGAAATATGTTGAAAGGAAATAGAAAATATCGAAACGAATACGTTTTGCTGTAGGATCAAATAATAATTTGACATTTTTAACAATCACATAGATATTTCCTTTAACCCAACGCGTTCGCTGACGGAACCAAACATCAACAGTTTGCGGTTCTTGTTCCCAAGTAACTGCAGCCGGCTGAAACTTAATACGGTAACCCATCTTATAAATTCGGAAACTAATTTCAGTATCTTCCGCTAAGGCTTTTTCGTCCCAGCCGCCAATTGCTTCAATGATACTTCGTCTCACCACAAAATTAGTTCCTGGAATCGTACAAAGTTTGAACATTTGGCTTCGTCCCGCCTGAGCCATCCATTGGAATGACAAAGTTTCAACATTGATAAAACGTGTTAATAAATTAACATCTTTATTTCTAGTTCTGAACTTACCAATTACAGCACCATACTCATCATTTTGTTGCAATTCTGCAACTAAATAGCGCAATGCATTAGGTTCAGGAGTATTATCAGCATCATAAATTGCGATTACATCACCAATTGCCGACTTAAATCCAATATTTAAAGCATTGGACTTACCTTTACCACCAGTAATATTATCTGTGTTAATCACTTTAAAATTCCGCGTTGGATTTTTCCGTTGCAAAGCTGCCAGCAAATCAGCACTATCATCATCACTATTATCGTTAATTACGATAACTTCATAACGATCGTGTGGATAATTAAAATTCAACAATGCCTGTACCGTTTTCACAATTACAATTCCCTCATTGTGAGCTGGCACCATAATCGAAACAAACGGTGCATCTTGATCATTTAATTCTGGCAATGGCTTACTTGCCCATTTTAAATAATAAATATAACCAGCAACGACTAAAGCAATGGAAACTAATAGTAACGTCCAAATGACTGTTGTTGAAAAAATTACCATTGCATCCCACATATTACTCAATCTCGATTTTCCTTTCTATTATTTTTTTGAATCATGATTCTTAAACATTCGAAGATATAATTTACGACCTTTCAATAATAGAACCACTAAAACAGCTAATGTAATCAAAATAATTACCGTCAACACATCGTTGACCTTATCAACAATATTCCTTGATGTTGACGCCTTTGATTGTTTTGTATTATTAGTTTTTACATTTGTTTGTTTTTGAAGTGCATCGAAATTAATACTATCAACAGGCACATCATTCAGAGTAATCGTTCCGTTAGCTCCACGTAAATTCTGTGTCTGCGTTGAAATTCCAGTATTAAATCGATATAGATACTGATCCGTTGGTGGAAATGGATCATTTCTTATTTCTTTAAATAGCTTTTCATTTTGTTTTACAGTTTTAGGAAATTGATAGCTTATAACCGTTGGTACTGGGAATGTAAAAGCTGTATATTTCCCACCATTCTTATTCCAGTGAACATTCGCTAAAACATCATTTGAAACATTGAAAAATGTTGTTTTAAATGCTTGAGTTGTGTTTGTCCTTGTATGAAAATGAGGTGAATTTGTCATCCCAGTAAATAAAACTGCATCCCCAAAATCAAGAGCATTCATTTGATAATACTTATCAAAGTTCCAGTAAGTTGGTGCACTAATTCCTAAAGAAAAAATTTGATTCTCTATTAAAGTGCTAACTTCTTGTGTCATCATTTCTTCTAAAGTATCGTTATTACCTGAATCAGATGCATTAAGTGCTGGAACATTTAAATATAAAATTGCATGATTGTTATTAGTCATGATCTTCAAAAACTTCAAGTATGCCTTAAAAGTTTTTGTGTCTGTATTATCAGTTGTTGAAGTAGTTGTAATAATTACATTATTTTCTAGATCCTCAAGTTCTCTTACAAATTTATCAGCTACTGTAAAAGAACTTAATGGCGTGAAGTTTTCGATAGCAACATATGGAGTATAACTATCTTTTACCCCTAACCACTTAGCAATTAATTGCATTGAAGATAACAATGTTGCCCCTTCACTTGAAAACAATGGAATATATGCATTTTGATCTTTAACAATCCCAAATGGATAACTTTGTTGATCTCCAGTTTTTGAAACTAAATTTGAAACAACTGTTTCCCCATCTTGTGCCTTCAACAATAGTTGGATTTTATTTTGAAAACTTAGCTGTTCTTCATATAATCCATCACTATCTGTTAAAGTAAATGACTGTTCATTTAAAGTTACCCATTGCCCTGGAATTTCTTGCTGTTCACTTTTAGTTAAATTGCTACCAACATGTAATTTCTTTCCCTTAAAATTCTGCCGGTCCTTTTCAAATGCAGCATTTTCAAAATCCATGCTTGGCCAATTAATCATCGTGACTACAGCTTCGTATTTACCTTTTTCCAATTGTCCTGCTTGATAGTCATTCATCGAAACTAAGGTAACTTGCCGTCCCATACTCATTAGGATTCTTACTAATGTATCAACGTCCTTTTCTTTATTCTCACGAGCATTACAGCTATCGTACACTAATAAGACTTTAGGAGCATCTTGAACAGCAGTACTTGCCATACTTGTTTTCTCACTCGAAAAAGCAAAAAGACCAATGAAAACAGTCAAAACTACCAATAATTTATTCTTCATTTTCATTGTTTCCTTTCATCTTAGTTAGCAATACCGTTTCTTTATTTATCCAAATATTATGGTGAATGCTATCTGATAAAACTAGCAAGACCAAAATATCCAAAATTACAGAAGTCATCATTAGCTGACGCGTAATACTTGTTTCACCTGAAACGATAATCGGTGCAAAGAATGACAAGAACATTATCATCAAAAGTCCAATGTTCATGAACCAAATTGAAAGATACAATTTTGACCCCATTTGCAATCCACGCACCATCGAAACTGAATATAATGAAATAACTAAAATTGCAAACAATCCATAGAAACCAATTTTCTTAGGCAAAATCAAACCTTTTATTCCGGCTGCCCATTGGAAGAAAACTTTATTTTCATCAGATTGCTTTACCGCATTTTTTTCAAATGCACTTACATCCTCTCGGGTACTATTTTTACTTTCAAGTCCCATCTGTAAGAGATTCAACGTAACCGTTGGATGTTTTATATAGTACAGAATCAATTTTCCGTAACTTAATTCATCAATGAATCCCTGTTGAATAGTTGATGAATCTGAAGAAACAATTGCATACGGTTCAGAATAAAATGTTCCTCGTAACATTTCATTTTGAGGATCAACTTGAATCTTAGCCAAATCTTTTCCGGGTTCTTTTGAAGCAGGCATTGCCCCTAATGTCATACTTTGATAAATATTTTCATTGTATCCAGGATTAGAATACAAACTTCCAATATATACACTTAATGGAATAAGCGAACTAACTAAAATAATTGCTGACAATTTCCACTTGCGTCCTTTAATAAAGACAATTCCTCCAATTAAACAGAAACAAAATGCCCCTAAAAGAAATGCAATTTGACGAGAAACAAACATTAGTAAGAACACAACAAAAACTTGGCCACCATAAAATTTCATGATTTTTTGCGGATCACTCTGTTGAAAGGCACGTAATCCAAAAGCCACAAAATAAATCACCATAATATAATCAAGTGGTTCAATATAAAATGAATTAAAATAAATCGTATATGTTGTATCACTTAATAAGAAAACCCTACTAATACAATCATGTAAGCTTTAAATCCGCGTAATCTAAAAGTAAGTCCCTTAAATAGTTGTCTTACACCAATTAAAAATAAAACAACATAAATTGCACTTAAAAAGCGAATATCAAAAATTTGTGTACTATAAAATATTTTGTTCAACAAAATAGCTGCTTGAATTAAAATATTTTGCAGAGATAAATAAACATCCGTATCCGGATTATAATATTGCAAAATAGGAAATTTAGGCACAAAATATTTAAAATAATCCGCATTATTTGTATATTCACGTAATCCATTAGCACGCAAAATCAAATTATAACTTCCATCATCTACTGCACCGTTAATTGGTGGAATAAACAATAAAATCGACAAAATGATTCCCAATAAAATAATTCCTAACCGAATAGGAGGAAACCATTTTTCAAACGGTCCTTTAAGCTCTTGAATCCTTTCTTTGATTTTTACAAACATTCTTTATTTCCTCTTCTATAGATTTTTACTAACCACTTACCTTTATAAATTAATAATCATAAGCTAACAATGCCATTAAGTTGTTATACGAATAAACTTCTAATGTGTTCTGATTTCCAATCCCACCATAAATTAAACTTTGTGGATTGTTAATTTGGTAATTACCAACGATTTTAATTGCTTGTTGATATAACTGATCATCACCAATTTCTTTACCAATCATTGCCGCAATCGCATAACTCGCTGCTGATTGACTTTTATCAACTGGTTCGCCTTTTAAGTTATAAGAGTTATATAGTGTTCCAGTTGTTACCGCTGTCTTAATAAATTGAATACTTTCTTCCTTAGCTTGGCCAATTTCACTTAAATAAAGCACTGATAAGAGTGATTCAATAATATTAATTTGTTTATTATCTTCATATTTTCCAGTATTGTAATTATATTTTGTATGATATAGAGGCAATTGATTTGAGATATAACCATTCTTCAAAATACGATATTGGAATTCTAAATCCTTAACTGGAAGATTAGCCACTTTATAGATATATCCCATTTCTTTAATATTTAGATAATAAAGTGAAATCTCATGTGCTGGTTTCTTTGACTCAACATCATAAAAGTCAACTAACATTCCATCTTGGATTGATTGTTTTTTAAATGTAGAAACCAATTTTTGAATTTCTTTTTCATATTTAGAATCTTTAAATCGTTGTTTAGCTTCAATCAAAGAACAAATAATACGCATATCATCAATTGAAGCATTTACTGATGACTTAGTACCATCAGCATTGATTCGATATGTAAATTGCCCTTTAGCATAAAATTGCTTTTTCGTTTGACGATAAAAATCATCAAATTGCTCCTGTGTACCACTTAAAGCCAAATGCCGTAACCACAACCCTGAAGATTCACTCAAACGGTCATGTCCTGTTGCCAATTCTGTTTTATTTTGATTCTTATGTGCTTTATAGTTAGTAATGAAACTCCCCTTAATCAACATATGCTTTTCAAGAAAATCCTGTAACTTCTCTTTATCTTCTTTTTCAACTAAAGAAAGCTCATTTGATGTGATCTTAAATGAGCTTGAATTCGTAGTATATGCTTTTTTAACTGGAGAACTTATTTTTGAAACATTATGATTTACGTGGATTGTTTCTTCATTTTTATCCTTAAAAATATAAATACCTGCCAATCCAATCGCAATTAAACTAACTATTAACAAAATAACTTTAGTTTTCTTTTTCATAATCTCTCCAATATTTCTATATTAATAAATCCTTTAATTATTAAAGAAAAATTATAAATAGTAAAATATAAGCACTAGTCTGCAATCAATTTGCAAAAGCTAGTGCTTAAAATCAAAAATATTCAATTATTAGTTATGATCTAACAACATTTTTACCGTGCTTTTTATGTGGATGATTAATCGAATCCATCATTTCATCTTTCAAAGCAGCGTAGATTGGACGACCACCAAGCCAGTCATTAATTACATATGCAATCAAAGTTACAATCAATAATGGCATCATATGTTTAATACTACCGACCATTTCTGAAATTAACACAACAGCCGTAAATGGGGCTTTTTCAATTGCTCCAAAGTAAGCAGCCATAGCATAGATAACAATGTTTAAGAAATAACCTTCCTTCAAAAATCCCATACGAATCATGATACTTGCATATAAGGCTCCACTTGTTGCCCCTAAAACTAAGATAGGCATGAAAATCCCACCTGGAGTTGAAGCTCCGTAAGAAATCATCGAGAATACAAAGCGAATGACCAGCAACAAGAAAACAAAACCAACCGCTGGTAAATGTCCGGTTATATAATCAATAAAATGATTACTTGTTAAATCTAAAATAAAATCATGACTTCCTCCTAGGATTTTGGCATAAAATAAACCAATTGGAATAACCAATAATAAAGGTACGATACTATGCCATGCTTGAGGAATAAATTTCAATTTACCATACCATCTAGGCAAACTTAAAATAACAACTTGATACAAATATCCAAAAAATCCTAAAATAATTCCTAAAATAATTAATTGCCAGTAATCTTTAACTGGAACACTATAATCATAAATAAAATGCAAACTTGGAGTAAGTCCAAAGAATAAAATTGTTACTAGGTCAGATGCAACTGCAGCTGCTAATGCTGAAAGCCAAACAACCGATGTCGCAAAACCTAATGTAATTTCTTCTACTAGGAACAATGCACCAGCAAGAGGTGCACTAAAAGCAGCAGATAAACCAGCTGCAATTCCGCAGGCCAACATGATATTCCGCTCTTTATCACCGCCATGGAATAATTCTTCAGAAAATCCTTGACCAATACATGCTCCCATTTGAATACAAGGACCTTCTCTACCAAGAAATAACCCGGGACAAATTGCAAGTAATCCACCTACAAATTTGCGCCAAAGTGCAGGCCACCATTTCATCTCAATTTCATTATCCATTACCGCCTCAATTTGAGGGACACCTGATCCCTTTACATAAAATAATTGAGAACGAATTACAAATCCTAAGATGATACATAGAATAATTGTTGCTAAAACATACCAAACAATAACATGAGGATGATCTGCCATATAAGGATAAATAAAATATAATCCCTTCATTGTCTTATCAATGATTAACCGAAACACACTGACAACTAACCCAGTGACCAAACCTACTAAAATCCCCTTAAAGACATATAGAATATGATCACTTGTAAATGGTTTATGTAAAATGTCAGAAACTTTTACTTGATGCATAAAATTACGTCCTTTACTTTTTATCACTCTTTTATTTTAGATTAATAGTTCAAATAATTAAAATAATAGCCCTTCGAAAAATAAATTAATTTAACTGTATATAAATGTTTCACGTGAAATAAAAAAGTTCAGTGATTAAATCACTGAACTTTTTATATCATGAGTATTCTAAATACCATGAATTCTTTCTAAAAATGCTTGTGTTCTTTCATGTTTTGGATGTTCAAAGACTTCTTCCGGTGTTCCTTCTTCAACGATGTAACCATCAGCCATGAAGACCACTTTATCAGCAACTTCCTTGGCAAAGCCCATTTCGTGAGTTACGACCACCATTGTCATTCCGTTTTTTGCAAGCTTCTTCATTACTTCCAATACATCGTCAACCATTTCTGGATCAAGCGCTGAAGTTGGTTCATCAAATAGCATGATATCAGGGTTCATTGCTAAAGCACGTGCAATTGCAATTCTTTGTTTTTGTCCCCCTGATAATGATTGTGGATAAGCATTGAATTTATCTTCCAAATCTACCATTTTAAGTAATTCACGTGCTTGTTTTTGAGCTTCCACATCTGATTTATTCTTTAATTCCTTTGGAGCCAACATAATGTTTTCCCCAATCGTTAAGTTATTAAATAAATTAAAGTGTTGGAAAACCATTCCGATATTTTCACGAGCCTTATCAATATCAATTTTAGGATCAGCCATATTAATGCCATCCACAATGATATTTCCTGAACTTGGTGTTTCTAAACGATTCAAGCATCGTAATAAGGTACTTTTACCTGAACCAGAAGGACCAATCATTACAACCACTTGACCATCTTCAACTGTAAAATTAATATCTTTTAAAACTTGGTTTTTAGCAAAGTTTTTAGCTACATTTTGGACTTCGATTTTTGTATTTGTCATTAGATATCTAACCTCCGTTCGATCCACTTAGAAAGTAAGGTGAAAATCGTAATTAGAATGAGGTACATTACCGCTACGATCAACCAAATCTTAAATCCTTCTAAGTTACGTGCAATGATGATCTTACCTGTTTGTGTTAATTCGACAATTCCGATAACTGATAAAATCGAAGTATCCTTCAAAGTAATAATAAATTGATTAATAAATGAAGGAACCATAAGTTTTAACCCTTGTGGTAAAACAACTTTTCGCATTGCTTTTCCAAAAGGTAATCCTAAACTTCGTGCGGCTTCCATTTGTCCAACATCTACGGATTCAATTCCACCTTTTACAAAGGCTGCGATATATGACCCTTCGTTTAAAGTTAACGTAATAATTCCGGCAACAAAGGCAGGAATTTTATTACCTGTTAAACTTGGAATCCCATTGTAAATAAACAAAGCAAGAACTAGTAATGGCAATCCTCTAAAGATATAGATGATCACTGTTGAAATTCCATTGAAAAACTTGTTTGGAATAACACCAAGTAAACCAACTAAAATTCCAAAAATAGTAGCACAGAAAATTGAAACAATCGTTAATTTCATTGTTTCACCTAAACCACTTAATAAGGCACCTTTATTTTGCTTGATTAAGCCCCAAATTGTTCTTGATTCCTGTGCATTACTTGAACTCTTACTCTTAGTGTAACGGTCAATAATCTTTTGATATTCACCATTTTTCTTTAGTTTTTCAAGTCCTGCATTAAATTTAGCAAGTAATTCTTGGTTAGTACCATTCTTAACTGCAAACCCTAATTTACCAGTAGCAGCTGGTTTCGTTACAATTTTGAAGTTCAATCCATTTTTAATACCATATTTCAAAACAACGTTATCATCAAAACAGGCTACTGAGTTACCAGTTTTAACATCATTATATACATTGTCTGAGTCATCAAATGTTACTGTTTGAAAACCATATTTATCTTTAATTGAGTTAGCGTAGTTGGCTCCAGATGTCCCTGTCTTAACAGCGACTTTCTTCCCCTTTAATTGTTTCAAGCTGTCAATCTTGCTGTTTTTGGGAACAGCCATCACAATTCCTGATGAATAATATGGATTTGAGAAATCAAATTTTGCTTTACGTTCATCAGTAATTGTCATTCCTGCCATCATACCATTTACTTGGCCGGCACTAACAGCTTGAACTGCCGCATTAAATCCGACTGGCTTAAAGACAACTTTAAATCCTTCTTCTTTCGCAATTGCTTTCATTAAATCAATATCGATCCCTACATATTGATTTTTATCATTTGTAAATACAAATGGTGGGAAAGTAACATCAGTTGCAATAGTATATGTTTTTTCATCGGCCGCATGTACAACTGAGTCACTATGTAATGCGTTTATACACAATGTCATTCCAATGACCGTTAAGAATAACATTAGTGTTTTCTTAATTTTTTTCATCAATACTAGTTCCTCTCTAACCTGAATTAAATTAACATTAAAATATAATTAAATTATACCATATAAAATTTATTATATTGTTATTTTTTATGAAACAATAACTTTACACTATAAATTTTTAGTTTAATTTTTTTAGTAATATTATTAATTCACATTTATTGCATATTACAACTTTAATAAAAAAATATAATAAATCCTCGTTTTTCCTAAATTTTGACTACTATTGCATAAATTTTATCCTCTTAATCAAAATATTTTTGTAAAGATAACAAGATCTTTGCGTTTAAATGTCAGATGTTTTATTAATTAAGTGAAAGCAGGTGAATCCTTTATTTATGGGACATCTGCCTATCAATTACAATCAGGGAGGTGAAAGTAATGGCGAAAACAAATACTAATTCAAAAAGTAGTTTGAAATCACCCAAACCACAAAAGTATTTTATGTCTACCATTGCTTTAACAATGTTAAATGTTGTGATGATTGCCGGCTTAGGAAATGATCCGCAACAAGCTTTCTATGGGCTATCATCAGTTACATACTTTATTATTGGTTTTATTCTATTCTTTATTCCAACTGCACTTGTTTCAGCTGAATTAGCAAGTGGTTGGCCTCAACGTGGGGGGATTTTTCGTTGGGTCGGTGAAGGTGTTGGTAAAGGATGGGCATTTACTTGTTTAATTATTTTATGGTTCCAATCAACCTTTAATTTAGGTGCTGGAATGCCCAACTTTGCCGCTACCGTAATGTTTTTCACACCACATTATCATAAAGCAATTCAGTTTTTGGAACATCCACAACATGAAATTTTAATCATGTGTGGTTTTATTGCATTATTCTGGTTCGTAACTTGGTTAGCAGCACGAGGTACTAAAACTTTTTCTAATATCGCCAAGTATGGTGTTATTATCGGTACTTTCATTCCACTTGCAATTATGATCATTTTAACCATCGTATGGCTATGCCAAGGTCATAAACCTGCAATGCCAGTTGGAGCTAAATATTTGATTCCACAATGGAACGGCATGGGCACACTCGCATTAGTTGCCGGCGTCCTCTTTAGTTGGGCCGGAATTGATATGAATGCTGCACACATCAAAGAATTAAGACATCCAGAAAAACAGTATCCTATTTCAATTTTCTTTGCTGGAATTGCCGCTTTAGCAATTTTCATCATTGGAACATTGATTATTGCAACAATCATTCCTGCAAGTAAAATCAATATTTTAGATGCACTTTTTGTTACTTTCCATGAATTAGGTTCAATTATTAATTGCCCATGGCTATACATGCTATTTATTTATGCTAACTTCTTAGTAATGATTGCAATGTGGATCACTAATCTCGCCGGCCCTTCATTCATGTTAGGCCAAGCTGGTCAAAGTGGTCTATTACCAAAATGGTTACAAAACTACAATAAACATGGTATGCCTTCAAGAATGATGTACTTCCAAGCAATATGTGTTACAGTGATTGCATTTATGGTTAAGTTACTACCTAATGTAGAAGGATTCTTTATCATGATCACTCAAACAATCACGATTTTATATTTGTTGTATTACATCATCATGTTCGTGGCCTTTATTAGATTGCGTTATACACAAGCCAATCGGCCACGGTCATTCAAAGTTCCTGGTGGTAAATTTGGTGCTTGGCTAATTACCATTGTCGGGATTGCATCTTCCGTCTTTGGAATTATGCTTGCATTTTACCCACCTGCACAAGTTAAAGAAGAAGTTGGTTCTGGAACAGTCTATGATGTAACAATCGCTTGCTTAGTTGGTGTTGTTTTATTAGTTGCTTTAGGTCTATATCAATTATCTAAACATCATAATAAGACTCATAATAATGATTGGGTCAACGACCAAAATAAATTTGCTCCATACACATGGGAAATTGAAGGTTTGAAGAAGCCACAAAAAGTTGAATCCAATGTACCAACAGATATTATGTCAAAAGGCCAAAACCCAATGGGAGTTCCAATTAAATATCATTTTGATCCAAATAAAAAAGTTGATCTTCCAAAAGATTGGGCACAACCAACCGCAGATATTTCACAATATGCTAAAGAAATGCGTGCAGAAACTAAAGATAAATAAAATAAAAGACCTTCAATTGAAGGTCTTTTATTTTTACCAAATTTGAACTCGTTTACTTGGATCTAACCACATGCCGTCTCCTTCATGAACATCAAAAGTCTCATAGAAATCTTCGAAGTTTTGAGGTTCAACATTTCCTCGAAGTTCTTCAGGAGCATGGACATCAGTAGCTAATAACATTTTCTTATATGCCGTACTTGCTTTCATTCTCCAAACTGTAACCCAGTTAGTAAAGAATTCCTTGAGATCAGCATCTGAATATTGTTTCAATGCTTCTAATGAACAACTCATTCCACCATTATCTGCAATATTTTCAGAAACTACTAATTTTCCATTAACTTTACCACCAGCAAATGGAATGCCATCGAATTCATCAATCATCTTTTGAGTTAACTTAGCAAAGTGAGCAGCATCATCCTTTGTCCACCAGTTAACCATATTTCCATATTCATCAAAATGAGCACCATTGTTATCAAATGCATGTGAAATTTCATGTCCCATTACACAGCCAATCCCACCAAAGTTTTTACTATGAGATTGATTTAGACTGTAAAATGGTTTTTCTAAAATAGCTGCAGGGAATGTAATATCATTTCTTGATGGATCATAACAAGCATTAACTAATTGAGATGGCATATCCCATTCTGTTCGATCCACTGGCTTATGGAATTGTTCAAAATTATCTTTCAAACAAACTTTTTGGATATTTACATAATTTCCAAGTAAAGTTCCGCCTTCTTCAGCTGTAGTCACATGCAATTTTTGATAAACTGGTTTAATTTTTTCAGGAAAGCCCACCTTAATCGCAATTTTATCTAATTTCAAGATGGCTTTTGCACGTGTTTTATCACCTAACCAGTCGTTGTTTTGTAATCGATGCTTATAAATACCGATCATCTCTTTAATCATTTCTGTTGCATCTTTTTTGGCATCTTCACCAAAATATTTCCGACCATAGTAATCGCCCACAACATATTTAAATGTGTCATCAATTACACTGTAAGCAAATTTTGGTTGTGTTAATGATTCTTTAGTCCCTGCTACTGCTCGATGAAACATATCAGCAGTTTGACGAATACTTTCTTTTAAGTAAGGTGCTAATTTATTAATAGTCTTAGTTAACATCCAACTCTTCAAATTCTTGAAAGTTGTATCATTAACAATCTCATCAAAAGCTTCAAAATATTGAGGTTGAGTTACAATAACTTTTCCCGGGTGATCTTCAACCAATTTAGTAATCATCACATCTAATTCAAAGCTATGACTATAATCACGGATTTCTTGTAATGTTTTTGGATTATATTGTTTAGGATAATCCGCTAATTCTTCAGAAGTTAATACATGTGGAACAAGTGAGCGATCAAACTCCATTGCTTCCTTTACAATTTGTGCAGCGTCCGCACTTTCAAATCCAACTAATTCTAATAATTGTTGTGACATATCTGCCCATGTTTTTAGTAACTTAGGCGTATCTTTTCTTGATTTATCATAGTAAGTTTTGTCAGGTAAAATTAAATCTGGACCGTACATGAATACTGTATTCTTAGATGTATCTTTCCAATCTGGCTCAACATCGATTTTAAATGGTAATGGTAAATCATTTAAAACCCAGTTGTGCAATTGTTTGCTAAGATCATTTAGCATTTTCAAACGTTGAATAGGTTGAATTACCGGAATTAATGGTTTAACTCCTTGATCTTCACGTCCCGCAAAGTCAATTGCTAACGCGTGCATTTTCATTGCTTCCGCAAACATGGAATTAAGTGCTTCAAACTTACCATCATGATATGCTTTGAAGTCATCAATCAAACGTTTTTCAACATCTTCATCCATATCTTGAAAACTTCCAGCTGCTGGTTTATCCGCTGGAATTTTTGCCGTCTTGAGCCATTCATAATTAACATGCATGTAAAGGTTATCTTTAGCACTGGCTTGTTCACCAGTTGTGACGGGGGCTCCACCTAATACTTTTGCAATATACTCCATTTTTAAGTCTCCCTTCAAATATCCTAAATAGTAAAACAAAACTGTTTTGACTATCTTCTGTATTATTGATTATAAATAACCTGTCATTTTACTTCAATTTTTTAATATTATTTGTGATCGCGCATTTCCTTAGCATATTTCTCAATATCCGCCGTTGGTTTAGCCCAATCTTTAGGTAATTTCACCTTTTTGTTTGGATCAAAATGATACTTAACCGGAACACCCATTGGATTTTGTCCTTTTGACATAATATCTGTTGGCACATTGGATTCAACTTTTTGTGGTTTCTTTAAACCTTCGATTTCCCAAGTGTAAGGAGCAAACTTATTTTGATCGTTGACCCAATCATTATTGTGAGTCTTATTATGATGCTTGGATAATTGATATAGGCCTAAAGCAACTAGCAAAACAACTGCAACCAAACATGCAATTGTGACAACATAAACTGTTCCAGAACCAACTTCTTGTTTGACTTGAGTTGGTGGATAAAATGCAATAACAATTCCAAAAATAGATGAAGCAATTCCAACAATTGTAACCAACCAAGCGCCAAATTTACCACCAGGAACTTTGAATGAACGTGGCCGATTGGCTTGGTTATACCGTAATCTAATAAACGCAATAAACATGATAATATAGTAGATTAAATATAAAATCGTAATGGTTTGAGTAACCATAATGAAAAAGCCTTCGACATTTGGTAATAGTTTTACTAAGAACGCAATAATTGTGACACAAAGTGCTTGGAAATACATCATTTTTGAAGGCATACCGTGTTTGTTGTAATTTTGTAACCATTTTGGTAACAAACCACTTTGACCTGCTTGCCCTAACATGAATGATGGACCGGCTAAATTAGTTGTCCACATTGCAATTAGTAAAATAAAGTTAATATAAATGAATACCATGTATAACCATGGAAAATTAAATGTTTCCCCTAAATCGTGGAAAGTAACAAATAATGCATCCAAGATATTTAGTTTACTTGCAGGAATAATCGTTGCAATAATCAATGTTCCAATGACGAAAATTGCCAACGCAGCAATCCCAGCAAATAAAATTGAAAGTGGATACTGTTTCTCTGGATTTCGTAATTCTTTGATGTGTGCAGCATTCATATCAATTCCAGTCCAACTAAAGAGAACACCAGCCACTAACGCTAATGTACCCATACCATTCCATTGGGGAATTAGATATTTTGCTCCGATTGGCATTGCAGGCTTATGACCTTGGCATAACCAGACAATGGTTAAAATAATCATTACACCTAATGGAATAAACGTTCCCACGATAACACCATATTTTGCGATGTTAGCGAAAGTTTTAGTTCCACGTGCTGCTAACCAAGTTACGAACCAGAACAATGCAATAAAACCACACATGATTAAAATTTCATGTTGTGGATGTTCCAAAAACTGAATCGCTTTATGATAATGTGGAGAGAAAAACATGATTGTAGCAGCAAAGTTAGGCATCCCAGCACCTAAGTTAAATGTCGTTTGAAACCATAAAATTATCAAACAAGTAAACGCCCAACCTTTACCTAAGCCTTCGCCGACCCAACGGAAAATTCCTCCACGTTGAGGCCAGCCACTTGCCAATTCAGCTGAAACTAATGCAGTCGGAATGAAGAATAAGATAAATCCAATCAGAAAATATGTAACTGATGATAGCCCATAGAAAGCTTGTTGTGGATCGTTTCCTAAACCAGCAATCATGACAACATTCAGCATTGTTAAAGCAACAGTCGACATAAAATACTTTTGTGGTTTCGGCTGCTTATTATTTGCTTTTTCCATAAAATTCGCCTCCAAACGAGTTTTAAAATGACCCTATAATTAAATAATTGAGTGATGTATGATTTATAAAAGTCACTTCATTCACTCAATTTGATTTTAATCAGCCTGTCAGAGAGCCTCAATGCTAGTTTCTTTGCGTCAAAATTATTGGCATTTCGCATATTTAATTCGCATTCAGATAATTGAAAAATAATGACAACTAACTAGAATATAAAGATAATAGATGTTGTTATTTAGTGTTTTAGAAGATGGGGAGGAAATATTTATGAAAAAAAGTACAGTTATTTTGATTGTTACAATGTTAACTCTAGGTCTTGGTTTAGTAATTTTAGGTCTTAAAAAATTGAATTGTTAATTAAAAACATAAAAAAATAACCTAAGATTTTTTATCTTAGGTTATTTATATGCCATTTATATTTACATTCCACTTTTAATACCTTTGCGAACCAAGAGCCAGTTCATTGGATATGCAGTAATAAAGCCACATGCCATTCCGATACTCATCATTAGCCAAAACTGTGGTTGTAATGGAGTAAAATGCCATTGGAAAATAAATGTTACGATTGCGGACCAACCATACATTCCAACTTGCCATGCAGTCAATGACCAAAAATCAATCCGAAATGCACGCCATAATTTACTAATTGTACTTCCTTGCATCATTGGAGCAATCGCTGCATATTGGAATAACACCCCAATTAATAAAGCAAGAATATAATCAAATAGCCACTCACCAAATATCTTTTGTCCAAATAAATTAAAACTTAATAAATAGTAAAAAATCCAAGAACCAATTAAATCTGAAAGACTACATCCAGCACCACAGTGAAGAGCGTCTACTATAATTCCTTGCCAAAATTGATTATATTTGGAATCTTTTGGAGGCATCTCCATCTTCATGTGCATCTTTTCCATTTTCATTGATTTCATATGCATTTTTCGATGTTTTCCTAATGTAAAATATGCCCATAAAATTAATGGCCCTCCCCATAATGCATTAATTGGCCAAACAGCATTCATAATACTCATTTGTTGTGGATGTTTAATAACATCACATAAAATAATAAAAGCAGAAATAAAGCCAATTATAATCCAAATAATTGCTAAAGTTTCCATTTTTATGATCCCCTTTAATATAAAAATGTTAAGATATCAACGCTTCCACCTTATCACAGCTTTAATGGTTAAACAATTATTTATAACTTTTGATCAATATAACTCAAATAAAAAGAAGGGATTATTCATCCCTTCATCACTATCTTTAATGCTTTATTCCTAATTTAGGATTCAAATTGCCAATGTGCCCTGATTCCTTACCTAATGTAGGATCAATTACTGCATTGATAATCGCAGGTTTACCTGATTCATAAGCTTCATTTAAAGCCTTATCTAATTCTTCTGGAGTTGTAACATTATATGCTAAACCACCAAATGCTTCTGAAAGCTTATCATAACGGCCCTTTGCGTCCAATGTAATTGGGGCAGGATCACTACCTGCTGGATCTTTTTCAGCTCCGTTGTAAATTCCACCATTATTAAAGATTACAATTGTTACAGGTAAGTGTAAACGACAAATAGTTTCAATTTCCATTCCATCAAATCCAAACGCACTATCGCCTTCCACACAAACTACTTTTTGACCAGTTTCAATTGCAGTCCCAATAGCATAACCGAGTCCAACACCCATTACACCCCATGTTCCTGAATCAAGACGATGCCGTGGTTTGAAAATATCAATTACATTCCGTCCAATATCCAATGTATTTGCACCTTCACTTATTAAATAAGTATCGGGATTCTTGCGGATCAATTCTTTAATCGGACGCATAGCACCGTAATACCCCATTGGTGAACGAGGAGTTGTTAGCCGTTTTTGCATTTTAGCAAAGTTTTCATCTTTTTTGGCTTTCAATGCATCTAGCCAAGTTTGTGAAGCTTTGATACCTGCTTCTTTAACCGCTGGATTTAATTCTTCAAAAACTGCATTCATATCACCAACTAATGGGGCAGCAATCTTCTTATTAGAATCAATCTCATCTGGATCAACATCAATTTGAATTAACTTGGCGTTTGGATTGAATTTATTTCCATGTGATAACATCCAATTCAAACGTGCACCAACCAACATAATAACATCAGCTTCACTAAATGATAATGAACGTGCTGCGGCTACGCATGATTCACTATCATCTGGAAGTAAGCCCTTCGCCATTGACATTGGAAGGTATGGAATCTTAGTTGTTTCAATAAATTCCCGTACACCATCTTCAGCATGAGCAATCGAAGCACCTTTACCCAAAATAATCAAAGGCTTTTTGGCTTGTTTTAAAACATCAACTGCACGTGTAACTTCCTCTTTTGCAGGTCTCAATTTAGCAAAATCATTTTCCTTAATGATTGTACTTTCAGGATCAATGTTTTCATCTAAAATTGCACCAATTGTGTCTGCTGGCAAATCAAGATATACACCACCAGGACGACCAGTCGTAGCTGATCGAATTGCACGTGCAACTGCTAATCCCATATCTTCTGGACGATCTACTCGATATGCTGCTTTACAAAATGGCTTTGCAATATTGTATTGATCTAATCCTTCATAATCTCCCTGGTTTAAATCAATAATATGACGTTCTGATGAACCAGATATCATAATAACTGGGAAACAGTTCTTTGTAGCTTCTCCTAATGCCACTAACCCATTCAAAAATCCAGGAGCTGAGACAGTCAATGCTAATCCTGGTTTTCCAGTTAAAAAACCGGCTGCAGCAGCTGCATTAACTGCTGAATCTTCACGTCTAAATCCAAAATAACGCATTCCACTTCGTTGCGCCATACGTGCTAAATCAGTAACTGGAATACCTACAACCCCATATATATTTTTTAAATTATTCTTTTTTAATGCTTCAATTAGTAATTCTGCACCTGTAATTTGTTCTGTCATAATCTATTCTCCTTATTTATTTTGAAATAGCTTAAAGAGAACCACTCTCTTAATTTTTATCTTATTCTTTTGGTCATAGAAGTGATAATGATATGAATAAAATTTGATATATTTGAGCGGCATTTTTTAAACTAGCAAAGGTTCTTTGTATCTCATTTAAGGCAAAGAGATTTTGATTGAAACTTAGTTTCGTTGAGGTTATGATAAAGATGGTTGGAAGATAAATACTTTCAACCTACCTCAATTTCGCTTTACACAGGTATACGAATTTCCATCCTATTTAGAGTAATGCGCACTCCGTACTCGGGTAAGCTTATTTTGTTTCGGCCTTACTATCACGCCAAAGATAGTAAGGTTTTTTTATTGGATAAGGAAAATTTCATGTGAAAGGAACATAGAAATGAATATTTTAATGTTAACTTTATGTGGTTTTATCATTGGATTCATTCTCATTTCAGTTGGAATGGGAGCAGCTTTATACATTGGCTGTTTGATCACATTTTTTCATCTTCCTGACAAAACTGCGGCGGCTAGTGCTTTAGTAATCACTTTGCCAGCTTTAATTGTTGGCACTTATTTTTATCATCGAAAAAATCTCATCAATTATAACCAGGGAAATAAATTATTAATTTGGGCAATATGTGGAACCTTAGGTGGAAGTCTTATCGTCCCTTTTATTAACCAACATTACTATCAAATCATTATCAGTATCATTTTAATTGTTTTAGCAATCACAATTTTATTTCATGTATTTGTTGATCCTCATCTAAAACATCAAAGTTATGTCCATCATAAACTTCATCGAGTAATGGCTAATTTTGCTAGTGTAATCAGTGGAATTATGATTGGACTTGCAGGAATGTCAGGTGGAGGCCCATTAGTTGCTGGTATGTTACTCTTAGATGCCCCAATGGCTCAAGCCGCAGCAACTTCATCATATATTAGAGTATGGACTACACTATTAGGAATTGGATTACATTTTAACACCATGAAAATTGCTTGGAACTTAGTCTTTTATATGATATTAGGAACAACTGTTGGCGCCTTAATCGCACCTTATATAATGCAAAAAATAAATACTGAAAACAACTGGATTAATCGAATTTTTAAACCAATAATTGCACTTATTCTTCTATATATGGGAATTAAATCATTTATCTAAAATTTATGATTTATATTCCAATAAAATCTTCAAACTATTGTAAACAGTGGGTTCTTGACCCCCCCCCCCATCTTTTTTTATAATAAAGTTAACCGCTATACATCATTCCCCTATGTTCACAATCCAGATGTTATAGCTAAAAAGCGAATGCGTTAATTATGCATTCGCTTTTCCTTTATAAATCATTATTTAACTTTAAAAATAATTGCTCCAGCTGCTATTGTCATTGTAACTATTCCAATAATGCTAATAGTATTACCTAATTTTTGGTTTTCACCTGTTTGTGGTAAAGATGCTTTACTACTTGCATTTTTGCTTGATTTTACAGAACTTACATGTGAGCTTGCTTTTTCACTCTTACCAATTAAAACTACTGGATCATCATTTTTATTATCAAATGATGTTGGTGCCTTAGTTGTACTAATTACTGATGATTTTGTTGTAGTTGATGATTGTGGATCATCAATATTTTTACCAGTATCAGTTATAGTAGATTGACTACTTGAAACACTGTTAATTGATTCACTTGGCACTAAGTTTGAGCTTGATGATGGTAGCACTGAACTACTATACATTGGCAAACTTGATGATAATATTGAGCTCTGACTTGACTGTACAGGAACTTTTTGTCCTGTACTTGAACTACTTATAATTGGTTGATTACTTGAACTTGAAGAACTACTTAAGCTTGAACTTATTGCTGGTACTGAAGTAGAACTACTTGTAGAAGCAATTATTGATGAACTACTGCTACTGCTTGATGACATACTTGGAATTACACTTGAGCTTGCAGAAGCAGAACTACTTGATGAACTTAAAATACTACTACTTGAACTTAATATACTACTGCTACTTGAAGCAGAAGAACTTGAACTAAAAATTGATGATAAACTGCTTAAACTAGAACTTGAAGATAATATTGAAGAACTGCTTGAGCTTGAAGAAACTGCTTTTTGATTAAATGCTGTTAATTTAATATGCAATTTCTCTGGATTAGTATCATCGATAGTAAATTTAATTGGTGTAGTATTCAATTGATACCCTTCAGGTGCTTTAGTTTCAACAAATTGGTAGTTTCCGTCTTTAATATTAGCAATTAAAATTTGACCATTTTCATCTGTAATTAAATCTGATTCAATTACATTTCCCTCTTCATCTTCTAAATTAAAGACTGCCCCTTGAAGTGGTTGATTAGTTTCCTCTGATAATTTTTCAAGTTCAACAGAACCATCATAGCCATCAGCTACACCTAATCCACCATAACGCATTATTGCAGCTGCCTTTTCTGAACTTGTATTATTCCAATTAATAATTCCAGTATTTTCCCATTCATCAGTTGAATTTGTTACTGCATCAGAACTTAATTTAGTCTGATATTTTATATAAATTGGATAATTAATATCACCAAAGTTAAGAGTCACATTTCCGTTTTCATCTTGAGTAAGTGTTGGATTTAACTGTTCCCCCAATTCTTGGCCATCAACTTTATATGCGACAATCGTATCAGTCATAATTGTTTGACCATTTTGTAGTTTATCAACAAAAGTTACATTTGAAATTGTTTTTCCTGCTGGATTAAGTACTACATTCCAGTACAATTGAGTTGGTTTTCCATCAGGTCCTATTTTCGCATCATTAACCCAACCACCTTTATCAATCATCCAGTTGTTAATATCTGTTTGTTGTTCAACTTTTCCTTCACCATAAAATGTTAATGTTCCATGACGATTATATCTAAATTCAGTAGGAATATTAGAAAAAGTTACCGTTCCTGTACTTGAATTAGCTTTAATTTTAGCCTTTCCAACAGTTTGACCTTGTGCATCAGTAATATTAAAAGTTACATCACTACACACACGAATATTATTAGGAATTTCAAAAGTTACAGTATCACCTGATTCAATTGTTTCAGAATCAGGAATTGACCAATGATATGTAACCTTAAAGTATTCATACTTGTTTAATTCTTGTGTATCAGAAACTTGATTCCCTTTAAGATCTTTTATCACTGCTTGATTTTCTGCTAAGCCGTTAACAGTAACATCGCTAGCATTTATACGGCATTGGAAAAATACTAGCATACCTATAATGACACCCAATGTTGCAAAAATTGAGCGTAAAAGGTGTAGCCTTATATCCTTTTGCATATTTATATATCCTCTCCTATAAAATCCTTATAACAAACAAAATAATCAGCTTACTTTTAACTGATTAAATCTGACCCCAGTATTTTAGTTTAAGAATTTTATCAATTATTTCCATAAATATAAACTTTTTTAATAAAATTTTAAAAAAATAAACTATTGTTAATTTAAATTGAGTTTTTTTAATTTATATATAAAACTTTTAATCATTTTAACATTAAATAAAGATAATAAGTTAAATGTTAATGCTTTATATTGTGTCACTAATACAAAAAACAAAATAAAAAGGCTGTGACTAAAGTCACAGCCTTAAAAATTAAGCTTCAGCAGTTATAATTCGTTCGACTTGATAACCCATTTTAGCTAAAAGATTGTTCAAAGAATCTAATTTTAATTTACTTGAATCAACATTGGCTTTAATTTTGCCATCTTCGAGCATTCTTTCAACCTTAACAACACCCTTTTGTTGTTTAATGGTCTCCTCAAACTGTTTTAATCTTGATAGATTACGTAATTTAAAAATCATTTTTGTATCACTCATTTTCATTATCCTTCTTCCCACTTTGAAGTGCTTTTGGATAATAGATGCTTTCAATCAAATTAATTGCACTAATTATTTCAAAAGCACTTAACACAGAATAACAAGAGTGATCCTAAAAGTCAAAAAATTAAACTATTTAGTTTTCGTCAGGAAATACTTTTTGATAAATATCGTTAATGTAACGTAAATGATAATGATAATCAAAAGCGTCATCAATTTCTGATTGTGGTAATACATCAGCAATTTTACTATTTTCTACTAATTGCTTAAATTGCTTATGTTCATTCCATGATTTTGCAGTTAATTTTTGAACCATATCATAAGCTTGTTCACGTGACATTCCAGTATTAATTAATTTCAAAAGTAGACGTTGACTATAAATTAATCCATATGTTCTTCCCATATTTTCTTTCATTGTTTCTGGGAAAACATCTAATTTTTTCAAAATACGATTGAAACGAGTTAACATGTAATCTAATCCAATTGTTGTATCAGGCAAAATTACTCGTTCTGCAGATGAATGTGAAATATCACGTTCATGCCATAATGCAACATCTTCATATGCTGTTACAACATTTCCTCTTAATACCCGAGCCATTCCACAAATATTTTCTGAACCAATTGGATTACGTTTATGTGGCATTGCAGAAGATCCTTTTTGACCTTCATTAAAATGTTCTTCAACTTCATGAATTTCTGAACGTTGCAATGAGCGAATTTCAGTTGCAAATTCTTCTAAACTTGTTGCAATCAAGGCTAAACTTGCAATATATTCAGCGTGTAAATCACGTGGCAAAATTTGACTTGTAACAGGTTGACGGTTAAGTCCGAGTTCTTCCATAACACTTTCTTCAACTTCAGGTGGCACATTAGCATATGTTCCAACTGCCCCGCTGATTTCCCCGCATTCAACACCTTTAGCAGCATGTTCAAAACGTTCAATATCACGTTGGATTTCTGTATACCAACGACACATCTTTAAACCAAATGTCATTGGTTCAGCTTGAACACCATGAGTCCGACCAATCATTACAGTGTCTTTGTATTTCAAAGCCATTTCTTTTACTGTAGCTTTAAGTTCAGCTAGATCTTGACGTAAAATCTTATTAGCTTGTTTTAACAAATATCCTTGTGCAGTATCAACAACATCTGTACTTGTTAAACCATAGTGAACCCATTTCTTTTCTTCACCTAAAGATTCAGAAACTGTTCGTGTAAATGCTACGACATCATGATGTGTCGTTTCTTCGATTTCAGCAACACGTTCTGCTGTAAAAGTTGCATTTTCTGCAATCTTCTTAGCATCTTCTGCAGGTACTACTCCTAATTTACTCCACGCATTTGTAACTGCTATTTCTACTTTTAACCATGCATCATATCTGTTTTCGTCTGTCCATATTTTTGCCATTTCTGGACGTGAATATCTTGCTAACATTATTACTTAAGCCTCCCATGCATCCTTCAAAATAATTGTTTGTTCTCGACTTGGACCTACAGAAATTGTAATAATTGGTAATCCAGTTAATTCTTCAATCTTCTTCAAATACTTTTGAGCATTTGCAGGAAGTTGATCATATTCTGTTAAGCCACTTAAATCTTCATCCCATCCATCTAGTTCTTCATAAATTGGTTTGCAACGTTCCAATTCTTTCAAACTTGCTGGATAGTAATTAATTTGCTTCCCATCTAATTCATAAGCCTTACAAATCTTAATTTTCTTAAGTCCACTTAAAATATCAAGTAAGTTTAAACTTAAACAAGTCATCCCTGAAACTCGACGTGCATGTTGCATTGCAACTGCATCAAACCAACCAATTCTACGTGGACGACCAGTTACAGTTCCATATTCATGTGCAGTTTCACGAATATAATCTCCAGTTTGATCAGTTAATTCCGTTGGAAATGGACCTTCACCAACACGAGTAGAATATGCTTTACAAATTCCTACCATATTATCAATATTTTGTGGTCCCATACCTGCACCAACTAATGCTCCACCAGCAATTGGGTTAGATGACGTTACATATGGATATGTACCATGATCTAAATCAAGCATGACCCCTTGAGCCCCTTCAAACAAGACCTTCTTACCTTGTTCTAAAGCTTCGTTAACTAAAACAGAAGTATCTGTAACATATTCTTTTAATTGTTGACCATATTCATAGTATTCATTAAAGATTTCATCAAAATCAAATGGTTCTACATTATAGATTTTTGTGAAGAGTGCATTTTTTTGTGCTAAATTTTCTTTTAACTTAGCTTCAAATGTATCTTTTTCTAATAAATCACACATTCTAATGCCAATTCTTGCAGCTTTGTCCATGTATGCAGGACCGATTCCATTTTTAGTTGTTCCAACTTTGCTTTTTCCGCGTTGTTCTTCTTGAGAAATATCTAATTGAATATGATAAGGTAAAATGACGTGTGCACGACTTGAAATTTTAAGATTTGAAGTGTCTATATGTGCCTGTTTAAGAGTGGCTAATTCAGCTAATAAGGCTTTAGGATTGACAACAACACCGTTGCCGATAATGTTTGTCTTATCGGATTCGAAAATCCCCGAAGGAATTAATTGTAATTTGTATGTATGCTGATTGAATGTAATAGTGTGACCAGCATTATTACCACCTTGAAAACGAACTATCATATCGGCTTTTTGCCCTAAATAATCCGTCATCTTTCCTTTTCCTTCGTCGCCCCATTGGCTTCCCATAATAACAATTGATGACATAATTAACTCTCCTATGTAATTAATAACTGTTCCTTGTAAGTTTACAAGAATATATTTGTTTCGTCAATACCAAAATACGAATATTATACTTTTATATTAATTATATCTAGTATATATATTAACATTAATTGTTTTAAAGTAGATTAATATAGAATAAATAGAACATTAATTAAAATTATTTCACTATTTCAATTCTTTTCAGTGCTAATAATGGAAACTTCAGGCGAATGCCTTATTATAATGATAAGAGCTCTTTAATTTGTAATTAAAGGAGATTAACTGTTAACTAATATCTCCTTATCCACTGGGGAGTAGATAATAATGATTTTTATTATTAAAAATGATATTATTCCAATTCTTATCATTATGTTACTAGGGTATATCTGCGGTAAATTTCACGTTTTTGATGATGATCAAAGACAAGGACTAAATAAGTTAGTTCTAAATATTGCTTTACCTGCAGCATTATTTATTGCAATCGTAAAAGCTACTAGAAAGATTTTTGCTCAAGATATTGTTTTAACAATCATTTCTGTAGTTGGTGTAACTGGATTATTCATGCTAAGTTACTATTTAGATAAATGGATGTTTCATCGTTCAACACAAGAAGCTGCTGTTTGTGCGCTAATTGCTGGATCTCCTACAATTGGTTTCTTAGGTTTTGCGGTTCTAGATCCTATCTATGGTAATAACGTTACTACTAACTTAGTTATTGGAATTGTTTCAATCGTCGTTAATGCAATTACAATTCCAATCGGATTAGCCTTAATTAATCAAGGCCAAGCTAAATTACGAGCTAGTGTCGCTAAAAAAGGTGGCAGCAGTTTAAATAACAAGCCCAGTCCTAAAAAAGCTGATCCTAAAAAAACACAAACTATGTTAGTTGATACACAAAGCATTCCTGAAGGGGTACCAGTGACTGATGCTGAAGCTAAAGCATTACGAGAACACGGAATAAAACGTGAAATAGACCTTGCACGGGCAGAATACGAATATACCAAACTTGAAGATGCTGATAAAAAGCCATCCGTTTGGCTATCAATTTTAAATGCTATTAAACAACCTGTTGCTGCTGCACCTTTATTAGCAGTTATTTTTGTTTTAATAGGAATTCATATTCCAAATTCATGGACACCAACCTTTGATTTAATTGCTAAAGCTAATTCGGGGGTTGCTGTTCTCGCCGCAGGTCTTGCCTTATCAACTGTAAAATTTTCTATTGATAAAGAAGCACTTTGGAATACTTTTTATCGACTATTTCTAACACCAGCAATTATTGTTGCCGCTGCATATTTATGTGGTATGGGATCAGATCCAAATAAAATCGCAATGTTATGTTTAGCTGTAGGTTTACCACCTGCATTCTCAGGAATTATTATTTCTAGCCGTTATAACATCTATGTTAAAGAAGGTGCAAGCTCAGTTGCTATTTCAACTGTCGGTTTTGCCCTTTCATGTATTTTCTGGATTTGGGCATTACCACTAATTGCACATCTTTTCTAAAAATAAATATTAGTTAAAACTCCCAAAACATTGGGAGTTTTTTAATTAAAATAATTTAATTAAAAAATATGATATTTTATCGAAAAAATGTCTATAATTAGAATTGTGAGTAAATTATAGAGAAGGTAATAATATGAGAGTGCATAATTTTTTGTTAGTTATTTTTATTATCCTTATAGGATTAATTTATGGTGCTTCTAAAGTAAGAGCAGCTGAAATTACTGCAACAGGAACAAATGGATCAGAGGCAATCGTAACTACTGGCTCAGGAAGAGTTATTACTGATACTTCGAAGTTAAGTAAATATCGCAGTTACAATATTGACTGGAATTTCAATATTCCTGACAACGTTTCTATACAACAAGGAGACACATTAAAATTTCAATTACCCACTAATATGGCAGCCAACGCTAATTTGAATTTTGATGTAAAAAATTCCGAAAATATAGTAATTGGCAATTTCGTAATCAATGAAGGTGATCAATCCGGAACTTTAACTTTCAATAATTACTTTAAAACTCATAACGATTTTGATCGTCATGGATCAATTCACATTACAGCTAATGGTTCCGTTGCTAGTTCTGAAAATGAAGACAACTGGAATATTAATAAAGTAGCCTGGGTTGATAATCAAGACCACATTTTATGGAATATTGCTGTTAATGCTGAAAAAGGCTATTCGCACCTTACAATTAAAGATACTGCTGATAATAGCCAAACAATTTTAGAAAATTCTATTGTAATTCAACAAGGCTACTACACCGAAGAAGGACAATTCATTGCTACTAAAACCTTACCAGTCGACGCAACTGTTACTGGAAATCAAATGACAATCAATCTTAATAATATAAATGGTATCGTCAACATCACATATCAATCAAAAAGTAACAAAATTGGGACTTTAACCAATGATGTTCAAGGATTTCCTTCAGGTGGTCAAGGTGGCGAACCACAATCAAGTAATTGGGAATGTAAAACATCTATCTTCTATGATGGTGATGGCAACATTTCAGATGAAACTTCATCCAATCAAACAAAAGTTATTTCATCATCACTAAGTTCAAATTCAGAAGAATCAAGCAGTACTAGTTCAAGTGTTATTAATAGTTCTTCAACTCAAAGCACTAATGTACAATCTACTAATTTAACTTCCCAACCATCAAAGAGTTCTAATTTTGAGTCGAGTTCTAGTAAAATATCAAGTTCATCAAATTTATCAAGTAGTTCTTCTATTTCAAAAATTAGTTTAAATGCGAAAAAAACTACTAGTTCTAATTTAAAAAATGATCCTACCGAGAAAAGTCATAAATTGGTTCTGCCTAATTTAGGAAGTTCAAATGGCATTCTTTTAGAAGCTATTGGAGTTATTTTGTTACTTAGTACAGTGATTACTTTTTATCATAAAAACAATTAACAAAAAAAGAAGCGTTATAACGCTTCTTTTTTATTAATTAATTCTCTGCTTGAAACTTATTAAGTTTGCTTTGATTCCAAATGACTTCTTTTTGTTGAATATCAGCAACTTTTGTTTTTTTATTATCATGGTTGATTTGAATACCATATTTAGTAGCTAATTCTTGCTTTTGCTTACTATTATTTTCACCTGAATCTAATAGTTCATAATAATCACTACTTTTAATTTGTTTACCGTTTAGTTCAATTAAAAGCACATCATTTTCAACATCGCATCCTCTATCTGAATCACATCCTTCATTATTTTTTAATGTGACTTCTGATGGTGAAAGAACTGCAAACTTAACTTCATGAACACCAGTAACGCTATCAGCTAAATCAGTAAGCATCTCCTTCTTTACTGAACGAACTTCTCTTCGATACCGACTGCGGATTTCAGTTAAGGTTTCAGTTTTTTGCTTTTGCGTAATCATAACTGTTATTCCCGCAAAAGCCAAACCAATTAAACTAGAACAAGTTAAGATAAGTATTTTTTGTTTAAGTGAACGTTTTGAGTAACACATTAAAACTAAAGCAATCCCTACTACTATACTAATTGCAAAATAGAATGCAGCAGATTGGCGCCAATTAAATGCATAAAAATGAGTTACGCCACCTTCATCACCATCAAGACGAGGAGCCGTTAAAAGTCCATTTAAAAATAAATAAAATAATCCATTAAATGCTATTGCACTTACCATCCGTTTTTTGGTCTTTACTTTTAACGCATTAAAAAAAATAATTTCTGGAATTAAGAAAATAACAAATGCTAGTCCAAATGTAAATATAATAGCCCATGGGCCTGCTCCAGATAAAATAAAACGAGCTTCCCATACCGATACTTTAAATGATGCAAAAAGATAAACTATTACTAACAAATCATATGTAAGTTTGAATGCTCTACTCTTATTTTTAAAATTGATTTCTGGTAAAGGAGTTGCTTCAATCTCTGTGTCAGTTTTTTTAAAAATTAAATAAAATGAAAGAATGATTGAATAAACCACATAGATTCCAGGGAGTAAAAATAATAAAGCTCCTTGAATGATGACAAGACAATAATTCACATTATCTTTAACACCTAAAGCACGTAATCGGCGTGCATTCAAAGCCAATAAAGGAATGAAAAAGGCTATTCCTACAAGAAATGAAATACCATAATAAAAACAAAAATTTCCCTTAACTGATAATAATATAATGCATTTTAAAATATATCCTGAAAGTGAAGACACTACCAAATAAATCAAGATACCCCATAGTAATTCTGGTCGAGTTGCCGTCCCTTTAAAGTTGAAATAACCTTTCCAAAAATTTTTCCAACCTTCAACAAAAGATCCGTCTTTGCTTGAAAATTTATCCATTTAAAATCCACCTTTTCATCGCTATCATTTAAAAATTAGCTTATTCTAATTAATAATGTACAAGATATCTGAATCCCTCTAATTAAATATCAATATTATAAATAATTCGTTAAGCTAATCATTTATAATTTATCATATTCTAACAAGAAGCGAAATGCTTTTTATTACTCATTTTATTTAGTTATCATTAAAAATAATATTTTCAATATATAATGGTTCACTATTAATTTTCAAAAAGATAAAATAAAAGTAAAAAGAGGTGTTCACTTTGCGTTGTTCATGGGCAAATCAAAATATATTAACTCAAAAATATCATGATAATGAATGGGGAATCCCCTGTCATAATGATCGTATGCTTTTTGAATTGCTTACACTCGAAATTTTTCAAGCTGGCTTAAATTGGAATTTGATTTTACAAAAAAGACTCGCATTTAAACATGCATTTGATGATTTTAACGTAAATATTGTAAAAAACTATAATGAAGATAAAATTGAAACTCTTTTACAAGATAAAAATATTATTCGTAACAAACGTAAAATTGAAGCTACAATTAATAATGCTAAAGTAATTTCTGAGCTAGACAATTCTTTAAATGAATATATTTGGTCATTTACTAATTTCAAAACCATTAAACATCATTATGCTGATTATCATAATATTCCACCTCAAACCGAGTTATCGAAAAAAATCAGTAAACAAATGAAAAAAGATGGTTTTCTGTTTACAGGGCCTGTAACAATTCAATCATTTATTCAGGCCATTGGAATGATTAATGATCACGAAACCACTTGCTTTAAATATTAAAATTCATATTCTCATTACAAACAAAAAGGAAGATATAATCACAAATTATATCTTCCTTTATTAAATTAACATCCTACACCATTAAAGAAATAGTGGTGATGATGTTTATGACAATGTGGGGGGCACACTGGTCTTTGTGGATGACATGGGTGGCATGGATGTTGTGGATGACATGGTCTTTGTGGACGACAAGGACGATGTGGATTATTTGGTCTACAGTTTGTACTTGATGATGAAATCATGCTAGAACTAGTAGTTGAACTAGATGAGCATACACTTGAACTAGAACTTGCACTCACACTTGATGAATTTGCACTTGAACTAGAACTCATAATTGAACTACTTGAAGAAGCATTTTGTGTACCTGCTGCAGTAGCATCACCACCAACTTCAATTGTTGAAGTCATTGTTGCTGATCCTAATTGATCACAACTTGCATCGACATTATTTACCAGTGAAACTTCTCCATTAGATGTATCTGCATTTGTTTGATATACCAATTGAACAGCTTTATCTAATTTATCAAACTTAACTGTCATTTCTGTATTGTTATTTGATAATTTAACTAAACCTTGTTCTACTGGGTTTGTTACTTTTTGATCCGCTACGAATTGGTTATTTACGACATGACCGTACCATAGTTGAATTGAGTTAACATCATAAGTTTGATTGTTTTGTAATGTATCTTTGATTTGTACATTAGTTAAACTCTTTGATTGTGGGTTATAAACAATTGTCCAATTAGGTTTATTTTGTGAATCTAACCAGCCAGCCTTGTTTAAAAACCATTCATTTGCTTCATTTTCTTGAGTACCATTAACTTTAATATTTAAAATACCATGAATATCTTTGACGTTATTTTTACCAAAGTAATCATTAAAGGTTAATGTACCTGTTGATGAATTTTTTGCAATTTCAAATTCACCAACTACATGACCTTCCTCATCTGTTACATCAAATTTTGTATCAGCAACACGAATTTGAACATCACTTGGTAAAGTAAATGTCACAGTATCTCCAGCTTTAACTGTGGTATTTTCAGGTAATGACCACTTATAAGCTACATTGTAATATGTATACTTGTTTAATTCTTGACCAGTTACATTTTTTCCATTAGCATCTGTAACAACTGCATCATCAGCACCCGCCCCATTTGCTGATAATTGCGCAGCTTGCACATTACTACCACTTAAGAATAAAAATCCTAAGATAGTAGCTACTGCTAACAAAATAGCTTGCACATTTTTTTGTGCTTTCACTAAAAGTTGTTGCATTTGTAGCACTCCTTTTTTATAAAATTGTTAACAATATTAATATATCATAAATTACGGAAAGTAAAACATTTAATTTGTAAAAATGATCAAAATTAAAATATTAACAATTTTCCCCTTCAAAGTTAAAATCACTTACTAATTACGATAAAAATCAAAAATTAAACAAAATAATTATCAAAAACAGCGAATTTATGCATATTTTTTATTGACTCACAAAATATATAATCATAAAATCGTATTGTATATATAATTAAACATTTCTAAAAAAATAATATATCTTTGTTAAGAGTTTCTTTACTCTTACTTTTATATTTTATTGTATTAGAAAATTTCCCTATAAACTATACAGTTATATATACCTAGTATTGAGATAAACGCCTTTATAGACGTTTATCTTTTTTTATACACAAAAAAGCCTGCTTACTGCAGGCTTTTGCTTAATTCATTTTCTAATTATTTTTCAAATTTATAAATCAAATACTTATTTCCTTGATGTTGAATTTTATATTCCGATAACTGATAACTTGCTGGTGATACAATCCAACAAATTTGATCTGTATTACTAGCATTTTTAATTTGAATAATATAAGAACCTTTAGTTATTTTTCCATCATAAACTAAACTCTTCGTTTCTTTTTGCAAAGGATATTTTTTCTTGGTTTTAGTATTAATTAGCTGCCCCTCTAACTTAGTTTTTTCTGGTATTAATACTGAAAAATATGAGACATTTACTGGCAAAAATACCTTTTCGCTTATCTTTTCTCTAGGTGATAACTTCACTGTTTTAGTTTGATATTTTTCTGATAATTGGCTTCTCTGTGCTGTAATCACATAGGGATTAAGTTCAATATTATCTTTTAGACGACTGAAAAATAAATTATATCCGCAAAATATCAATATCAAAAATGAAGTTACTAATAATCCTTTACGATTCTTTAGGTTCATCTTTACTTGCTTTATTGGCAATGATACTAATATTAAATACAAAAAAATTAATGGCAAGCCATAGCGACTTTCTGTTTCCCAGATTAAGGTGTGAAATCCAATTAACCCTAATATAGTCAATTCTATAAACAGCCAATTTCGATTAGAAATATCATTAATATCGAATAACAGAGTCTTTTTAAGTAATAGATACATCAAGATAATAATAGCAGTTCGCATTAAAACCGATATAAATCCTGAAATAAATTTTTTATACCTTAAAAACCAAGTTGGCGCTGAATACGTCCCACCAATATAAGCATTCTGAATTGTTCCAAAATTCTCTAAAATTTCCATTTTACTAATCCACTGTTGAAACAAGCCAAAAAAGCCTAATTTATTAACTCTTTCTTTTATTAAATCAAATGATTCAGATGTCCTACTCTTATACTCTACATCTTCTAATTTTTCGATATCTTCATAAGAATATGTTCCTGATGTCTTTTCATTCAAGCCCATATAAATCCAATTGCTAATAGGCAATTTATACTGTGTATCTGGTGAATAACCAACTGCTGTTTCTATTTCCTTATTAATTATCGGTGTCAAACATAATCCTACAGTAACACAAATAAATGGCACTATTAATGAGCCTCTGCCGTTTACTTTTTTTAATATAACAATTAAAAACAAAGCAATTTCAATCACAATAAAATTAGGCTTGATTATCATTCCTAATGCAGCAATTATCGTTAATAAGAAACCATATATCCACTTAATGTAATGTGAAACATTTTTCCAATTAAGCAGTAAGTATATTAAATTTACAAAACAAAATAAAAGAATGCCATCAGAATAAAAGACTTGCAATAAATATGTATAAGCTAATGGCGTAGCCCAAAAGAATAGCATTACTCCAACTTGAAATAAAGAATTAGATGTAACTAGTCGAATAATTTTTAACGTCATAAAAATCGTTATATCTAAGATAGTTATCGTTAAAACATTAATCGCAATATTGGTTGGAATACTTACCAATTGAGTTAGTTTTAGCCAAACCGATAATAATACCGATAGTACTACATTATTAGGTGCATAACTAAAGTAACTATTATAATCCCAATCTATATGATCATGACTTAATAAATCCGCTTGATATATAACTCTAAATGGATCATGATAAATCGTCATCTTAAAATTAATCAGCACTATAACCTGGAAAATAATCATTAATAAAAATAACGTCTTTATTATTTTAGAAGCATTCTTTTTAATATAATTTCTTATTTTTGAAAAGTTTACATTATTTTTTAAAATATAAATTCCAATAATCAATATGACAATAAATGTTGATTGAATAAGGTTTTGCGGATAAAAAAAATTTGACCAAATACCAATGATCAAACAAATTGCTAATAAACTGTTAAAAAATAAAATAATTTTTTTCATCATATATAATTTTTAAAATAACCTATTCCCCTTAATAATTCAGCTATACCATTCTAATTAGTATTAACTTTTTACCATTATAGTATCTTTGTCATCGAATTAATATAATTTTATACTTAATTCATTTCCTTTATAATCCTGAATAAATTCATCATCAAAGCTACAAAAGCAAAAAAACAATTAAAAAAGGATACGATAAAGTAACGATTATAATATGTATTCATTAATTATTATTTAAAAATAAATTTATTTTGATATGGATAACGATAAGAATATTGATATTATCGCTTTTTTCTTATTATTACAAATTTAGTATAAATAAAATAAGTGTGATATTATAATTACACAATCACTACTCTTTAATGCTCTCATTGCAATTTTGCGATAAGAGTTTTTTTATTAATTTTATTGGTTATAGGTGAAGAATTAATGTTTGTAATAGCAAAAAAAGATGATCATACAATATACTCTGAATGGAGTCATTTTAACAAGGACGATATTCATGTTTGTTGGCGTACACTACAACAAATTAAAGATGTTAATAGTTATCGCAATGATAATACACATACTAAATTATTTTTGACTAGATATCACGCAAAGAAATTTATCAAGGAAAATTTAAAAGAGCTTAAAAACTTAGAAGTACTGTTTCTTTTTTCACGTAAATTAATTTAATAATTTATTTTCTATTGTTATACTTAAAATTTTTTTATAAAATGGCCTTAGAATGAACTAAAAAGGAGTGTGTCATTTTGGATATATTTAAGGAACGTACTAAAATGCCTTGGCCAGTACTGGCTTTTTTAGATTTCGTTGTAATTGTAGGTTTTGATGATATTTTATATCCTCTCCAAAACCAAGGCCTTTCAGTTGTATTCAATTGGGTTCTAATCATTATTTTATTTGCTTTACCATATGAATTAGTAGTCGCACAATTAGGATCAACGTTTGACGATGAACAAGATGGAGGATTAGCTTCATGGATACGTCGTAGTACCCATAGTAATTTTTTAGGCTATTGTACCGCATGGATTTTTTGGGCATCGTGTATGCCATACATTGTTGATGTAGCCAACTCAGCTGTCGTCTCTATAAGTTGGATTCTTCTCGGAAACTCTTCTCTTAACTCATTAATGTCCAATACAATGTTTGGATTATTAACTTTTGCGATTATTTTCGTATTCATTTTAGGACAAAACCTAATCAAAAATTCCCTAGAAATAATTTCAGCAATCGCTGCTCTATCAATGTTTTTAATGACCATGCTTTTTGTAGGGATGACTGGATGGGCCATTCTTCACGGCGCAAAGATTGCCACGCATCCATTCAACCTAAAAGCATTTATCCCTTCATTTGATGCAAAATATTGGTCATCAACCGGATTACTAATGTTTGCTGCTTCAGGTGCAGAAGTTGCCGTTCCATACATTTCAAAGTTACGAAACCCCAATCGAGAATTACCTAAAGCAATGATTTTACTAGCAATCTTAACATCATGCTTGACTGTCCTTGGAACATTAGCATTATCAATGTTCTTTAATGCCAATCATCTTCCTCATGACTTAAAAATGAATGGATCGTATTATGCATTTCAATTACTAGGTCAACGAATGGGATTAGGAAAAGTATTAATGTACATTTTTGCTGTTGTCCAATCGCTATATATGTTTGCTCAATTAGCCGTATTTTTAGATGCTGTAAGTTGGGTCTTAGCTGGTGATACAGACGAAAAATACATGCCAAAATGGATGCTTAAAAAAGATAAAAATGGACGTCCAATTCATAGTTATTATTTAACTTCTGGAGTTTGTTTATTCTTACTGCTAATGAGTGGGACTTTACCAGATATCAACAGTGTATTTAACTGGTTATTAAATCTTAATGGTATCGTAAATCCATTTAAAAACTGTTTCCTTTTTGTTGCATTTATTATGGTTCGACTTCATCAGGAAGAATTTAATTCAGGTTTTATATTTATAAAAAATCGAACGCGCTCACTAATGGTAGGTTGGTTCTGTTTAATCCTATCTTTCACTTGTGCTGTTATGGCATTTTTACCACAAGAAGTCCCATTTGGAACAAGTGCATGGAATAGTCAATTACTAATGAATATCTTTACTGTAGTAGTTCTGTTTGGTTTAGGATTAATCTTCCCATTACTAGCAAAAATCGAAAGAAAAAGACAAAGAAATTAATATAAAGAATCAAAAATAACCCCATAGTTAATAACTATGGGGTTATTTAGTCTCTAAATTACTTAATTAAGAGTTAACACAATTCAATTTTCCATCAGCACCCACTTCATATTCATAAGTTTTGCTTGCTTCTGGTTTAAGTCGTGAGTCTGAAACTGAATATCTATTACTATTTCCTTCAACATCATAAACAATAATTTTGCTTCCTGATTCCAAAGGAACATCTACATCCTGAGCCTTATAATTTTGATCACCATTAATAGCTGTGTCATATACAACTTGTCCATTAGGATTTACTACCTTAATTTCTATATATTTTTTCCCTTTAAACAAGTAATGAGGTTGTCCGCCGTAATATTTTATATGCAACATTTTGTCATTATTGTATGTAAGTGTTGCTACTTTTGAAATTGGACCAGATATATCAATTTCATCAATCATAGCAGCAGCTTTGTCTAACAATTGTTCATTATATTTACGTTGCTTTTCATTTGTTAAACTTTCAATTTTCTTCTTTAAATCTTCTATTTGTTGATGAGTTGTACCATCCTTGACCTTTGTAAAAGTATCATCTTGGAAAATATTTTTAACATCAGACAAAACATAATTATTAATCGCATTCAAGTTTACAGTACCATCGCTAGTTACTTTCAAATATGGATCGGTAAATGTCCAACCATCATTTCCACTAATAACTAATGTATACATTCCCATTGGAAGATTACCTAAACTTAGATTTGACTTTGTAATTCGTACTTTTTTAATTACCTTTTTGCCATCATAAACTGTAAGGTAGCGATTCTTTATTTTAGATACATCTTGAATATTTACTGTAATATTGCATTTATTTGTCTTGTTATTCAATTGACTATCAGTTACTAATGCCATGGAATTATCTAATGTTGTATTATCTTCCAAATTCCATCCTAATTTATTAGCAGCGGTAGTGATCTGATCTTCAGAAACCATATTACATAAAGAATTAATAATTGAATAATGTTGCTGTTCAATTTCATTTGCAACTATGCCATTTACAGGAATCCCAACCCAATTTAAGTATGGAATTACGTTTAAATTATAGTATTTAGCATATACAATCGCTATGACTGTACCAAACTGTCCTGCAAATTGACTCTTATTTACTGCAAATTCACGATTAAGCTCATTTAACCGAATCATGACATTCGCATTATCATAGCTTAATAAGTTATATAAAATAATCAAACGTGAATCGTACCCTAATCCTTTAGAATAGGAACTTCCATTTTGGATTTGATCAATTGTCTTTTTAATTGATTCAGCTTTATGATTGCCCCAAATCCAACCTTTTTGATTCTTAAAATCATCAGTGTATTTACTTTCAAATAATGTACAGTAAACATTATTAAATACATCCGTCAAAGTAATATCCTTTGTACTAAATTCATATCCGTGCCCTATTTCATGCCAAGGAAGCCAGTTCATTGATAAGTATGGCTTAATTGTATCTCCATTATTCGCTGTATGCTCATAACCATAATATGCTGAACCCACTCCATCTTTATTAGCTTTTACAAAATATCGTCCTTGGATATGATCAGAGTAACTCTTATTTGGATCTATTCCTGTTAAAGAATCATAAAGAGGGAATAATTTCTCATCATAATCTTTTAATAATTGATTTAAATCTGTATCTTGAATTAATTTAATATCTTTGATTGGTGCTAAAAGTTGAATGTTATAACCTTCAATTATTGCGTAGGCTGCTTGAGTATCATTCCATTGTTTTATGAAAGCTGCTTGATCTTGATTATATGTAAAATCTGGCAACTCTTTTGCTGTTCCTGAAATAACTTCATATTCTACAGTAGCTTGTCCGTCTGTATCCCATGGAGTATCAACAAAAACAGCTAAATCTGCTTTTTCCGCAGTTATAGTAGTCCAATCATCTTTAGAATTAACAATTGTTGCAGATAGCTCATTTTTGCCGTCATCCCCTAATAATTTAATCTTTAATTTACCCTTAAAGTTCTCATTAATCTGTCTAATATTAAGTGATGAACCCTTAGTTAAAATTATTCCTAGATTCTGTCTATCATGGTGTGTCCCCATTCTACGACCTTCAGCTTCAGTTTGCTTAATACTTTGTGTATTCAAATTATAAAGGTCTTTTTTATGAATCTCATTATTATTTATTACTCCACTCTTTTTCGCAGAATTTAATAATCCTTGTGAAATTGAAAGTAGATTTTTCAATTCATTTATTTGTTCTTTAGTTAAGTTTTTGGAAACTGAAGAAAGGTTCTTTGACAATTCATCTATACTATCTTGGGTAATACCCACTGCTAATTTAGTATTATTTGAATTTGTTTCAAATAGTGCATTTATTTCATTTTTCAAAACAGTATAATCGGTTATATTTTTTAATTGTCCATTTTCAAATTGATAATAAAAATCTTTTGAATTGAGTAAATCATCTTTTAGTTCTGTTTTATTAACAATTAAGCGAGTTGGCTCCGCATGATAAATATGGATAATATCTCCATTATTTAAGGATATTGTTTGAGAAATTTTATAATTCTGATCACCAATAAAGTTTTGACGATATTTTTCACTACCATCAGCGGTTGTAATATCTATCTCGGCATAATCTTTCCCCTGATAATATACATGCGGTGTACCATTAATATTTATAATAAGTTCATTAGATCCATCATTATGAAAACTAATATCTCCAAACTTATTTTCACCTAAGCCATTTAATTGCCAGTCATATAGCATTTCCTCTGCTTTTTTTACTAAGTTTGATTCTTCGTTATATAACACAGTATTAGAATTGATTAATTCCAAACTTTTTTTAGTTTTATCCAATAATTGCTTATTTACATCTTCTGCCAATTGAGTGTGAGTACCATCTTTAAAAAGCTTATCAACTGAACTGACTACCTTTTTTTCTGTTGAAGTATAGTCATCATGTGAAGCTTGACTACTATTATTTGAACTTGAATGATGATCAATCACTGGTTTAGTAGATACTGCACTGCTAGAAGATGAGACTTTTTTACTTGTACTCTGACTTCTATATCCGCTTGATTGTTCCGCAATTATATTTTTATTGCTTGAAACTACTGAGCTCGAGCTACTCTTTTGTTTTGAAATAGATGATTTACTGTTAATACTAGAATTAGATATTTTTGATGACGCGTTTATATTGCTTGAACTGACTACCTTCGAACTAGTTTTAACACTAGACATTTCAGCAGAACTTGATTTTTGATTTGAATATATTGACAAAGTCTGTGAACTCGATGACATTAAATCACTGGCATTCTTGTTAAGATTATCAGCATGGATCTGTCCATATCCCCCTCCTAATAAAGAAAAACCTAAAATCGTCGAATAGAGAGACTTTTCCCACATACTACCAGAATTTGACTTACTCATTTTTTTCATATTCACTTACTCCTTAATTAGTTAGTCCTTTTAACAATTTTATTTTATCACTTATAATTTAATTTCCAAATCGTACTTTTTGATTATATATTCTATATATTTTTTTAGATTCTTTTCATAGTTTTTAGCATTTAGCATTTTAAAAATATTGAGTGCTTTTTGGATCTCCTCTAATCCTCTAACATCTCTTCCCTCAATTAAATTAATCACTCCAGAAAAATATAATTTTAGATTTTTTTCGAATAACATATCTTCCTTTAATTGATAATTATCAATTAATCCCCCAGTTATTCTGATATCTTTATACGCTTTATTATCTATAAAAATCATCAAAATATTAAGTAATACTCTAAAACTTTCATTCCCATATACTCTCAAACTTTGGTATCTTTCAATGTTATGAACTACTTTTGTTTGAAAAGCTCTTATTTGATCAGCAGAAAATATAAACATAGCATTATTAAATATCATAATTTCATAATGCGTCCATGTTTCACACTCTATCAAATACTTCATGATTATCTTTTTAGCTTCTTGATTCAAAGATTCATTTTTTAATTTATTTATTGTCAATTTAGTAATACAAGCCAAATGTATATACTTGTCATTATCTTCATAAATATAACAATTATTAATCACTCTTTTTAACAATTCAGAAAGTCCTTCTATATCTCCAACAGAGATGCAATTTTGCAAATCATTAATAAATTTTTGCTCCTCATTAATTTCAAAATCATTGGAGATATATTGAAACTCAGTAAAACTGACATGTAATTTATCTAACAGTTTCATAAAAGTATCAATTGATGTACTATTTTTTCCTTTAACAAAATTTGAATATGCTGTTCTTCCACAAATTCCCGTCAATAACTCCTGAACAGGAATATTTTTTTCCACTCTAATCTTTGCAATTGTTTTGCCATAGTTACTATCCATAAGCTTACTTTCTCCTTTTGTGTTCACAATTGTGTCAAATATGACATTTTTGTGAACATTTTTCTTCTTTTATAAGAAAAACAACTATCCTAATAATACGTTATTAGTAAATGAAGGGAGGTTGATAATATGATGTTCTTATTATTCTTCTTATAAAATTAAATTCCCATTATATATATATATTAGCAAAAGTGAGGTTAATTATGAAAAAATCCAAGTTTTTTAGTTTATTTTCTACAACTTTAATTTGTTCTTCTTTAATGACAACTATTCCGGTATCAGCTGCAGATGCTAAAAACGGAAATGTTTCTGTAAACCCTCAAAATCAAGTTGAACAACAAGAAAAGAATGTTCCTAACACAACGACAAGTTTTGTTTTAACCAAAAATGATGATAAAAAAACTGTCGACAACACTGTTAACTACATTAAGAGTCAAGGTATTAAGGTTAAGTCTGTAATTCCTGAAATTGGTTGGATTGAAACTGATCGGACTAGCCAACAACAAGAAAAAAAGATTGAAAAAAATACTAATGCCGATGTTCAAACACCTGATAAAAAAGCAAATGATTCATATACACCAACAGCAATTCCTTCTAGCTCTGATCCAGATAATCCTATGAATAAATACTTATGGGATCGTCAATGGAACATGCATATGATGTCTAAAGATCCTGAAAAATATGTTAACGATAAAAATTCACATGTAAAAGTTGGTATTATCGATAGTGGGATTACAAGCGATTATCGTAATGAATTAGGTAGCAAAGTTAGATATACAGAAAACTTTGTTCCTCAAGGTGGATTTAATAATCAAGATAATGATGAAAATGGTAACGCCAATGATGTTGAAGATCGTATTGGACATGGTACATCTGTTACTAGTTTAATTATGGGAACAGACGAAATGGTCGGTGTTAATCCTAACGTAACAGTTGACGAATATCGTGTATTTTCTCAAAAAGGATGTAATCCATCTTGGGTACTAAAAGCATTAGTTAAAGCCGTAGACAATGGCGATGATGTTATTAACATGAGTTTAGGTCGATATGGAATTATTACTGGCGGTTACTATGGTCAAAATGGTTATAACGATTTAGCAGAATACCAAGCTTGGACTCGTGCTGTTGAATACGCAAAGCAACATGGTAGTACTGTAGTTGTAGCTGCCGGAAATGAAAGTCTTAACTTAGATGATTCTCAAGCAATTACTAATTACATCAACAAAAAGAATCCTCAAGTGCATGCACAAGGACAGGGTGCAAATTTACCTGCTAGTGTCCCAGGTATTATCCAAGTAGCTGCTACTGGTAACCAAGGGGAACGTTCAGAATACTCATGCTACTCTAAAGATTCTGTTTATGCTCCTGGTGGTGACTCAAATCGAACAGGAATAGATAATCCTATTCAACAATACATCCCAACAGATTGGCTTTTAACATACAGCGGTCACAACGGTCAATATAGTTTTGGACTTGGAACATCATTCTCTGCACCTGAAGTAACTGGAATGATTGCTCATGAAATTTCTGAAAATAATTTATACAATAATCCAAATGGAGTTAAATCTAAACTTCAAAGTTCATTAGAAACTAATAAATATGGATTACCTTGTGTTACTCTAAACAAATTAGTAGGCAATAATAGTAATTCTAGTTCTAAGAATAACTCTAGCCATAATTCAAGTTCTAAAAAAGTAAATAATTCTAGTTCATCTGCAATTATTAATAATAGTTCTAGTTTGATTTCTTCTAATATCATTTCTTCAAACAGTTCTTCAAATAAGAGTTCTAAATCATCAAGCATCAGTAGTTCTTCAAGTCAATCATCATCTTCTGACGACGGCGACGATGACTGGTGGAACAGCAACTGGTGGTGGGGATACTAAAATTAATATAAAAGGATAAAAAATAGAAGAGGTAAGACTTAACGTCTTACCTCTTTTAAAAAGGAAAAAATATGAAAAAAAATCGTCATTATTTTACTACTGGAATTTTAATTATAGTTGCATTAATACTTATCTTTCATATTCAAATTACAAATTATATGATTAATAGTTTCCATCCTCATATCGATGAAACTGAAGTCTACGATGTTCCCTATAATTTAGATGATATAAAGTTAATTAATTTTTTTGATGTTATGAAAGCACGTATAAATCATCCTGAAATTCACGTGACAGGAATTGTTTACAATGAGAATTTAGGACTAAATGTACCTATTGCAAATGGCGTTGATAACACTATACTCTGCCTTTGTGCAGCAACACTTTCTCCTAATGAAAATATTGGAAAAGGCGATTATACATTGATGGCACATAATCCGCAATATAGTAAAACGACATTGTTTAGTCCGCTTTATCATAACGCTCACGTTGGAACAGAGATATACGTTACAGATTTCAAAAAGAATTATACTTTTCAAATTGTATCTCAAAAAACGATTTCCAAAGAAAAATATTCATGCCTATCATCTGATAAGCATCCAACACTCACGCTCATAACTAACAGTCATAAAAACAAGAAAAAAGAAATCTATATTGGAAAGTTAACGTCTGTAACCGATTTTGATAATCTTTCACAACATACAAAACGTTATTTAAAACAAAAAATATCTTACTAAATAAGTACAGGAGAAATTGTAAAATATGAAAACTAACAATATATTTAATCTCTTAAAAAATTCTGTAATATGGGTTCTGTCGATCTGTTTCGTTTTATATCTTATTTCTTTAAAAAGGCTTTTTTCAATCACCTTTTCATTCCTATATGTTTTGATATTAGGATTGCTTATTATTTGCATTAATATAATCAACAAAGATTGTAAAAAATTATCGAACCTTTTCAAAAGCATTTTTAAGTACTCACTTATTGGATTATTAATATATAATGCAGGAATATTTGTCCTTATAAAGTTTATAGAATTACTATCTCCGCAACAAAATTTTCATCCTACATCCATAAACTTAATAGGTAATACAATGAATTTAGTCCTTTGTTCTTTGTTTTTATATATTACAATGTGCTTTTGCTCAATTAAACTTAACGACAAAAATAAAAACACATATAAAGTAGCTACTGGTCATTTATTATTATCACTATTTTTATTTTTAATTTTACTCACAAGTATTATTGAACAAACTGATAATATGAAAATATATGGTATCAGTCAAACCGCTGATATTATCTTTATTGCTTCATTTCTATTGGCACTAGAAATAAATAATATATCTAATAAAGGATATATTTTATACCCAGTATTAATAAAAAAAGATATTATTTTACCTTTATTATCAATAATTTTATTAGTTCTTTCACTTTTCATGTGAAACAATTTGATTAATTTTCCAAATGGTTTAAATTTCCAAAAAAAATTTGATTTTTTATTTTGATTAGAGCATACTAAAAAATAGAGGAATAAAATTCCTCTATTTCACACACTCAATATTCCATTTATAGTCTGGTATTAATATATCAGACTATTTATATATTTTCTTTTATTAATTATTAATTTTTGTATTAAATTTCAAAAATTATATAACGAAATCATTGTTAATTTCCACAACTAATATTTCATATAAACTGATTAAAAAATAACGTATCTGACATATAACTTCAATTAATAGGACATCTTTAAATTAAAATGACAAATAAAATGTATTTTTTATATATCTCGTGGAGAATAAGAGTATAATCTTTAAGATAACAAAAATAATGGAGTATAAAAAATCATGGAAAAGAGATTAACTAATAGCAGATATATTACTGGTTTTGATGGTATTCGAGCTTTAGCAGTCATTGCTGTTATTTCATATCATATTTTACCAGGAAGTATGCAAGGAGGCCTTTTAGGTGTCCCTATTTTCTTTGTTTTATCAGGGTATTTAATTACAGATCTATTATTACAAGAATGGGAACAAAATGAAGATATTAGCATTAAAAATTTCTATAATCGCAGAATCCACCGTCTATACCCTGGATTAGTGGTTATGCTTTTTAGCGTAACTGCTTGTATTACCCTTTTTCAACGTTCATTGTTGAAAAACATTAAATCAACAATCTTTTCTAATTTAATGTATGTATATAATTGGGTCGAAATCGCACATCATCAATCATATTTCAATAATTTTGGTGTTAGTTCACCTTGGACTCATTTATGGTCACTGTCGATTGAAGGTCAATTCTATTTAATTTGGCCCATTATACTGTTAATTTTATTAAGATGTAATTTTAAATATAAAAATATCTGTATTGGAATTGCCACTACCGCTGTCATTTCAGGAATCTTAATGGCTCTTTTATATCGTTCTGGGCAAGATCCATCACGTGTTTACTATGGCACTGATACAAGATTATTCTCAATCTTATTTGGCGTTGGCCTTGCTTTTGTTTGGCCAAGCACAAAATTAAAAAAAGAATTGAAGATTCATAATAGAGTTATTCTAGACGCGATTGGTATTATTTCTCTTATTTTAATCATACTAATGTTCTTCAATATGAATGGAGAAACTGCATTCATGTATCGTGGTGGGATGTTTATTTTCTCCATTTTTTCAATGTTATTAGTAGCTGCCGTCGCTCATCCTGGTGCTGACTTAAATCGTCTTTTAACTAATAAATTATTTACATGGTTAGGTAAAAGAAGCTACGGTATTTATATTTATCAATATCCAGTAATGGTATTTTATGAATCAAGAGTCAATGTCGGCAATCATCCTCTAATGAGCGCTACAATCGAAATCGCACTTATTTTAATCATTAGTGAATTATCTTATCGTTTTGTTGAAAAACCACTACGTAGATTTAAATTCAAAAATACCTTCAAAGTGCTTAAAGCACGCTTGCAAAATGGTATAAAACCACGCCAATTACCATTATTTATTGTCTTAATTCTATTTTGTATTGCATCATATGGTATGTTCTTCTGCAAACCCACTGTTAATAGTGCTGACCAAAAAGATAAAGTTTCACTACAACATCAAATTGCAGATAACCAAAAGAAAACAGCTGCTCATAATAAGAAAGTTAAGTTTTCTACAAAACAAAAAATACAAAACAAGAAAGTTCTAATTAAAAATGGGCAGATCACTCCTGCTGGAAAAGATTTTGCTGCTAATTTACAAATCACTGGTGTGGGCGATTCTGTAATGGCTGATGCTTCTAATACATTACAACAAGAATTTCCTAAAATTATAATTAATGCACAAGTCGGTAGACAAGCAAATGCTGCTCCAGATATTTTACAAACTATGAAAGATCAGCAACAACTTGCTTCTACTGTACTAATCAGCTTAGGAACTAACGGAACTGTTTCTCAAGATACTATCTCCAGGATTATGGATATTGTTGGTTCTGATAGAAATGTATTTTGGATAAACGTTCATGTCCCAACTAAGCCATGGCAAAATGATGTTAACGACACCCTTCAGAAAGCTCAGAAACAATATCATAATCTTCATATCATCGATTGGTATGGTTATTCAAACAATAAATCTGATTGGTTCTATGCTGACAACGTGCATCCCAACGAAAATGGTTTGAAATACTATGGTGAATACATTTTAAAACAAATTCTAACATTCTATAATAATTAACAAAAAAGGTATTAGTTTAAAAACTAATACCTTTTTATTATTCAAATCTATATATTACAAATATAACTGTCATGTTTTGCTTGATCAAATTCATTTTCTGACTTTCCGATTACTAAAGTGGCTGTTACATTTCCAATTACATTTACTACAGTTCTCCCCATATCAACTAACCGATCTATTCCTGCTATTAATGCCAATCCAGAAACTGGCACGCCAATCGCAGTTACTGAAGTCATTAATACAATAAATGAAGCTCCAGGAACTCCTGCCATTCCTTTAGAAGTTATCATCAACGTAACAAGTAATGTTAGTTGTTGTGCGATACTTAAATGAATATGATATGCCTGTGCCATAAATATGGCAGCTAAAGCTTGATAAATAGCAGATCCATCTAAGTTAAAAGTATATCCTGTTGGTATGACAAAAGAAGCAATAGATTTGGATACTCCTAATTTCTGCGTTTTCTGAATTAAACTTGGTAAAGTAACTTCGGAACTAGCAGTAGTAAAAGCCAAAACTAGCTCTTCTTTTACTGCTTTTAGTTGATCAACAATTCGTAACTTAAAGATTCTAGAAGTAATCCCTAAAACTACAAAAATAAAAATCAACATCGTCAAATATGCTAAGGCAATAAATAGAATAAGAGGTTTTAAACTAGAAATTCCCAATTTAGCGATGGTTGAACCAATAAGTCCTGCAACACCGAATGGTGCAAAATGCATAACCCAATTTGTCATTTTAAACATTACAGCAGCTATTGCATTTAAGAAGTCAATAATTATTTGCCCTTTGTCGCCAATTGAAGCAATCCCTAACCCTAATAAAACACAGAAGAAAATGATTGGAAGCATTTCTCCCTTCGACAAGGCTGAGAAAATATTGGTTGGAACAATTGACATTAAAATTGTACCTAATCCAGAATTTTTATTTGCTTGAGCTGTATGTATATATTGTGAGATGTCTGCACCTTTTAATTTGCTAAGATCTACCATATAACCTAAATGTGCAACATTGGATATAAAAAAGCCTAAAATAAAAGCAATTGTTGATAGAACCTCAAAATATATCAACGTTTTAAGCCCAATTCTTCCTAATTTTTTTATGTCACCCAAATTGGCAATTCCTACCGTTAAACTAGAAATAACGATTGGCAAAACAATCATTGAAATTAAATTAATAAATGTTGCACCTATCTCATTTGAGAACTTAATAAATTGATTATTGTCATAGAAAATACATCCTAAAATAATCCCTACAACTAATCCAATTAAAATTTGCCATCCTAATGATAAACGCCAAACCTTCTTATTCATATTCAGTTACCCCCTAAATTAAAAAGCTTATTTCATCTAATTGTTTGGAAATCGACTTCCATGTTGATGGTTGTACTTCAGCAATATGTTGCTTTTCAAGCATAAACATACAAAGCCTTGACTGACCAATTCCACCACCAATGGAATATGGTAACTGCTTTTTAATAATTTTTTCATGAAACGGTAATTCTAAACGTTCTAAGCAGTTACATTCTTTTAGTTGTCGTTTCAATGATTCATCATCTACTCGAATTCCCATCGATGATAATTCTAAACTGCTATCTAATACAGGATCGTAAACTAAAATATCGCCATTTAATTCCCAATCATCATAATCAGGTGCCCGCAAATCATGTCTATTACCTGACTTTAGTTTTTTGCCGATTCCAATAATAAAAACGGCCTTCTTTTCTTTTGCAATTATATTTTCACGCTCTTTAGGAGTTAGGTTCGGATATCTATCTTCTAATTCTTGAGTGGTTATAAATGAAATTTCATCTGGAAGTTTACGTGATAGGTTTGGTACTTTTTTAAGTAAAATATCTTCGGTTGTCTTTAATGCTTGAAAAATTTCTGTTACTGTTTCTTTCAGAAAGGCTAATGAGCGCTGTTCCTTTGAAATCACTTTCTCCCAATCCCATTGATCAACATAATACGAATGAATCGCATCTAAGTCCTCATCTCGTCGAATTGCCCTCATATCTGTTACAATGCCATGTCCTGATTCAATTCCAAATTTATAAAGAGCATAACGTTTCCATTTAGCTAAAGAATGAATTACTTCTAAGTCTTCTCCTCCTTTGGTCATGAATTGTACTGGGCGTTCGACCCCATTTAAGTTATCATTTAAACCTGATTGTTTATCTACAAAAAGTGGAGCTGGTGTCGGAATCAACTTCAAATTTTTACTTAACTCTTCGCTAAAAGTTTGTCTTAAAATGTAAATGTCTTTGAGTATTTGATATTTATCATCCATAATATAATCCCTCCAAAAGAAAAAAGGTTATCTGCTTCTGCAGATAACCTTTGAATACAATCATCTAAATAATATGAAGATACAAAAGTATAGAATTATAAAACATGATTATCCGCAATAATATTAATAAAATATGTACGATTATTATTATTAACATTATTGTAATTAACCATTTTAACTCCTCCTTTATATCCCTTGATTGTATTATATTTTTTAATTTTTATATTGTCAATATTTAATATGATTAAATTTAAATTAAAAGCAAATTAAATTAATGACCAACCGCCTGAATATCATTTTCCACTATTGAAAACGCTTTCCTAACCTGTTAAAATATAGTTGTTCCCGGGGATAGTTAACAATTAAGGGGAGTCAATATTATGTTTTCATTTTTAAAAACTGCACCAGATTCTAAGAAAAAAGTGCCGGCAAATAAAATCAAATCTACATATATTTGGCGGCAAACAGGGGTATTATTAGCAATTTGTATTGGTTATATTGGATATTACATTATTCGGTTAATTTTTACGACCGAACAAACTCCAATTATGAAAGCATATCATTTTTCGACGGCACAAATCGGACTTATTTTGTCATGTTTCGGTATTGGATATGGTATTTCTAAGTTATTTATGGGTGCTTTAAGTGATAAAAGTAACCCTAATCATTATTTAGCAGCTGGTTTATTTATCTCAGCAGTCTTAAATATTTTTCTTGGATCTACTCAAAATTTTTATGTGATGATGTTTTTAATGCTTGTAATATCAATAGCTCAAGGAATGGGAGCTGCAGCATGTCAACGTACAGTACAACTGTGGTGGGGAAAAAAACGACGTGGTGCAATTTATTCCATTTGGTCATCAGCACATAATGCAGGAGCGTTTGCGTGTGTAGCAATCGTTCAATTTGCAACTTTCTTATTCACTGATTCTATTCGTGATGTTTTTTATACTGCATCAGCGGTAGCAATTATTATTGGAATTTTCATTTTATTAGTTGGCAGTGATCGGCCAACAACAGTGGGTTTACCAAGTATTACTGAGTATACAGGGGATGTTATTCAGTTAGACACTGGTGAAGAAAATAATAAGGAAGTTTCGAGTTTAAGTCTACCCCAAATCTTTATGAAATATATTCTTAACAATAAAATGGTTTGGGCAATTACTTTAACTTCAATGTTTTTATATCTCGTTCGTTATGGCATTATGAGCTGGATTCCAAGTTATCTTGTGCAAAAAGGTTTTAGTCCCGATTTTGCCAAGTGGCTAGTGGGAATTTTTGAGCTATCAGCAGTTCCTGGCGTCATTTTAATTGGCGCAATTTCGGATTTATTAAAAAATTATCGTGCGATAGTATGTATCGGTTGTGTAGTAGGTTTGATTGCATGCTTAACAGCCTACTTTTTCAGTCAAAATCATGTTTTAATTGTGGTAATCCTACTTATTATGGGGAGTTTAATCTATGCTCCACTTACACTCGTAGGTCTAATGGTTAATGAAGCTGTTCCTAAATTTGCAGTTGGCTCATCTACTGGATTTATGGGATTTTTCCAATATATTTTTGGAGAAACACTTGCAACAGCCTTAATTGGCATTCTTGTATCAAAATTTGGTTGGGTTGCAAGTAATACAGTTTTGTATGCAGCAGCATTTATCGCATTATTCCTACTAATATATATTCTTATTCGCGAAAAAAAGGATATACAAGAAGAAGTTAAGGAAGCATAATTAAAAGACTTGCTTATTCAAGCAAGTCTTTTTCAGTTTCTTAGTATCGTAATTTTAAAGTAAATTATTTTAAATACAATAAATAAGTTATAATATATAAATTAATAATTACCATTATTTACTTTTAGAATTGGGAGAAAAATTTTAAATGAACTCAAATAAGATAAGTAAAAATCAACTTAATTTGTTAATAGATAAATTAGAACGAAAAAGACAAATATCAACCATTGATACACGTAAATATATATCAAAAAATATTGATTCTAAACAATATAACTTAATTTTAGCTAATCAATTAGGATATTATATAAAATCGGTAAATAATCATACAATTAAAATATTTCCTAATTTTAGAATTTTAAAACAAAAAGAAATCTTTACGTTAGGAATTTTACTAATACTTATTGATATACCACTCTTATTATTTTACTGGAATAAAATTTCTGATATTATCAATTTATTTATAATTTTGCCAGTGCTAATGTTATTCATAAGTTATGATGCTATATTGATAGCCCAATTAAAATTATCTAAATTAGATTGTAATTATTTAGAACTCTTACGTACAATACATAAAGATTTATTAAATTACTTATTTTTTATTTTATTAGATATATGTATTGCTTTCTTAATATGTATGAGTTTTAATTGCTTTTTCCACCTAATACTGCATATATTAATTATTACCTTATTAACGGTTATAACTATATATAAATATTTTCAAATACTTCAATGCTTAAAAAAATAGTCTTATAAGTAAAGTTATCATAAATAAATTATAAAAAATAATAAACATACAATATTTCTTTGAACATTATATGTTTATTATATTTATAAGTTAACCTACATATAGTTTCTTAAAAAACAGCGAAATTTTAAAACTACATTAACAACGACTTAAATTATGTATTAATTAGATAGATTGATAGTATACTCAATATTTCCATTATTTGAAATAACAATTAATTCTAGGTTGGGATCATTGGCATTAAAGTATATTTTTGTATGTGTGAGCTTGCTAACATCTTTTGTTACTGGAATGATTGTATTTCTAATAAATCCATTTTGATCATTATTTCGTATATTTTCAAGTAAAGATTCATTTTTAAGATTTACTGAATACCCATCATTAAATGTGTTAGCTTCAACTAAGAGTCCTTTTTGGTTATACAAGCTAATAATTTGTTTTGTATTCTCCCTTTGTTGAGACGTATCCTGTCTTATTGAAAAAATTTTCTCAATTGAAGATGAATTTGACGAAGAATTCTTTTCGGAAGAATTCGAATAATTTCTGTCTGAACAAGCAGACAATGAAAGTAATATTAATAGTAAGTTTAGATATTTAATTATTCCCTTTATCATAATAGTTAGCCTACTTTCCTCAAAGTATAGGTTAAGCATCAAAATTATTTTCATTAGTATTAATTTGCAATAGAAAGAACTTGATTAATTCTCTTATCAAATAACATTATAACTGACACAAATAACATAATACTTCCAACTGCAAACACAGTTATTGAGTTTATATGATGAATTAAGCCACTTAATCCTGCTGCTATAGGATTCAAAGCACCAAACGCTGAAAATACAATCCCCAAGGTTGTGCCAAGTTTTGCTCTATCTACTAATTGTTGAATTTTAGTAATAAGAATCAGACTTGATAGAAAGTTAAAAATGCCATAAATAAGCCAGGCACTAATTAATATTATTAATTTTTCAAATTCGCTTTCTAAAAAGATAAAAATAAGTGGCATCATTACAATCCCAACAGATTGTGCAATTAAGTAACTAGTGTATAATTTAGCTTTTTTTATAAAATAGTCTGAGAACTTGCTTAACAGTATGCCACAAATTAACGCTGCAATTGCAATTGTTAATTCTTGAATTGAATATGCAAACTTAATTTTTTTGAACTCTTGCCCTAAATAAATTGGCATTAGATAGTAAAACATCCAATAACTTAAATTAATCACACAAGCATATGGAAATAAAACCTTTATGACTGGAAACTTCCAGATACTTTTTAGATTGAAACTAATTTTTTGGCGACTTTCTTTTTTTAATAAATCCCTTATTGAAAAAGAATTTATTTTGCCTTTAACACTTTTTTCAAAAAATTTAACAACAAATAAACTTGATAAAAGAACTAAAAAAGCAATAATCAGATAAACAATTGATGGCTTAAATATTAAAATTAATAAGCTTCCAATTCCTGCACCAGCTACTGCGGCTAACTGTCCTGCTAGATTAAGATATGTGTTGTTTACAAACAATTCATTTTCATCAATAGATAATTCAGGAATAATAGATTCGGTAGCTGGTGTATAAAAAGCACTTAAAATACTCAATAGACCTGATATTAATATGACATTAAAATCGACATTTTTAGTAGCTAATACAATAATGAATAAGCCAACAAATAAAACTGATCTAATATAACTAATTATTTTAATTATTTGTTCTTTTGAGTAATTATCTGAAAAAATTCCTCCGATTGGTGACAATAAAATATCAAAAATGCCTACACTACCAAAAAGTGCAATTAGATGTTGATTTCCTGTAATATGTGCAATGTACCATATAGTATATATGTCAAATGCTTGAATTGCAGTTGTACTTAAAAAATCATTTAATACTAATTTCCAAATTTTATTCAAATGAATACTCCCCCTACTACAATATTGTCTTTTTTATTTATATATCCTTTTCATTTTGCTGCTTTTTCTCCATAGTAGTAAAAAGCAACATCACTACTGCAATTAATGTTAATAAAGCAAATCCCATTTTTCCACCTAACTTTAATGCTTCATTTCCCGAAAACTTCCATGTGGATAAAATTGAAATAAAGGTTGCCATTAGAGTATTTCCAATTGATCCAGAATATTGTTGGAAAGTATTAAATAAAGCACTTAAAGTTGAACGATTATTCTTAGTAACATATTTACCTGCATCAGCCATCAAATTTCCAAATCCCATAGAATATCCAACTCTAAAGATAACGTAAATTAAAACTACTAATTCAATACTTAAATGTGGATAAAGTAATAAAAATAAAATCAAACTTATTACAATAAAAGTATTTGAAAAAAGAAATGTTTTAAAAGCTCCATATTTATCATAAAATTTACCGGTTAATGGCGAAATTAATGCCCCTACTAATGCTCCTGGAAGGGTTAATAATCCAGCCAAAAATGGTGTCAAATGCAAAAGTTCCTCACAATAGATTGGCAAAAGAAACGCAATTGATAAATTAATAAATTGTAAACTGAAAAAATTAAATGCTCGTTTCTTTACAATCTTATTTTTTAAAACATTGAAATTTAAATATTTTTTTGAAGTATGTTGGTTATTATGGATAAATAGTATTCCTAAGCCGAGTAACATAACACTCATAAATACTAAATTTTTTAAATTTAATGTTCCTAATTGATTAACGAAAATACTAAAACTAACTAGCATCCCACCAAATAAAATTAAGCCTTTAAAGTTAAAAGTACTTAAAAATGATTGCCTATTTGAATCATTTTGATGAGGTAACGCATACATCCCAATAATAAACGCAATTACTAATAATGGAATTGTCCCCAGAAAAATTAATTTCCATGAAAATAAAGAAGTTAAAATGCCACCGTAAGTCGGACCAAATGCAGGACCAAAAGATTTAATCATCGTTACAATCCCATCATATTTACCATAATCTGCTTGATTAACAGTTGAAAATACAATTTGATACATTAATGGCGTTGCTAATCCTGTTGCAATTGCATTAATTAAACATCCAATTAGTAATATGATAAAATTTGATGCTAAAAAACTAGTAATCATTCCAATTAAGAATAAACATGAAGATAATATAAAAATCTTTTTTAATGAAAAGGAACGCATGACAACTGAAGTCGTGCTCATAATGATAGTTGCACAAAGATAATAACCTGAAGAAAGCCATTGAATAATATACAATGGCAAATTAAACTGCTTAATTAATGTTGGAAATGTAACAATCAACGATGTTCCAATCAAAATTCCAATAAATCCAAGACAACTACCAGCAATAACAGCTAATACAGTTTTATTTTTTGAATACATATTTTTCCGCCCTATAATCAAAATTAATCAACTAAATTGTAATTTATTTATCACTCAGACTGAAACAAAAAGATTATATTTTTTATTTTAATCAAATAGAAACATAAAAAATGCCCGAATAAGTTGACTAACCTTAAACGGACAAATTCTCTATATATAATACATATTAGTTAGCATTCTTTATGGTGCTTGATAAATAAAATACAACAAGTGTACAGTAATTCACTCTGAAATGAAACAAATTCAAGCTCGATTTATCGCATCAAAATGTTTGATTACCTATGCTTTTTTCAAGAAAATGTTTAATATCTTTTTTACTGCCTTTTTAATTGGGCACCCTTCAAATTTTTCTTTCTCTTTAATATCAGCTAATTGATCACTAATTAATTTTAATTGTGCTTGTCTCTCTAATATCTCTTTGTTTTTTGTTCTAAAATATCTTGTATATAATCTAAATTATCTGAAATATTAGAATGAATTTGTATAAAATTTAGTAATTCTTTTATTTCGCGTAAAGAGAATCCGAGATAGGTTAGTTCTTTTATTATCCTCAATAGAAAAAGCACATCTTCATCATAATCTCTATACCCATTAGATTTCCTCAAAGGAGATGGAATCAATTCAATTTTTTCATAATAACGTATTGTTGAAATTGGTAAGCCACTTTTTCTTGATATTTCTTTACTATTCATTTTTTTCTCCTTGACTATAAACTATACTTCATAGTATACACTTGAAAAGTATAATCCACTTTAAAAGAGATTCTAATCCAGTCCTTAAATCCACACAAAATTAAAATAATTATAGAAAGAATATAAATTATGAAAATAGCTACTGTTAATAAATATAACAAAAATAACATTCAACTTACTTTTAAAGAAGTTCCTATGCCCCAACCTAAAAAAAATCAAATATTAATTAAATCATTAACTGCTGGGGTTAATCCCGTTGATAATATGATTTCAAGAGGTCAATTAAAGCTTATATTACCGTATAAACTTCCTTTGATTTCTGGAAATGAGGTTGTAGGAAAAGTAATTAAAACTGGTTCAGATGTAAACGAATTCCAACAAGGAGATCGTATTTTTGCTCGTCTTCCTTTAAATCATATTGGTGCTTTTGCTGAATACATCGCAATAGATAGTAATGCTGTTGCTAAAGTTCCTGATTATCTTTCTGATGAAGAAGCTGCTGCTATTCCTTTAACTGGACTAACTGCTATGCAAGCTTTCGATTTAATGAATATTCAAAAAGGAAAAAGAATATTCATTTCAGGAGGAACTGGCAGTTTTGGTGCAATAGCTATTCCACTCGCTAAATATTTTGGCTTATATGTTATTACAAATGGAAACGGTAACAATCCAAAACAAGTATTAAATCTAGGAGCAGATGAATTTATTGATTATAAAAAAGAAAATTATCTCAATGTTATCTCAAATAAAGTTGATTATATAATTGATACTCTTGGTGGCGAAGAAACCAAAAAACAATTTAAAATTTTAAAAAGTAATGGTAAATTAGTTTCATTAAAAAACATGCCAAATTATGAATTCGCTAAACAAATGCATTTGCCATTATCCAAACGTATTTTATTTGGACTTGCAGGTGCAAAGTTAGATAGACTAGCTGCTAAAAATAACCAAAAATACTATTTTCTTTTTGTGAAAGAAAATGGTCAACAACTTAAAAAAATTGCTACTATTTATAATAGAAAAACAAATGCATCCTCAGATTGATCAAGTTTTCCCATTTGAACAAATTAATAATGCTTTATCTAAAATCGATCAGGGACATTCTAAGGGTAAAACAATTATCAAATTTTGATTTTTAATAAATCAACTATTATAAATATTATTTGACATCTAATTATTGTTTACTATTTAAATCAATATAGATTTAAAAATCTAATAAAACAGGGAATAAAACTATTAAGTCTTGTTCCCTGTTTTTTCTATGAAGTAATTGTCGTTTCTAATAAGAAATAACATAATTTAGCCTTCTCTTTACACAACTATTTATAAATGTAATAATAGGCAACGATTAGATATTCTAACGAATATAAATGCCACAAATTAAAGAAAAGAGGACTATATTTTGTTATCTTTACAAAACGTTTCTAAAACTTTTGATAATCAAATAGCTGTTTCCAACCTCTCTTTTAATTTAAAAAAAGGTGAAACACTTGGACTTGTCGGACAAAATGGAGCTGGAAAATCTACAACTTTTAAAATGATTCTTAATTTTATCACCCCTGATTCAGGAAAAATTCTTTTTAATAAACATAAATTATCATATAAAGATTTAGATTTCGTTGGTTATATGCCAGAAGAACGTGGACTGTACTTAGATATGACAATTGAACAACAAGTTGTATATTTCGCTGAATTACATAACTATCCTAAAAGTAAAACCCTTCAAAATCTTAACTACTGGATGGATAAACTAAGCGTGAAAGGAAACAATAAAAGTAAAATTAAAACACTCTCTAAAGGCAATCAACAAAAAGTCCAATTAATTACTTCATTTATTCATCAGCCTCGTTTACTTATTCTTGATGAACCCTTTTCAGGATTAGACCCAGTTAATACTGAAAATTTAATTACAGCTATCATGGAGCTTAAAAAAAGAGGAACTACAATTATTTTTTCTTCACATAATATGCAAAACGTGGAACAAGTTTCAGATAAGGTACTTATGCTTGTTAATGGCATTACGAAACTAAATGGATCTGTTAATGAAATTAAAGATAGTTTTCCTAAAAATCGTATTTATTTAGAAGGTAATTTTAACAACGATATTATTAATTCATTTAATGGCATTAAAAATGTATCTCCATCATATCCAGGATTTATATTAAAATTTGATACCGAAAAAAATGCTCGCTTAGCAATTCAAAAATTAAAAAGTGATTACTATGACCAAACTAATGGATTTAAAATTTTACTTCCATCATTAGATAACATTTTCAAACATGTAATTACTCAGGAGGGGAAAAATTATGAAGAAAACATTTATTGTTGCTAAAAGTTTATTCACAAGAAGAATCAAAAAACCTAATTATTACTGGATGATCTTTGCTCCACTTTTATTAGTCATAATTGGGTTATTTTGTAATCATTTTATTCAAAAACAAATAGAAAATTCTAACCCATCAATTACAATCATTGCATCAAAAGATATAAAAAATGAAATTCTTCAGCAAAATAAACTAAGCAAATGTCATATTAATTTTACTGACTCCTCTCTTAACTCATTAAGCCAAGCTAAACTTTATTTAAATGATGGCAATTTAGATGGCATTTTATACGTTAAAAGCCATAATCTAAATAACATTAAATACTTTTATAAAAAACAAAATATGTCAGATTCATCTATTAAAAAACTTGAGCAACTTTTATATTCAGTTAAAACTCAAAATTTAGCTACAAAAATGGGACTCTCATTAAGTCAAATACAAGAAATTATTTCCCCGGTTAAAATTCAAACTTCATCAACTAATCATCATCAGACGAAGTCCAAACATTTTCAAAAAATGCAACAAATCAGTCAATTTATCGTAATTGGTGGATTTCTTATTTTAACCAGTTACATTAGTATTACAGGTTCAGAAATTGGAAGCGAAAAAGGAAATCATTTAATTGAAAGTGTTTTATCATCAACATCAACTAATAGCTATTTTGCTGGAAAAATACTTGGCGTTCTATTTTTATTAATGTTTCAAGTAATGATATATGTATTATTAGTCGGAATCACCAATATTATCTTACCTATGTTTCATCAAAAATCATTGATTAATTTAGATTTCTTAAAAGGAGTTTCAATAAAATATATTGTCTTATCAGCACTGTTTATGATTGTTGCTGTATTTTTATATATTTTACTTGCAGCCATTATTGCTTCTTTTGTTTCAAGAATTGAAGATATTTCTCAAGCAACCAGTTCAGTTGCTTCATTAATATTGATTCCTTATACAATTGGATTAATTGCTTCATTACAACCAAATATTGAATTCATCAAAATATTTTCCTATATTCCATTTGCTAGCCAAAGTATTATGCCTGTAAGAATAGCAACTGGAACCGTTTCATATACACAGGGATGGATTTCATTATTTATTAGTATCCTTACATTGATTCCAC
>CALVCU010000014.1 GCA_944326135.1 uncultured Ligilactobacillus sp. | reverse complement strand
AATTAACGATTTTAAAATTTAATTGTTTTTTTATTTACAAACTTCAAGGACACTTATATAATGAATCAAGGATTCTTCTTTTAGAACAAAATCATTTTATTACTTGGTTTTATTTAAAAGAAGTAGTATAATACAAACCAAGGATTATCAACAAACATTTTTGTGGATATCTTTGGAAAAACACAGGAGGTTCGTATTAATGGCAAAAGAACATTACGAAAGAACAAAGCCACACGTTAACATTGGTACAATCGGCCACGTTGACCACGGTAAAACAACTTTAACAGCAGCTATCACAAAAGTTTTAGCTGAAAAAGGTTTAGCACAAGCTGAAGACTACGCTTCAATCGATGCTGCTCCAGAAGAACGTGAACGTGGTATTACAATCAATACTGCTCACGTTGAATATGAAACAGAAAAGCGTCACTATGCTCACATCGACGCTCCAGGCCACGCTGACTATGTTAAGAACATGATCACTGGTGCTGCTCAAATGGATGGTGCTATCTTAGTTGTTGCTGCAACAGATGGTCCTATGCCACAAACACGTGAACACATCTTACTTGCTCGTCAAGTTGGTGTTAAGTACATTGTTGTATTCTTAAACAAGACTGACTTAGTTGATGATGATGAATTATTAGACTTAGTTGAAATGGAAGTTCGTGACTTATTAAGTGAATACGACTTCCCTGGTGACGATATTCCTGTAATTCGTGGTTCAGCTTTGAAGGCATTGGAAGGCGACAAAGATGCAGAAGCTCAAATCATGAAATTAATGGATACAATCGACGAATACATTCCAACACCAGAACGTCCAACAGATAAGCCATTCTTAATGCCTGTTGAAGATGTATTTACAATCACAGGTCGTGGTACTGTTGCTTCAGGTCGTGTTGACCGTGGTACAGTTTCAGTTGGTGACGAAGTTGAAATTGTTGGTTTGAAGGATGAAGTTCTTAAGACAACAATTACAGGTGTAGAAATGTTCCGTAAGACACTTGACCAAGGTGAAGCTGGAGATAACATCGGTGCTTTACTTCGTGGTGTAAACCGTGATCAAGTAGAACGTGGACAAGTTTTAGCTAAGCCAGGTTCAATCCAAACTCACAAGAAGTTCAAGGGTGAAGTTTATGTCTTAACTAAAGAAGAAGGTGGACGTCACACACCATTCTTCTCAAACTACCGTCCTCAATTCTACTTCCACACAACTGACGTTACAGGTGTTATCGAATTACCAGAAGGTGTAGAAATGGTTATGCCTGGTGATAACGTTACATTTACAGTAGAATTAATTGCACCAGTTGCTATTGAAAAAGGTCTTAAATTCACAGTTCGTGAAGGTGGACGTACAGTTGGTGCCGGTGTTGTTTCAGACATCCTTGACTAATTCAAATAATTGTATATTAAAGAGCTTAAGTTTAACTTAAGCTCTTTTTTTATTAAATTATCAAAATTTATTAGAATTCATTTACTTTTAACGATTTGTAAGGTAAACTTAATTAATATACAGATGCTATTTATTGTATAAAATTAATAGTTCGGAGGGAATAAAATGTCTGTTAAGTGGGAAAAAGAAGAAGGCAAAAATAACGGTAAATTAACCTTCAAAATCCAACCAGATAAAATTAAGGAAGGCTTGGACATTGCTTTTAACAAAGTGAAAAAATCATTGAATGTTCCAGGTTTCCGTAAAGGAAAGGTTCCTCGCCAAATATTTAACAAAATGTATGGCGAAGAAGCATTATATCAAGATGCTTTAAATGCTTTATTACCTGAAGCATATGCAAATGCTGTATCTGAATCAAAAATTAAGCCAGTTGGTCAACCTGAAATTAATGTTGAATCAATGGAAAAGGGTTCAGAATGGGTTTTATCAGCTATGGTTACTGTTGAACCTGAAGTTAAATTAGGTGAATATAAAGGACTTGAAGTTGAAAAACACTCTACACGTGTAACTGCAAAAGAAGTTGATGCAGAATTAGAACGTCGTCGTCAACAACAAGCTGAATTAGTTTTAAAAGAAGACGAACCTGCTGAAAAAGGCGATACAGTTGTAATTGACTTTGAAGGTAAAGTTGATGGTAAAGCTTTTGATGGTGGCAAGTCACAAAACTATTCATTAGAATTAGGCTCAAATACATTCATTCCTGGCTTTGAAGATCAATTAATTGGTCACAAAGCAGATGATGACGTTGAAGTTAAGGTAACATTCCCAGAAGATTACCAAGCAAAAGAATTAGCTGGCAAAGATGCTATTTTTGATGTTAAGATTCACGAAGTTAAACAAAAAGAACTTCCAGAATTAGATGATGATTTTGCTAAAGATATTGATGATGATGTTGATACATTGACTGAATTAAAAGCAAAGATCAAAGAACAAATTAAAGAACAAAAAGAAGCTGCTGCCAAGAATGCAATTCAAGAAGAAGCAATTTCAGAAGCAGTAGAAAATGCTACAATTGGTGACATCCCAGAAGTTATGATTGAAGATGACGTACAACGTCAAATGGATCAATACTTCGGTGGTATGCAACAACAAGGAATCGATCCACAAATGTACTTTAAGTTAACAGGTACTTCAGAAGAAGATTTACGTAAGCAATTCCGTGAAGGTTCTGAAGAACGAGTAAAGACTAACCTTGTTCTTGAAGCTATTGTAAATAAGGAAAACCCTGAAGTTACAGATGATGAAATCAACGACGAAATCAAAGATTTAGCTAAGCAATATGGTATGGATGAAAAAGCTGTTCGTGCTGCTTTATCAACAGATATGTTAAAACATGATATTGCAATGCGTAAAGTTGTTGATGAAATGACTGATTCAGCAAAACCTGTATCAAAAACAAAGAAAAAAGAAAGTAAATAATTCTTAAAAAAAGCCATGTCAATGACATGGCTTTTTTTTATTTTTGAAATGAATTATCATCAATTTCACTAACACCTAAAATATCATGAGGACTTAGATATCGTGTCCTAATAATAATTTCAGCGATTTTTTGTGGGGATTCAGGATTAGTTTTAGATAACCAAAGTTTAATGATATTTAATAATTCTGAAACCACAATTTCATGTGCATAATCATCGGGAATATATTTATTTAACATATGATTTCCTTTAATATAATCTAAATCAAGATTTAAAATGTCGTCTAACATGCGCTTTATCTTTACTTCAAAATATGGATCGCCATTTGGACCAATTAAAGCCTTTGCCAATTCAAAATCAGCATAAATATATTCTATTATTTGATTAATGGTTGAATATAAGCGTAATTGAATTTCTTCTCTAGAATGTTCTTTTAATGTATTTTCTAATTTGTCAAAATTTAATGAGTGATTAACATGATTTAGAAATTGCTGTTCATAATGATTTATTAAATCAGGTTTATCAATGAAATGTTTATAAAATGTACTACGATTTATATTTGCAGTTTCAGTAATATCCTTTACCGTAACATGATTTAATCCCTTTTCATTTACTAAATTAATAAATGCAGCTTTAATTTTTTTATCTGTAGTAACGATTTTTTTATGAATAGCCATTTTTTTACTCCTTATAGTATTATTCAGTAATATATTATCAAACGATTTAAAGTAAAATACAAATTTAATTAAACATAAATTTATATTAGAATCAACATAATTAAATAAATTGATGATTGTTTTCAAATAAAAAATACGATATATTATATTAAAGTGAAAGCAACACAGTGTCTATTTAATTTTAAATTAGAAAGAGGGAATCATAATGGAAGAAAATAAATCTTCCAAGAAACGTTATATAGTACAAGCAATTATATGGTTTGCACTATTGGTGGTTTCATTGATTGCCTTACCGAACATAAATAAATTGGTTCGAGAGAAAGGGCAAATCACATTACCTAGTTCAGCAACAAGTCAAGTTGCTGATACTATTCAAAATCATTGGGGAAGACATGAAAGTAATACACGACAAGTTGTTGTGGTATTTAATAACGGTGATAAAAAACTTACTAAATCACAAAAAGAAAATATTGATGATACAATCAACTCATTAAATAAGCAGAAGAAAAAGTATCATATTAAATCAATGACTGCTCCAAACGAAAATAAATATACAAAAGAGCAGTTGATTTCAAAAGATAAAACAACAGAAATTTTACAATTAAATGTTGATAAAAAAATCACAGTGTCAAAAACACGTGAGTTAATTACAAAAGGGGCAAAAACACCGGGAGTAAAGACTTATGTTACAGGTAGCGATATATTAAATGATGACTTCATTAATGAAACTCAGCAAGGAATTAAGAAGACAGAAGCGATTACAATTGTTTTTATTTTTATTGTATTAGCATTTATTTTCCGCTCGCCTTTAACACCAATTTTTTCATTATTATCTGTAGGAATTTCAATGTTGATTTCTTTAAGTTTAGTAATGAATCTTGCAAGTCGATATAACTTCCCATTATCAAACTTCACACAAGTGTTTATGGTTGTTGTTCTATTTGGTATTGGGACTGACTATAATATTTTAATGTTTGATCAATTTAAAGAAGAATTAAGTAAAGGACTGACGCCGCTGCAGGCTACACGAAATTCGTTGAAAATTGCTGGTAAAACAATTCTCTTTAGTGGTTCTTCTGTATTAATTGGTTTTTCTACATTAGGACTTGCTAAATTCAGTATTTATCGTTCTGCAGTAGGTGTTGCAGTTGCAGTTGCGATTTTATTATTAGCATTACTTACATTGAATCCATTTTTTATGGCCTTACTTGGAAAGCATATATTTTGGCCAAGTAAAAGATTTAATGGATCTTCGTCAAATAAAATGTGGCATAACATTTCAAAAACAATGGTTAAAATGCCATTTATTGGATTATTAGTAACGCTGTTATGTACATTACCATTTTTCTTTTCAAAGGGTAATCCATTAAATTATGATACTTTAGTAGAATTGAATGATTCAGTGCCTGCTAAACAAGGTTTTAAGGTTGTCGAGAAACACTTCTCAAAGGGAACTGCAGAACCTACAACATTGTATATTGAAACTGATCATCCTTTGAACAATGAAAAAGACCTTAAAGAAATTGATGACTTAGCTCAACAAATTAGAGCCGTTAAAGGTGTTAAAACAGTTGCAACTGTTACAGAACCTGGTGGATCGAAGTTAAAAGAACTTTACGTAAATGATCAATTAAAAACTGTTACAGATGGAACAAAAGATGCTCGTAAAGGGTTAACTCAAATTAGTGATGGTTTAAATGATGCAAATGATCAGTTAAAAAATGCAAATGTCCAATCAGGTGTTGATGGTGCAAAACAACTTTATGATGGAAGTAAACAACTTCAATCTGGTGCAAATACACTTTCAAACGGTGCTAGTGCTTTAGATAGCGGCATGTTGACTTATGCAAATGGAGTATATACGTTAAACAATGGTATGAATCAACTTGCTAGTTCAACAGGTGGATTAAAAGATGGTGTAAATACACTTTATAATGGTGCTAATACTTTAAGTAATGGATTGAATACATTAAATAGTAAAACAGGTTCATTAAGCTCTGGCATTGGTTCACTAACAAATGGTGGACAAAAACTAGCAGATGGTTCAAATCAATTAGCTCAAAAATTAAACGAAGTTAAAAATAGTGGGCAAATGAACCAATTGAATTCTAGTGTTTCACAATTACAAAGTGGAGCTAACCAAATTGCGGATGGATTAAGCCAAATGCAAAATCAACTTGCAGGTCAAAATTTTGATACATCAAAAATTAATGAATTGAAAGATGGATTGAATGCATTAAATCAACAGTTGGAAAATCTAAATAATATGTCAACGCCTGATTTAAGTAATATTCAAAAATCTGCACAGGTTTTATCTTCAAATAGCGATAAGGCTAAAACAGATGCAAGTAATTTAGAAAATTCGCTTAATGATCTAAAGAACGCAGCTTCATCTGCAAATTCAACTCAGGGATTATCTGAACAAGATATTAATAATATTGTTGATTCAGTAAATTCAAATGGTGGACAAAAATTAACTGATGCTCAGGAAAGTGCATTAAGAAAAACTTTGCAGAATACATCAGAACAAATATCAAAAAAACAAGCTGATATGATGAGTAGTTTGAATGGTAGCATTGAAAATGCAACTACAAATGCACAAAACTTACAAAATGATATGCAAAATGTTTCTTCAAGTGGCAATGATTTATCTTCACAATTAAATGAATTGAAATCATTAAGTGATCAAATGAGTAATCTTAAGACACTTGCTACAAAACAAACACAAGCAAATAATAGTTCATTAGAAGCATTAGATAAGTTAAACAATGCTGTAAATGGTTTGAAACAAATAAATGATGCATTAGGACAACAAGGATTAGTTGATGGATCACGTAAAGTTTCAGATGGATTAAATCAATTAAGCTCTGCAACTGGACAAATGCAACAGCTTGTATCACAAGCTGCTGATGGAGCAACACAAATTAATAATGGCGTAAATGCATTAAATGGTGGATTAGGACAATTAAGTTCACAAGTGCCAACATTAACAAGCGCAATTTCACAATTAGCAAATGGTTCAAATCAATTAACAGGTGGAATTGGTTCGATGAGAAGCCAAATGCCTACAATGTTGAATGCTATTTCTGCATTGAATAGTGGAACAAATCAACTAGCAGCAAATACACCAGCATTACAATCTGGAGCTAATCAAATTGCTTCAGGCGCATCATTATTGGCACAAAACCAAGGAACCTTGACAAATGGATTAGGTCAAATGTATAGCCAAATTAATGGATTAGCTGGTCAAGTTGGTAAATTAGAAAATGGACTTTCAACAGCAAGTAATGGTGCTGACAAGATTAATGATGGATTAGGAGATGCTAATAGCTATCTTAAAGGATTAAAGAATTCCGCTGCAGCTGATTCTTACTATGTACCAAAAGACGTACTTAATAGTAAAGAATATCAAAAAGCAGAAGATGCATATCTATCAGAAAATGACCATGCAGTTAAATTTACAATTATTTTAGATGAAAATCCTAGTTCATTAAGTGCAATGAATACAGTTGATAATATTCACAGTTTAGTGAATAAATCAATTAAGGGTACTTCTTTATCTGGAGCAACAGTTGCACTTGGCGGTCAAACATCATATATCAATGATACAAAAAACATTGCATCTAAAGATTTCATTAGGACAGCTATAATTATGTTAAGTGGAATTTTACTTGCATTAATGTTTATTACACGTTCTATCTTGCAGCCGTTTTATATTCTAGGTACATTGTTATTAACATATATTATGTCATTAGATATTACACATTTAATTAGTAAAGCATTCCTAGGACAAAGCATGTTAACATGGAATACACCATTCTTTAGTTTTATTATGTTAATTGCCTTAGGAGTAGATTATAGTATTTTCTTAATGATGAAATATCAAGAATATGATTCAATGTTAGCAACACCAGGTGTTAGAATAGTTAAAGCAGCTACTGAAATTGGAGCAGTTGTTGTTTCGGCAGCTTTGATTTTAAGTGGTACATTTGCTGCTTTGATGCCATCTGGAGTATTAACTTTAATTCAAGTTGCGTTAGTTGTAATTATTGGGTTAACAATTCTAGTATTTGCTATTCCAACAATTATTCCAAGTTTACTTAGTCTAACTTATCCAATTAAAGATAAAATGGATGGAAAAAACAATAAATAAACATTAATATAAAAGCTATGGTGAATATTCATCATAGCTTTTTTTATGCTATATAATAAAATATTTCAAATCTTTTTTATAAAAATAAAGCCAGAAAATAGAATAAATTATTAAAATTTGGTAAGATAAAGGTATCGATTTTTAATAGGTGAAGGTGAAATTAGTTATGCATGAAAATACAGATAATCAAGATGAAATCAGATGTTCATTTTGTGGAAAATCAGAAGCACAAGTTGGCAGTATGATTTCTGGGCCTGGCGTTTATATCTGTGATGAATGTGTTGGAGTGGCAGAATCTATTATTAAACAAGAAAAGCAGGCACAAATGACTAATAGTTTTTCGAAAATTCCAACACCTAAAGAAATAGTTAAAACTTTGGATCAATATGTTATTGGGCAAAGCGAAGCTAAAAAGATTTTAGCTGTAGCTGTATACAATCACTATAAAAGAATTAATTCATCACTATCATCTGATGATGATGATACTGAATTGCAAAAGAGTAATATTTGTTTGGTTGGTCCAACCGGATCCGGGAAAACATATCTTGCACAAAGTTTAGCAAGAATTTTAAATGTACCTTTTGCAATTGCTGATGCAACTACATTAACTGAAGCAGGATATGTCGGTGAAGATGTAGAAAATATTTTACTTAAATTAATTCAAAATGCGAACTATGATATTGAACGTGCAGAACATGGGATTATCTATATTGATGAAATAGATAAAATTGCAAAAAAATCTGAAAATGTGTCAATTACACGAGATGTTTCAGGAGAAGGGGTGCAACAAGCACTTCTAAAAATTCTTGAAGGAACAATTGCTAATGTACCTCCTCAAGGTGGTCGTAAACATCCTCAACAAGAAATGCTACAAATAGATACAAAAAATATTTTGTTTATTGTAGGTGGAGCATTTGATGGAATTGAAACGATCGTAAAACATCGATTAGGTGATAAAACAATTGGTTTTGGAATAAGTTCAATAATGAAAAATGACATAAATGAAAAAAGTATTATGCAGCAAATTATTCCTGAAGATTTGATGAAATTTGGTTTGATTCCAGAATTTATTGGTCGTTTGCCAATTCTTACTTCCTTAGAGAAATTAGATGAACATGATTTGGTAAGAATTTTAACAGAACCAAAGAATGCATTGGTTAAACAATACAAGAAATTAATGTCTCTAGATAATGTGGATCTTCAATTTACGGAAGATGCATTAAATGAAATGGCAAAAACTGCAATTCAAAGAAATACAGGTGCTCGTGGATTACGATCAATTATTGAACATACAATGATGGATGTTATGTATGAAACTCCAAGTAATGACCAAATAAGTAAAGTAATAATAACAGGTGAAACTGTAAAAGGTACAGGTAAACCTGAAATTGTGATGACAAATAGTAAATAAGCCTTTTCTAAGAATTTTATTTTTGCTAAAATAAATCTTAAAGAATGTAGCAGGAGGAATAAAAATGAAAAAAGCGCAATTCGGTGTAATTGGAATGGCTGTAATGGGGAAAAACTTAGCATTAAATATTGAACGTCAAGGATATGACGTTGCAATTTATGATTGGGATAATTCATATACTAAGAAGGTTATGGCTGACCATGGTGATAAGAACTTTATTCCAAGTTTTGAAATGGAAGATTTTGTAAAATCAATTCAAAAGCCAAGAAGAATTTTAATGATGGTGAAGGCTGGAGCGCCTACAGATTCAACAATTCAAAATGTATTACCTTATTTAGAAAAAGGTGATGTTTTAATTGATGGCGGTAATACATTCTTTAAAGATACAATGCGTCGTAATAAAGAATTAGAAAATTCCGGCATCAATTTTATTGGAATGGGAACATCTGGCGGTCAAAAAGGTGCATTGAATGGACCATCTTTGATGCCAGGAGGTCAAAAAGAAGCATATGATTTAGTTGCTCCAATTTTAAAACAAATTGCTGCAAAAGCTCCTGAAGATGGTGAACCATGTGTAACTTATGTGGGTCCAAATGGTGCAGGACACTATGTTAAAATGGTTCATAACGGAATTGAATATGGTGATATGGAACTTATCGTTGAAAGTTATGATTTAATGAAACGCATTTTAAAAATGTCAAACGCCGAAATTGCTGAAGTATTTAATAATTGGCGTTCAACAGAGTTAAGTAGTTACTTAATTGATATCACTGCGGAAATTCTAACTAAAAAAGATGATTTAGACACAGGCAAAGATATTATTGATGTTATCTTAGATCGTGCAGGAAACAAGGGTACAGGGAAATGGAGTTCTCAAAGTGCATTAGATTTAGGAATGCCTCAAACACTTATTACTGAAGCTGTTTATGCACGTTATATTTCTGCTATGAAAGATGAACGTGTTGAAGCAAGTAAAGTATTACCTGCTCCAGATGTAGAAATTGGTGAGTTAGATAAAAAAGAAATTATTGAGCAAATTCGAAAGGCTTTATATTTCAGTAAAATTATGAGCTATGCCCAAGGATTTGAACAAATTAAAGTTGCATCGGATAATTACGATTGGAATATTGATTTAGGTGAATTAGCCAAAATTTGGCGTGCAGGGTGCATTATTCGAGCTCAATTCTTGCAAAAGATTACGGATGCATATCAAAAGGATCCTAAATTAAATAACTTATTACTAGATGATTACTTTAAGGAAATTGTAATGAATTATCAGGAAGATGTTCGTAATATTGTTGCATTGGCTGTTAAAACAGGTATTCCATGTCCATGTTTTACTGCTGCAGTCACATACTATGATCAATATCGTTCACAAACATTACCTGCTAATTTAATTCAAGCACAGCGAGATTATTTTGGCGCCCATACTTATGAACGAACAGATAGAAAAGGTAATTTCCATTATGAATGGTATCCAGAAGAGTAAGTATTAACACAAAACAATAAAACGCCGTCTTTTAATTTAAACCATTAAAGTATAAATTAGGGGGCGACGTTTTTAATTATGAAGAATAGGAGAGTGAATGCGTTGAACAAAATTTTAATTGTTGAAGATGAAGAAAATTTAGCAAGATTTGTAGAATTAGAATTAAAGCATGAAGGATATGAAACACAGGTTGTTTATGATGGAAGAGAAGCTTTAGAATTAGCACTTGATAATGATTGGGATGCAATCTTATTAGATTTGATGCTTCCAGGATTGAATGGATTAGAAGTATGTCGTCGAATTCGTCAAGTTAAAACTACACCTATTATTATGATGACGGCACGGGATTCAGTAATTGATAGAGTTTCTGGACTTGACCACGGAGCAGATGACTATATAATTAAACCATTTGCAATTGAAGAACTTTTAGCACGCCTAAGAGCTGTACTCCGTCGAGTTGATCTTGAAAGCGAAGGAAATTCTAATAAAGCTACAACCGTTAAATATAAAGATTTAACAATTGAGAAAGAAAACCGCGTTGTTCGACGTGACGATGAAGTCATTGAATTAACAAAACGTGAGTATGAATTATTATTAACATTAATGGAAAATATTAATGTTGTATTAGCTAGAGAAGAGTTATTGAAAAAAGTATGGGGATATGAAAGTAAAATTGAAACAAATGTTGTAGATGTTTATATTCGATATCTTAGAAATAAGATTGATCGTCCTGGTGAAGATAGTTATATTCAAACTGTTCGTGGAACAGGTTATGTGATGCGGTCGTAATGACAAAAGAAATCATAGACGTTGATAGTATCCAAGCAAATCAAGAGAAAAAATCAGTTTCATTAAAACTAAAGTGGGCGCTTGGAACAGCGATTGGGGTAACAATTATCTTTGGCATATTTGCTATCTTATTATTTCAATGTTTTTCAAATATCTTATTTAAACAAGAACAAAGCTATTCTAGAGATGCGCTCCAAGCAACTGAAAAAAAGCTCACTGGATATGATCAACCGTTAGATAAAAATAACATCCAACAGAGTTTTAATATTAGTTATTCCCCCAAAAACAATGATTCTTTAAATACACCGTACAATGATTCATTTATTCAGTCTGCGGCACATAAAAATTTAATTGTAAGTATTTATAATAATAGTGGAAATCAACTATACTCAACAAGCAAGGAAGTTCTTACTTTTAAAAAAGTAAGAAGTACAGAAGAAAATAAAGTAAAAAGTGATAAACATACAGTACTTTTGATTCGAAAACCGATTTATTCAAAAAAAACTAATGAAAAAATTGGATATATTCAAATTTCTGATAAACTAATTCAATATGATCAAACAAGAAAGAAACTAGTTTATTTATTTATTATTATAGGAATTACTGTTTGCTTTGCAATCTCTTTGATGAGTTACTGGCTTGCTTCAATTTTTTTACAACCAGTAGATTTATTAAACGAAACAATTGATGAAATTAATAATAGTGATGATGAAGCTAAAGCATTGTCAGAAGTAAGAGTTCCAGTAATTTCTAAAGACGATGAATTGGCGCAACTTAGTAATTTATTTAATAATATGTTAGATAGGATGCAAAGATATATAGAACAACAGCAACAGTTTGTAGGAGATGTTTCACATGAATTAAGAACACCTGTTGCAATTATTCAAGGACATCTAGATTTACTTAAACGTTGGGGAAAGGATGATCCTAAAGTTTTAGAAGAATCAATTCAGGCATCACTACAGGAAATAGATCGAATGAAAAATCTTGTACAAGAAATGCTTGATCTGTCTAGAGCAGACCAAGTGGAGGTACAGTATGGCAGTGAAACTTCAGATGCTAGAGAAGTTGGGTTACAAGTATATAACGATTTTCAAATGATTCATCCTGATTTTCAAATTATTTTGGATAATGATTTAAAAAATAAAACATTAGTAAAAATATATCGAAATCATTTGGAACAAATTTTAATCATTTTACTTGATAATGCGGTTAAATATTCAACTGATCGAAAAGAAATTCACTTAACAATGTCTAAAAATACACGATATGTAGAATTTGTAGTACAGGATTTTGGTGAAGGAATCTCACAAGAAAATATTAAAAAAATTTTTGATCGTTTTTATCGAGTTGATAAAGCACGTAGTCGTAACAAAGGTGGTAATGGATTAGGACTTTCAATTGCACATCGTTTAGTAGAGGGGTATCATGGAAAAATTAGTGTAGAAAGTGTTGAAAATCAAGGCTCTGTGTTTAGGGTTCAATTACCATTAGTAAATCCAGAATAAAAAAATGGAATTTATAGTTTTAACTATAAATTCCATTTTTTTATTTTTTATGATTTTGTTTGCCAGCATTTCGTTGGCGGTTATTTTCATGGATTTGTGCAGCTTTTTCTTGAGCTTCATGAATTTGTTTTTTTATTGGCTTAACCTTTTTAGGTTTATTTTTAGTTTTTTGAGCCATTTCTTTTGCAATTTCTGCTTTAATTTTCGGACGCATTCCATTTACTAATAATGTTTGGAAACAGGCAATTATTCCTCCAGCAAAGAAATATAAACCTAATCCTGCAGGTGCAATCCATGTCATGAAAGCAAACATTACAGGAGTATAAATCATCATCATTCCAGTTGTCATTTTATTCATTTGACTATCTGGCATTCCTCGAGTAGCTAACCATCCTTGGAGTGCATAAATAAGAAAAGTCAATGCAACGAATGTGAAACTTCGACCTGCTAAATTAATTCCAAAGAAAGAGGAATGTGCTAAATCTGGAGAATATTGAATAGCAGCATATAAAGCAGCGAAGATTGGCATTTGAATAATTAAAGGAAGACATCCAATACCACCTGTCATTGAAATTTCGTTTTCACGGTATAAAGCCATCATTTCTTGACTTAATGCCATTTGCTCTTCTTGGCTTTGAGCATTCTGTGCCTGCTTTTGAATCTCCATTAATTGTGGTTGAATAGCAGCAATTTTTTCTTGTTGTATTGTTGATTTCTTCATTTGCCCTAGCATTAAAGGCATTAATAATAAGCGTACAACAATTGTAATAAATACAATAGCCCAACCATAACTACCATTCAGCAAGTTTGCAATCCAAGTTAATAAATGTTGTGTCGGAACAGCTAACCAATCGTAAACGATGCCATATGGCTTACCTGAACTTGTTCGTTGAACACATCCACCTAAGAACAAAGTAATTGTTAAGAATGAGATGGCAAGGATACCAACTTTTTTCTTTTTCAATTTTAAATTCCTTTCATTTTGAGTAATACAAATTTTATAATAAGCAAAAAAGAAAGGAATTTCAATATTTACTAAAAAGTTTATTCATAAACAATTGAAAAATCAGAGTAATTTTTTTGCGGAATTTCTTTAATAATATAATGATCAACATGTCCACTTGGAGATGGAGAGAGTTTTACTTTATCGATAAACTCTTGCAGAAGTAAAGGAGTACCCTCCGCTTCAATATAAACAGAGCCATCATTGCGATTCATTACAATACCTTTGATACCTAATGAATCAGCTAATTGTTTTGTTGAAAATCTGAATCCTACACCTTGAACTAAACCATACACTTCCATTTTAATACATTTCATGAAAACACTTTCTTTCTTGGATTTAATTATATTCTATCATATTTGGATTTTATTGCAGGTTTTCTTTTTCATTTTATAATTGATTATGTTAAAATTTATTCTAGTATTTTTTTGGAGGGATTTTGATGAATATTGGTATTGATAAAATTGGTTTTTTTACTCCACATTTATATTTAGACATGAAAGATCTAGCCGAGGCTAGAAATGTTGACCCAAATAAATATTTAATCGGAATCGGTCAAAGTAAAATGGCTGTCATTCCTCCTACACAAGATGTAGTATCAATGGCCGCAAATGCTGCAGATAAAATTTTAACAGAAGAAGATAAAGAACAAATCGACATGATTTTATTTGCTACTGAATCTGGAATAGATAATTCTAAATCAGGCGCTGTATATATTCAACGATTATTAGGATTTAAAAAACAGGTAAGAGTAGTAGAACTCAAGCAAGCATGTTACGCAGCAACGGCAGCAATTCACTTTGCACATGGTCATATTGCAATGAATCCAGATTCTAAAGTTTTAGTTATTGGAGCAGATAATGCACGTTATGGTCTTGGTACAAAAGGCGAAGTAACTCAAGGTGGTGGTGCGGTTGCAATGTTAATTAGTCGCAATCCACGTATTTTATCTGTACAAGACGATGGAACATACTGGGCTGATGATGTCATGGACTTTTGGCGTCCACTTACACATGATGAAGCTTTAGTAGATGGCAAGTATTCAACAAATGTTTATCTTGATTTCTTTAAACATGTTTTTGAAGAATATCAAGCTAAGACAGGTTTTGATATTTCTAAATTTGATGCAATGTGTTTCCATTTGCCATATACAAAAGAAGGATTTAAAGCTTTAAAAATAGCAATAGAAAATGCAGATGCAGAGGTAGCAACTAAATTAACAAGAGAATTTGAAAATGTACGTCGTTATAGTAATCAAATTGGTAACTTATACACAGGTTCACTTTATCTAGGTTTCTTATCATTATTAGAAAATGCAACAGATTTAAAACCAGGGATGAGAATCGGAATGTATAGTTATGGTTCTGGTGCACAAGGCGAATTCTATTCTGGATTACTACGACCAGGTTTTGATAAATACATTGAACATCAAGCCTTCCAAAAAACTTTGGATGCTCGGAAACGACTCACTGTTGATGAATATGAAAAAATTTATAATTCAAGAATTAAAGATGAAAAAACACGTAAATTAGATATTAGTTCAGATCCAGCTAAATTTGTATTTGCTGGTGTAGAAGATTATCAACGACAATACGTTGTACGTTAATTCAGTTTAATCAAATAAATTAATAGTGAAACATTGCTTTTAATGACTTTTTTTGTCAAAATAGAATTAAAGCAATGTTTTTATTTTAGGTAATAAGAGGAGATTCTTATGACAAATGATAATCAATTTACTTTATCAGATCATGATAAAGCAACAGAAACATTAACGCAGGCAGTAACTGGAAAAATCCAGTATTTACAAACACTTGATGATGCTGTAAAAAAACAAGATGATCGTCATGTTTACGAATTAATTGATGCTCAGCGTTATGCAGAAGAAATTTTACAAGCACATGAAAGTATTAACAATTTTGGAAATGAAAAATTAGTTGAGGATATTAAACCACAAATCAGTGATTTTTTAAGTAAAAAATTAATTGATTATTTAAATGAAACATATCCATTTTTCTATTTTGAAGAAACTGTTCCAGGAAACTTTCAATTTTATTTTGGAAATTGGTGGGGCAGAAGATTATTTGGAACTTTTGATGTGTTAAATGTTAAATTTTATTTTGACAAAAATGAGTATGATAAATTATCTAAAGCATTTGAACTTGAATTTGAAAATAAGAGATTGAATAGTGATGCAATTGAACGGCTATCAAAGGAAAATGAACAATTGCAAAATTTAATTGATTCACAAGACGAACGCGATCAACAAAAAGAAGAGTTGCGTGCACAAATTAAAGAAATTACACAAGAAAAAGTTATGCCATGGGAAAGTTCAAAGCAAAAAGAATCTAAACAAAGATTGATAGATAAGTTAAGTCATCTTACAGAATTAGATGAAAAAGCAAATAGTGCATATCGAACAATTAGAGATAATGAAGAAACTATTTTAGCTTTATCTAAGGAAGATACATTGATTGGTTATGAAAAGCAAAGTATTGTATCTAAATTTGGAACTTTTGAAAACTTTGAAGCCAAAAACGAAACATTATATCGTGATTATATAGCTAATTTGATTGCATCAAAAGAATAGGTGAGATTCAATGGATGAACAAAATAAATTAAAAACAATTACATTTCTTCCAAATGGTCAAGAAAAAATGCAAACTAAGGATGTGCGTTCATTAAGTACAACAGGTAGATTGTTAGCATATCGTGATCAACTAAAGAAAAACTTAGATAATGGTATTCATTTTACAGAAATTTTAAATGAATTAATTACAACTAAAAATCCAGATACATTATTGACTTCAATCCAACAACTTTCTACATATCAGCTAGATTCAGCTTATTTGATATATCCACAACAATATAGCAAGCAGGATTTTTATTTAATATTTTTAAGCCGCTTATTAGGTTTGCATCAAGCTGAAAAACTTGTTTTACAAGCTAATGAAAAAAATGATGAACTTTATCATCAATTTCCAGGAATTGATAGTTTAGGTTACTTTACATTTCAAGAAAATGTTGATGGTAGTGCATACTATGTTGAACGTAAAAATAATGAAGCATTATTTTTTATTGATTTTAATAAACATCTTTTATTATTCAATAGTGAATCTTTAACTGATTTATTAATTAAAAAATATCGTAGTGAAGTTTCTCATGAGGTACTAAGACAATTTGAATTACAGCTTTTAGCAATTGGAAAGTTTATGAAGGAGGATTACGGGTTTGATGTAGACTTCAATATTTTGGATCCATCAAACTATGCTAAATATCCAATTATGGATGCTCAAATGCCACAAAAGGCACTTGATAAATTATTTATTTCTGCTTCGAACGCTGATTATATGCTAGTTACAGGTACTCAAAATGAGGCAATATTAAAATTAAATCATGGTATAGAAATGGCAATTGGACCATCAGAAAATAATCAATGGATTATTCAAATTAAAGACCCAGATAATAGAATTTCATGGTTTGATATATTGAATAAGTATGATTTCTTACGTGATTGGTACCTTAATAATTTAGATAGTTTAGAAATAAAGAATGATCCAAGATACTATTAATGAAGAGAAGGTTTTAGTCATGGATTTTAATCAAATGTTTTCAATTGCTCGACACAGTGAATACTCTGAAATGTTACCAGCTAAGAGTTATTCATTAGATGAAAAATATAGTAATTTAGTAGTGAATGTAAATTTAAGTCTAGCTACTTTATTTAATAAAATTCGAAATAAAGCATCAAAATCTGAATTACTTGATAGTTATTGCATGACAATGAGAGATTTTTTTGCAATTGCAAATTTTAAAGAGTGGACATATATTATGTTAATGAGTGATGAAGATTTAAATGCAATTGGGCAAAAATGGAAAAGTGAATCACTTGCAATGGTTTATTTAAGCATTCAGCAACAGATTAATAGTTGTTATTTTAAACGACAACCTCAAAGCTTAGTACATGCATGGCATATGTTCTTAAAACTTGGGTTAATAGATTTGGACTTTGATGAAAATCAAATTGAAAGTCATTTCGAAAAAATGTTTATGAAATAAAATTAATTCAGTCTAATTTATTTAGACTGAATTTTTTTTATAAAAAAAGCACAATATCATGATTGATATTGTGCTCTAGATAAATTGAATGATTCGGGAGAGATTCGAACTCTCGACAATCCGCTTAGAAGGCGGATGCTCTATCCAGCTGAGCTACCGAACCATATCAACAACATAATGATTATATTATTATTGTGAAAAAAAGTCAATTCAAAATTTCAATGAATTTCATTAATATATATTTGACTAAACACAAATTTTCTGATAATATACAACTGTTGTACTTGTGCATAGTACAACTGCAACCGCACGTTTTAAGTTTAAGTGTCTCTTTTGGAGGCCACTAAATTACGGCGAGTCTAAGGATTAATTAAGGAGGTGCACAAGATGTACGCAATCATTAAAACTGGTGGCAAGCAATTAAAAGTTGAAAAAGGTCAAGCTATTTACGTTGAAAAATTAGACGTTAAAGCAGGTGACAAAGTAACTTTTGATGAAGTTGTATTAGTTGGTGGCGAAAAAACTGTAATCGGTACACCATTAGTTGAAGGTGCAACAGTTACAGGTACAGTTGAAAAACAAGGCCGTGCTAAGAAAGTTGTTACATTTAAGTACAAGCCTAAGAAACACCAACACACAAAACAAGGTCATCGTCAACCATATACAAAGGTTGTTATTGACGAAATTAATGCATAATTGAAAGCTGGTTAGGTTTTGATTCAAGCACAAATTAGCTACTATCAAGATAAAATTAGCGGATTTAAATTATCAGGTCATGCAGGATCAGGAGAATATGGACATGATATTGTTTGTGCTGCTGTTTCTGCTTTGGCAATTAATACAGTCAATAGTTTGGAAAAGTTGGCAGATTCAAATCCAGTTATTGAATCGGATGAAGGATCTGGATTTTTAAATGTTAAACTTCCAATTGACCAAATTCAACATCCAAAAGTTCAACTTTTACTTGAAAGTTTTAAGTTAGGCTTATTAGATATTGAAAATAGTTATGATAAATACATCGAAATAAAATAAATAATCAAGGAGGTGCAACGGTTATGTTAATGAACTTACAATTCTTCGCTCATAAAAAGGGTGGTGGTTCAACTGCTAACGGTCGTGACTCAAAGGCTAAGCGTTTAGGCGCAAAGAGTGCTGATGGTCAAGTTGTTAAGGGCGGTTCAATCATCTACCGCCAACGTGGTACACACATTTATCCAGGTACAAATGTTGGTATGGGTGGCGACAACACATTATTTGCTAAAGTTGAAGGTGTTGTTCGTTATGAACGCAAAGGACGTGACAAGCGTCAAGTATCTGTATACCCTGTTGCAGATTAATTTATTTTATCAAGAGGTTGGTTCCCAACCTCTTTTTTGTGAGGAAAATGGAAATAAATAATAGAATTAATAAATTAAGAAAATATTTAAAAGAATTTTCTTTAGATGGCTTTTTAGTTACTAACCAAACAAACATTAAATACTTAACAAATTTTACTGGTGACGATGGGATTGTATTAGTAACTTTTGAAAGTGTATATTTAATTAGTGATCAAAGATTTAAAATTGAATTAAATAATCTCAAAGATATTCAACCTATAATTTCTAATGAATATTTGAAGACTACATGTGATATTATTTCAAAAGATCATTTGATTGCAGTAGGATTTGAAGATTCTATCGAATTTAGCATGTATGATTATTTAGATGAAAATGCTACTTCAGATATTGTTTCGATTTCAAATTTAATAGAGTCATTGCGATCGATCAAATCAAATAATGAGATTCAAAAAATAAAAAAAGCAAATTTAATTGCTAAAAAAGCATTTGACTTTTTTATTGATAAAATTGATTATCAAACAGAAAGAAGTTTAGCAATTGATTTGGATTATTTTTTAAAGAAAAATGGTGCAGATAAACCTTCATTTGATACACTTATTGCAAGTGGAAGTAATACTGTATTACCACATAGTACTATTTCAAATAGGAAAATTAACCATAATGATTTAGTAATGCTAGATTTTGGATATTTTGTTAACGATTATACATTTGATATTACTAGAACAATTAGTTTGGGAAAACAAAATAAAGAAATTAAAAAAGTATACAACGTTGTTTTAGATGCCCTAAATGAAACAACAAAATTAGTTCGTAGTGGATTGCCAGCAAATTTGCTTTATGAACGCGCAAAAAAAATATTAAAAAGCAATAATTTAGATCAATATTTTACGCATGGAATTGGCCATGGTATTGGGTTATCAATTCATGAACTTCCCAATTTGAATAGTTTTGATGAATTGATTTCAGGACAAATTATTACAATTGAACCTGGGGTATATATTCCAGGTTTAGGTGGAATTAGAATTGAAAATGATATTTTAGTTACTGAAAATGGATATGAAAATTTAACACCAATTTCTACTGAATTCATAGAGCTTTAGTAATAATATGCTTGACAAATCTTTAAATTCACGTGAAAATATTGTGTATAGTTCTTTTGGATAAGACGGAATTTTTAAATTACCCTAGGAGGAATAATTAAATGATTTCTGTAAATGATTTTAAAAACGGATTAACTATTGAGGTAGACGGCGAATTATGGCGTGTTGTTGAATTTCAACATGTTAAACCAGGTAAGGGTTCTGCCTTCGTTCGTTCTAAATTAAAAAATTTACGTACAGGTGCTGTTCAAGAAAAGACTTTCCGTGCAGGTGAAAAAGTAAATCAAGCACAAATCGATCGTAAAGAAATGCAATACTTATATGCAGATGGCGACAACTATGTATTTATGGATACAAATACATATGAACAACTTGAATTAAACAAAACACAAATCGAAGATGAAATTAAATATTTAAAAGAAAATATGTTAGTTAAAGTTGTAATGTTTGGTTCAGAAACATTAGGTGTTGAATTACCTAATACTGTTGATTTAGTAGTTGCTGAAACTGAACCAAATATTAAAGGTGATACATCATCAGGTGGTAGTAAACCAGCAACAATGGAAACTGGTTTAGTTGTTCAAGTTCCATTCTTTATTAATGAAGGTGAAACATTGACTATTAATACAGCAGATGGAACATATATTTCACGTGCATAGTTATGCATAATTAAAGGAGGCTTAATAATGACTGAAGATAATAATATTATTTTAGCAAGTCAAGAACCTAGTTTAGGAGAAATCAAGATTGCACCGGAAGTTGTTGAAGTCATTATTGGAATTGCGGCCAGTCAAGTTGATGGAGTTTATTCAATGCGAGGTTCTTTAGCCAATAGTGTATCAAAATTATTCGGTAAAGAAGATCGAAGCAAAGGGGTAAAATTAGATCAAAAGGATTCTGAATTAAAAGTAGATGTTTACGCTCTATTAAATTATGGAGTTTCAGTACCAAAAGTTGCTTGTGAGATTCAAGAAAAAGTAAAACAACAAGTACTTTTTATGACTGGGTTAAAATTAGATATTGTTGATGTTCATGTTCAAGGAATTGTTCCTGAAAAACAGGAATCAGCAATTGATCCAAATAATCCTTTTGCCGAAGAAGATGGTGAAGAATAGTGAGTATTACAAGACATCAAATTAGAGAATTAGCATTTCAAACTTTGTTTGCAGTTAATAGCAATCCAGATGCTGATAAACAATTTGTGGTTGATTCACTTTTGGAAGAAAATAAAGTAAAAAAGCAACCTGAATATTTACTCATGCTTGTAAATGGTGTATTGGAGCAACAAAATCAATTAGATGATTTAATTTCAAGTAAACTTAATTCTAAATGGACGTTAAGTCGTTTAAATAAGACAGATTTAATTATTTTACGTCTTGGTTTATATGAAATTAAATTTGTTCAAGATGTACCTAATAAAGTTGCTTTAAATGAAGCTTTGCAATTAGCAAAGGAATTTAGTGATGAAAAAGAACGTAGTTTTATAAATGGCGTTTTATCTAATTTTGTCTAAATTTGTTTTATTTAATTTTTAAGTTTTTATGTAAAGAGACTGTGATTTTATTCATAGTCTCTTTATTTTATAATTAATTTTTAAATAAAAAAATTAATTGAGATATGCTAAAATGAAGAAGATACTAAATTAAGGAATGATTTTTGTGACAACGAAACTAGATGGAAAAAAGCTAGCAATTAAAATAAGGGAAGATTTAAAAAAAAGGGTTGAAAATTTAAAAAAGAATGGAATTAAACCATGTTTAGCAGTGATTTTGGTAGGGGAAGATCCTGCAAGTAAAGTATATATTAGAAATAAAAAAAAGGCAGCGGAAAAAGTCGGAATGGAAACATTTGATAAGTTACTTCCAGAAACAACAACTGAAGAAGAGTTAATTAAATTAATTAAGAAATTAAATAATGATCCAAAAATTCATGGAATATTGGTTCAACTACCATTGCCTAAAACTATTAATGAACAACATGTAATGCAGGCTATTGATCCTGCAAAGGATGCAGATGGTTTTCATCCAATGAATATTGGCAAATTATTTATGAATCAAGCTCAATTAATACCATGTACACCACATGGTATTATGAAACTTATTTCAGAATATAATATTGATTTAACTGGAAAAAATGTTGTTATTGTAGGAAGAAGTCAAATCGTGGGTATGCCACTTATTGCTTTAATGATGAATGCCAATGCGACAGTGACTGTTACTCATAGTTATACACAAGATCTTGTAAATAAGACCAAAAATGCAGATGTTGTTATTACAGCTATTGGTAAAGCAGAATATTTTGATGAAAGTTATTTTAATGAAAATGCAATTGTAGTTGACGTAGGAACTAATCGAAACAGTGAAGGTAAATTAGTAGGGGATGTTAACTATGATTCTGTAAATGGTAAAGTAGCTTATCTTTCCCCAGTACCTGGTGGAGTTGGTCCTATGACAATTACAATGTTATTGGAACAGACGATTCAAATTGCAGAAAGAAGTATCAAATAGATGCAACATGATCAATATTTGACAGTTACCGCATTAACAAAATATATTAGTAAAAAGTTTACGTATGATCCATACCTAGATAAGGTATATCTGATTGGTGAAATTTCAAACTTTCGTTTAAGACCTCGTCATCAATATTTTAGCTTAAAAGATAAAAATGCAAAGATTGAAGCAGTTATGTTTCAATCAAATTTCAAACGCATTAAATTTCAACCTGAAGAGGGAATGAAAGTTCTTGTTACTGGAAAAATTGAAGTTTATGAGCAAACTGGAAAATATCAAATCAATATTGAAACGATGCAGCCGGATGGAGTTGGTGCTTTATATAAAGCTTATGAGCAATTAAAAGAAAAACTAACTCAAGAAGGACTATTTAGCAAACCAAAGAGAGAGTTAGCTAAATTTCCTAAAAGAATTGCAGTAATTACTAGTCCATCTGGTGCTGTAATACGAGATATTATAACAACTACTCGAAGGAGATACCCTATTGTACAATTAGTCTTATTTCCAGCTGAAGTTCAAGGAGAATATGCGAAAGATTCACTTGTAAAGAGATTAAAAGAAGTTAATAAACTTGCAAATTTTGATACAATTATTATTGGTCGAGGTGGTGGATCTATTGAGGATCTCTGGCCATTTAATGAAGAAGAAGTTGCTCGAGCAATTGCTAACAGTAAAATTCCTGTTATTTCATCAGTAGGTCATGAAACAGACACTACATTAGCTGATTTAGCAGCAGATGTTAGAGCAGCAACTCCAACTGCAGCAGCAGAATTGGCAACTCCAGTATTATCAGAGGTACTTGTAAAGTTAAAAGATTCACAAGTTCGTTTAGCAGGATCTATGCAACGAATAATTAAAAATAAATCAAATCAATTAACGAAATTAAAGAATTCATTTATTTTTACTCAGCCTGAACGATTATATGATGGTTATGTTCAAAGACTAGATTTAGCAGAAACAAGATTGATTAATAAAATTGAAACTATTTTCCATCAGAATCAAAATCGCTTATTGATGGAGAAAAATAAGTTAGAACATGTATCACCAATTAATAGAATTGAAAAGTTAAATGTATTATTAGATTCTAGCAAAAAACAACTTGTTACTTTAACTAATAATATTATTAAAGAAAAAATTTCAGAATTTAAGAAAAAAGAAAAGGCTCTTGAATTGTTAGATCCATCACAAATTATGGATCGTGGATATTCTTATGTTACAGCTATTAAAAATGACGCAGTAATTAAGAATGTAGATGATTTAAGTGATAATGAAGAGTTAAATTTACATTTTAAAGATGGAGTTGCACAGGTTAAAGTGCTTAGAATTAGAAGGGATTAATTCTTATGGAAAATAAAAAAATGAGTTTTGAAGAACAAATGGATGAATTAGAAAAAATTGTTAATCAATTAGAACAAGGCGATGTTCCATTAGAACAAGCTTTAGATCAGTTTCAAAAGGGAATGGAAATAAGTAAAAAATTACAAAATACATTGGATAATGCTCAAAAAACATTAACTCATGTAATTGATAATGATGAAAATGAAGAATTATTTGAAAAAGAGGATTTAGATGAAAAATAATTTATTAAATAATTTTATTGATAACGTAAATCCTCAATTAAATAATTTTTTAGATGACTATTTAAAAAGTTTGAATTGTTATTCTGTTTTAAATGAAGCAATGCGATATTCTGTAGATGCAGGCGGAAAACGTATACGACCTATTTTAATTTTAGCTATTGTTAAAAGTTTAAAAAACGAAATTAATAAAGATGATATTAAGGTTGCTTCTAGTCTTGAATTAATACATACTTATTCTTTAATTCATGACGATTTACCTGAAATGGATAATGATGACTTAAGACGAGGTAAACCAACAAATCATAAAGTTTTTGGACAAGCAATGGCTGTTCTTGCTGGTGATGCATTATTAACAACTGCATTTGAATGTATCTGTAATACACAATTAAACAATGATTTAAAAATAAAATTAATTAGTGGATTAAGTAAAGCTGCGGGTCCGGAAGGAATGATTAATGGACAAGTAGGAGATATACAGGGAGAAAAACAAGAATATAATTTATCTCAATTAAGAAAAGTCCATTTAGGTAAAACAGCTGCATTACTTAAATATGCTTGTTATGCTGGATCTCTATTAGGAAATGCAAATCAGAAACAAGAAAAAATATTAGTTGATTTTGGCGAGAAATTCGGACTTGCTTTTCAAATATATGATGATATTTTAGATGTAATTGGAAATAAAGAACAACTCGGCAAAAATGTACATAAAGATAATTCTGAAAATAAAAATACATATCCTATTTTATTAGGCCTGGATGGCGCTAAAAAATGTTTAAATAAACTAATAGGTGAAATGTCAAGAAATCTAAATGAATTATCAAAGAATAATTTTGATGTAGAATTATTAATGGGATTTTTAGAATATTTTAAATATTAAGGGATTAGTCATGAAAAAAGAAAGAATTGATGTATTGCTAGTTCAACAAGGATTATTTTCAAGTCGTGAACAGGCAAAAAGAGCCGTAATGGCTGGTGAGATTTTAGGTGAAAATGAAGAACGATTAGATAAACCTGGTATGAAAATCTCTCCTGAAATTAAATTACATTTTAAGGGAACTAAGATGCCATATGTTAGTCGTGGTGGATTAAAACTTGAAAAGGCACTAAAGGTATTTAAATTATCAGTTAAAGATAAAATTGTATTAGATATCGGTTCATCAACTGGTGGATTTACAGATGTCTCTTTGCAAAATGGAGCAAAAAAAGTTTATGCATTAGATGTTGGAACTAATCAATTAGTCTGGAAGTTAAGACAAGATGAACGAGTTGTAGTAATGGAAAATACTAATTTTCGTTACAGCAAGTTAGAGGATTTTAATGAAGGACAACCGGAATTTGCAACTACAGATGTTTCTTTTATTTCATTGAAATTAATTTTGCCACCTCTTCATTCTATTTTAAAAACAAATGGAGATTTAGTTGCACTTATTAAACCTCAATTTGAAGCTGGACGTGAGAAAGTTGGAAAACATGGTATTATACATGATGAAAAAGTTCATCAAGAAGTAATAAATGAAATTGTTAATTTTTCAGTTGAAAATGGTTATGATGTATGTAATTTAGATTTTTCACCAATTACAGGTGGACATGGAAATATTGAATTTCTAGTTCATTTAAAGAAAGTTAGCGGTTTAGGCGAAATTTATTCAAATATTAATATAGATGAAGTTGTAAAACGTGCACATGCCACATTACAAAATCAATAGTTAAGAGAGGAGCAATACCAATGTTACAAGAGCTAGTAATCAAAGATTTTGCAATAATTGAAAAAGCAAATATTGATTTTCAATCAAAGATGACGGTTTTAACAGGTGAAACTGGTGCAGGTAAATCAATAATTATTGATGCATTAGGACTTTTAGCAGGTGGTAGAGGTTCCGTAGATTTTATTCGTAATGGAACTAATAAAGCTTCTCTTCAAGGACAATTTTTATTACCAAAAAAAACATTAATTTTTAGTATTCTTGATGAATTAGGAATTGACCATGAAGACGGTACTATAATACTTCAACGTGATTTATATAAAACGGGAAGAAATGTTTGCAGAGTAAATGGTATATTAGTTAATTTAACAACATTGCGTAAAATTGGAGAATTGTTAATTGATATCCATGGACAAAATGAACATCAATCATTAATGCGGCCTGAAACGCATTTGGGATTACTAGATGATTATAACCATGAATTAAATAAAGATATTGATAAGTTTCACGAAGCCTTTAAAGAATACCAAAAATTACAACGAGCACTTGAAAAAAGAAGAGCAAATGAAAAGGAATGGGCTCAAAGACTTGATATTTTACAATTTCAGTTAGAGGAAATTGAGAATGCTGATTTGAAACCTAACGAAGAAATTGAACTAAATGAAGAAAAAGATCGTTTGGATAATTACCAAGAGATTCATGGCGCGTTAGAAAATAGCTATCAGGTTTTAACAAATGGTAATTCTGATATTATTGGTCAACTTGGAACTTCTATGGATGAATTAGGAAAGGTTTCGGATTATTCTGATGATTTAAATAACATCTATGAAAAAGTATCAGATGCATTTTATAATTTACAAGACGTATCGCATGAAATCTCTTCACAATTAGATTCAATGGAGTGGGATGAAGGTCGCTTAGATCAGATTGAGCAAAGATTAGAGTTAATTCATCAACTAAAAAGAAAATATGGAGATTCTGTAGAACAAATAATTAACTATGGAAACAAAATTAAAGTAGAATTAAATGAGATGCAAGGTGGAGAAGAAAACATAGAAGAACAAGAGCAAGAAGTTCAAAACGCATATAGTAAAGCACTTAAATTAGCTCAAAAATTATCAAAGAAAAGGCATCAAAGCGCTCAAGAATTGGAAATAGCGATACACAAACAATTAAGCGCATTATATATGGATAAAGCCATTTTTAAGGTTAAATTTAAAGAAAATAAAAATTTAACTAATGAAGGATTAGACGATGTGGAATTTTATATACAGACAAATCCAGGAGAATCAATGGGACCATTAGCTAAAATTGCTTCTGGTGGCGAACTTTCAAGAATTATGTTGGCTTTGAAAACAATTTTTTCTCAAAAACAAGGAGTAACAAGTATCATTTTTGATGAGGTAGATACTGGGGTTAGTGGTAGAGTAGCACAAGCAATTGCTGAAAAAATTTCACAAATTGCTCAAAAATCCCAAGTTTTATGTATTTCTCATTTGCCACAAGTTGCAGCAATTGCTGATCATCATTACTTTATATATAAAAAAATAATTAATGGTCGTACAGAAACTTGTGTAGAGAAATTAAATTCCAAAAATAAAATTAAAGAGATTGCAAGAATGTTGTCTGGATCTGAAATTACTGAATTAACACTTGAACATGCAAAAGAATTAATAAAAATGTCAGATCAAATAAAAACTGAATTTTAGAAAAAAACCTAAGGAATTAACCTTAGGTTTTTTAAATGCTATCACGATAAAGCCCAATGACTTTTCCTAAAATAGTTACATGACTTAAAATTATAGGATCCATCATATCATTTTCAGGTTGTAAACGATAATGATTTTTTTCTTTGAAGAAACGTTTACATGTAGCTTCATTTTGGTTATTCATTGCGATAACAATATCTCCGTTATCTGCAAAAGTTTGTTTTCGAACAATTACTTTGTCGTCATTTAAAATTCCAGCATTTATCATACTTTCACCACGAATTGTAAGCATAAATAAATCATCTGCAGATTCAAAATTAGGTGGCAGCGGGAAATAATCGCTAGTTTGTTCCACTGCTAAAATAGGTTGTCCTGCTGTCACAGTTCCAATAATAGGAATAACATTTGATTTTTTAGTTACGCCTAATGCCTCTACTCCTGCATCAGTCACTTCAATTGCACGTGGTTTTGTTGGATCTTTTGTAATAAAACCACGATTACTTAAGCGTGTTAAGTGACCATGCACAGTCGATGTAGATGATAAATTTACTGCTTCGCCAATTTCACGTACAGTAGGAGGATATCCCTTCTTTTGAACGGTTTCATAGATAAAACGAAGGACTTTCATTTGACGTTCTTCAATTGATTTTGCCATAATGTTACCTCGTTAATCTTATATTAGTTTGATATTATCATAATTTTTTTTTAAGTACAAACAAAAGTTCGTTTTTGGTTGATTAAAAAAGTATATTTATGTAAAATATACTAGTAAATTCGATTGAGAGGAGGATTAAAATGTCTGAAAACAAGGAACAAAAAAATGGTAAGATTTCAGATGAATTAATCGAAAGAATCAATGAACTTTCACATAAAAAGAAAAATGAAGGTTTAACTGAAGAAGAAGCAGCAGAACAAAAAGAATTATACAAAAAATATCTTGCAACTTTTAAAAATAACTTTCGTAGTCAAATCGAAATGCTTCAAGTATATGATGAAAATGGTAATGAAGTAACTCCTGAAAAAGTTAAGGAAATACAACGTAAGCGTGGACTGCGTGATGACTAATTAGTTTTTTGTTAAGAGTCCTTTATTTTTTATAATTTTTTCGCTAAAATTAATTATATGTTATTTGTAAGGAGGACTAAATCTTGTCAACAGGATTTGTAATTTTATTTGTTGTACTTGGAGCAATTGCTGGTTTTATTGGTGGCTTTTTTGTTGCAAAGAAATATCTTGAAAACTATTTAAAAAAGAACCCACCATTTAATGAACAAATGCTTAGAACTATGATGCTTCAAATGGGACAAAAGCCTTCACAAAGAAAAATTAATCAAATGATGACTTCAATGAAGGCTAGTTATGCAAAAGAAAACAATAAGAAAAAGTAATTCTTAATATAAATAGTTAATTTTACTATATAAAATGAGAGACCATGACATTGTCAAAGTCTCTCATTTTATATTTATTTAAATTTATTTTTTAGAAGAAGGATCAATATATACAAAATTTGGATCAATTTCATTATCTAATTTATTAAATGCCTGTTCCATTTGTTTAATTACCTTCTTTTGGTTTTCGTCTGTGAGTTTTGTTTTTCGATCAATATAAATTGGATCACCAAAAGCAACTACAGTTTTTTTACGTGAAAGTAACGATTTAAAAGTTAATGGTCCTTGATAAACTGCAGGGACAATGGGGACATTTGCCATTTTTGATATTAAAGTTACGCCACCCTTCATAGCTTGTGAATGACGAGTTCCAGATGGAAACATAATTAATGATATATCCCGATTTCGTAGCCACTTTACTGGAATTTTTATTGCAGATGGTTTTGGATTTTCACGATCAACTGGAAATGCATTTGCATTTTTTAAAATAAATTTTAAAATAGGATTTTTAAAGAGTTCTTTTTTAGCCATAAAGGCAAATTGTTTGGGCGATGCAGCAAGTGCAAAAAATAACGGATCAAACCATGTTCGATGTGGTCCTACTAGAATGTAATTGCCCTGTGGTAATTTATCTTTATTTAAAATTGTAATTTTCCCATTTAAAATGCGGACTAAAAATGCCACAACTCTTCGCATAAAGTTGTAAAACATTAAAAGACTCCTTTCATAATTTTATACATGCTTTAGTATGCAAAAAATTATTCAAAGTTGCAAGTTTATTTTTATTTAACGAGGAAAAAATATGGATATTAAATTATATGAAGATGAACGAATTGATCAATTATATGCACAAGATGTGAAAATTATTCAAAGTTCGAGTGTATTCTCTTTTTCGCTTGATGCTGTTTTATTAGCAAATTTTGTAAAGCCGAGCTTTAAAAATAATAAAAAAGCACTAGATTTATGTGCAGGTAATGGTGCTGTTGGTCTTTTTATTAGTAAAATATTTAAGGGAAAAATTGATGAGGTAGAAATTCAAAATCGGTTAGCAGATATGGCTTTGCGCAGTGTTAAGTTAAATGATTTAGAAAATAAAATTACAGTTTATAACGAAGATTTAAATAGTATAGATTCAATTTTAAAAAAAGATTCATACGACATTGTAACATGTAATCCTCCATATTTTAAAGCTTCATCAAATAGTAAAAAAAATCCAAATAAATATTTGGCAATTGCAAGACATGAAATTGCTGTAACATTAGAACAGGTAATTTCTGTTAGTAGTGGAATGTTAAAGACGGGGGGAAAATTATATTTAGTTCATCGTCCTGATCGCTTATTAGAAATATTAGAAACAATGAAAAATAATCGATTAGCGCCTAAAAGAATAAAACTAGTTCATCCAAAACGAGAAAGAGAAGCAAATATGGTGTTAATTGAAGCAATTAAAGACGGAAAAATAGATGGAATGAAATTTTTAGCACCGATTTTTATTTACAATAAAGATGAATATACTGATGAAGTAAAGGAAATGCTTTATGGAAGAAAGTAAATACTTTATGTATGTGTTATTATGTTCAGATCGCACATTTTATGGTGGGTATACCAATGATCTAAAAAAAAGAATAAAAAAACATAATAGTGGTAATGGCGCTAAATATACCAAAACTAGGCGTCCTGTAAAATTAATTTTTTATAAACAATTTAATACAAAATCTGAGGCTTTAAAGGCAGAATATGCATTTAAACATCAATCTAGAAAGAAAAAAGAAAATTTCTTATTAGAAAATGGTGTTCCTGAAAAATATCTAAAAAAATAAAATCATTATTTAAGATATAAAATTCTTATTAATTAAAATAATATTGCTTTTTTTATGATTATTTATTATACTTAAAGAAGTGTTTTTACACAATTCACACCTTATGCGATAGATTCGGAGGTGCTCTAAGAGTTCTGAATCAATTGAACATAGGGGAGGAACAAACTATTTTGGAGGTATTGTAATGTCAGTTATTACAATGAAACAATTACTTGAAGCTGGTGTACATTTTGGACACCAAACACGTCGTTGGAACCCTAAGATGAAGAAATACATCTTCACAGAACGTAATGGTATCTATATCATTGACTTACAAAAAACAGTTAAGTTAATTGATCAAGCTTATGATTTTATGAAAGATGCTGCAGCTGATGATGGTGTAATTTTATTTGTTGGTACAAAGAAACAAGCACAAGATGCTATTGAAGAAGAAGCAAAACGTGCAGGTCAATATTACGTTAACCATCGTTGGTTAGGTGGTACATTGACAAACTGGAATACAATTCAAAAACGTATCAAACGTTTAAAGGATATCAAGAAGATGGAAGAAGACGGAACATTTGAACGTCTTCCAAAGAAAGAAGTTGCTTTATTAGTTAAAGAACGCGATCGTCTTCAAAAATTCCTTGGTGGTATTGAAGATATGCCTCGTATCCCAGATGTAATCTTCATCGTAGATCCTCGCAAAGAACGTATTGCTGTTAAGGAAGCTCAAAAATTAAATATTCCTATCGTAGCTATGGTTGATACAAATGCTGATCCAGATGAAATCGATGTTAAGATTCCATCAAACGATGATGCAATTCGTGCCGTACGTTTAATTACTTCAAAGATGGCCGATGCAATTATTGAAGGTCGTCAAGGTGAAGATGAAGTGGACGTTGACGTGGAAACATTCGTTGATGATGACGAACAAGTAGATTCAATCGAAGATATCGTAGAAGCTGTTGAAGGCGACAACGATACAGATGCTGAATAGTTTTTAATAAATGGCTGTCTCAAAGTGGGCGCAAAGCCTTTTGTTTTGAGACAGTTTTTTAGAATGTTAATTATTTATTATTTAAATAAAATTTTATTTAGGAGGATGTAGTTCTATGGCAAAAATTTCTGCACAACAAGTTAAAGAATTACGTGATAAAACAGGCGTTGGTATGATGGACGCTAAAAAAGCTTTAGTTGCTGTTGATGGCGACATGGATAAAGCTATTGACTTTTTACGTGAAAAAGGTATTGCAAAAGCTGCAAAGAAGAGTGATCGTGTAGCTGCTGAAGGTTTAGCAAGTGTTGTTGTTAAAGGTAACACAGCTGCAATCGTTGAAGTAAATGCAGAAACAGACTTTGTTGCTCAAAACGATAAATTCCAAGCATTAGTAAAGCACACAGGTGAAGTAATTGCTGATGCAAAACCAGCTAATGTAGAAGCCGCATTAGAAATTAAAACAGAAAAAGGTACTTTAAACGATGAATTCATTGAAGCTACACAAGTTATCGGTGAAAAGATTACATTACGTCGTTTTGAAGTAATTGAAAAATCAGATAATGATAACTTTGGTTCATACTTACATGACGGTGGACGTATTGCTGTTTTAGCTGTTTTAGAAGGTGCAGACGAAGCTACTGCAAAGGATGTAGCAATGCACGTTGCAGCTATCAATCCTAAATATGTAAATCGTGACCAAGTGCCAGCAGATGAAGTTGCTCACGAAAAAGAAGTTTTAACAGAAGAAGCTAAAAATGAAGGTAAGCCAGAAAAAATCATTGAAAAAATGGTTGAAGGTCGCTTAAACAAGTTCTTCTCAGAAATTTCATTGGATGATCAACCATTTGTTAAAGATGGTGACCAAACAGTTGCTAAATATGTAGCTTCAAAGGGTGGTAAAGTTAAAGCATTTTACCGTTATGAAGTCGGTGAAGGTATCGAAAAACAAGAAAATAACTTTGTAGACGAAGTTATGTCACAAATTAAATAATCTATTTAATTATTAGCTCTATTCCTTATAGGAATGGAGCTTTTTTTAATATAAATAATCACAAATTTGCAAAGAAGTTTACAAATTTGTGATTGTTGTTAATTTTGTTCCCAGCAATATGAGTATCTACTGTCACATTCTCCATCGTTTACAAGTAAGTACCAAATTCCTGGTTGATTGACGGACACTCTGGCAGGACTAAAAATAAATCTACCTCCATAAAATACATATTCTGAGCCATCAAAATAATTTTTTAAGTTATTATAATCTAATAAAAATACATTACATGCAAAGGGAATTTTTACAATTGCAGATAAAATTTTCCCCTTGTTTTTACAATGTGGGATATGCATATAACATCACCTCTTTAGTGTAGGATACATTATTTGTTACTTAATTTGTTATAAAATTTTAAAATGATCAGATTCATTGCTTTATAAAAAAGAAGTATGAGGAAAATCATACTTCTTTTTTATTTAGTTGGAAATTCTTTTCCAATTTCAATACATGCGATTTCATTACTACCACCAATTGTTTTCACACCAGGTAATTCGTTTAATGCTTCTGCTAATGCAGAAATATTTAAGCCACTTTCATTTTTTATCTCTTCAATTGTTTCAATATTTCGGATGCCACACGGCCTATTTGAAGGAGCATGCTTGATTAATATTTTTTCTAAATTCATAATAAAACCTTCTCTGAAACTTAAATCATATATGTTTCTTGTGCTTTAATCATTTTAACAATGTCTGAAAAATCGCTTTGTGGTAACGAATGTTTAAATTTTCTAGCATAAATATCAATTTGATTTATTAACGGTGTTGGATCTTTTTTTTCAACTAACATATCTTTTTTTATTTCATCTTTTGTATAACATATTAAGTGATTCTTTTGTTTCTCATTAATCTCTGAACCATCATCAATATAATAAAAATCATTATCTGGAAAATAATAATTTAATAACTTTGCGCTTTTGCATTGCCAGATTATTGGTTGATCTTGTTTTAAAGAATAATCATTAATTTCATTTAATCGTGTTGGATTAAATGGCTTTAACCATGATTGAAGTAAAGTTAGGTCAGAAAATAAAGAAGGTAAATTTTCAGAAAAACTTTTTTCTGAATAATTAACCTGCGTTGCGGTAGTATCTGGATTGATATTACTATTAAAAGATGTAAATTGAGTTAAATTTGCATCACGAAACATTCGTTTCCATTTTTTAATTCTATTTTTATATTGTCCTTGAGTAATAAAATTTGGAACGTATCCTAATTTTTCACCAGAAGCAGTATCCTCAATTATAATTGCAATAGATCCAATTAAGCCATCATCATTGTCATATGCAGTGATATTAAATTCTAATCCTAATTTTGTTTTGTATCCAGTAGGTAAAATCCGAAAATTTGGCATTACGTTTGGACGAGAAATAATATTATAACGCCATAATTTTTGTAATAAAAGCATTAAATCATGACTCAAGTTTATTCTTCGAAATTTATTAGAATTATTTTGTATAATGTTTAAAGTATCTAATGATAAATGCGTAACGATAACATCATCAAAAGCACTAGCATTTTCTACATCAGAGTCAATAATAGCATTTTTTATTGATGATTTGATAATTAGACCTCTTGCACCATTAATTTGCGTAATTTTCATTGAATAATTAAAACTCCTTTAATTATAGATTTAAATCAGTTTTAAAGTTTAGTTTTGACATATCAGTGGATTCTGTTATTAACTGATATGTCAATTCTTGCATCTTTGTAATTCCAAGTTGTTGAATTTTAATACTTTGTTTTGTTAAATATTCAGTCAATTGTGGCTCATCAAGACTAGTTGCATTTTTATCTGTTATTGAGATAAGTTCAGTAAATTTAGAATAAAGTTCATCTTGGACATCAGACAGCATTTTACCAAATTCAAGATAATGAGGATCAACTAAAACTCCAACTAATTTATAAATCCAATATGCTGAATCAGGTGAGTATACTTGAGCTCCTTTTTTATAAGCTTCGTGAACATCAGTTGCACTGGCATAGAAGGGGACGTAAACACTTTGTGCAGCTACTCCCATTGCTAGCCAATGAATACCAGCTAACTTCGAAGAGACGTTAGAACGTAATTGTAATATATGTGATTCTTGAGTCTTTGCAAGACTAATTGGTCTGAATTTATTCTTTAAATCTTTTGGACCATTTCCAAGTGGATCATATTCTGTTCCTTTAAAATGGGAGGCAAGGACATTTTGAACGTCATCTAAATGAATTAGCCTGTTAGCTTTTCTGATGAATGGGAGATCATCACTCATTGGTTCTTGTTTAATTTCAGGATTTAACTGACGTTGTCCATCCCAGACACGAGGAGTGTTGTAAATTTCATCAGAAAATGTATGAGTACCAAATATATTACGGAAATTAAAACCATTATTACTTGGATTAAGATGATTTTTACTTACAAATTTCTCAATATCTTTGGAATACATAAAGTTTTCTGAATCTGAAAAATCAATTTCTTGTATAGATAATTGATTAGCTACAACAGCATAGCAGTCATCAGGGATTCGTTGGGCAACCCAATGGTGTCCAGAGCCAATTTCCATATACCATACTTCATTTACATCAGAAAATAAAACGCCATTAGCTTCAGCTGCACCATGTTTCTCAACGATTGAGCCTAAACGTGCAACTCCTTCACGTGCAGATTTAATAAATGGTAAAACGGTGTTTATCATTGCTTCTTCAGCAATTCCTTCATTCGTTAATGGATCAAATCCAAGAACACGTTTATTTGCATATGCACTTTCTGTAGCACTCATTGCTACATTATATTCATTAATACCGTCTTCTTCCATTAAACCATATTCGGTAGTCCATTCAGGAGTAGCAGTATATTTAAAGCTAGTAGAAGGTAAATCAATTGAAAATTTACTATTTTTATCTGCAGAAGTGTAATGATTATTCTGAAGATTTTCTTTATGAGGATGAACAGTCATATGTTTAGGCCATGCACTTTTAAAATCTTCATTTCGACCAATCATTGTTGAACCATCTGCAGTAGCTTTTTTTCCAACTAAGATGCTTGTACATGCAGATAAATTTTGTTGATTATATGCCATTACTAAAACCTCACTTCGATTAAATATTCTATGGTAATTATATCAAGATTGTAATTAAATTAAAAATTTGACTTAATAATATTTTCAAATCTAGATTTTAATCGCTCTGTTTGATAACATATACTAAGAAGATTGAAAGGAGAATGTTTATTATGCCATTAGTTCATGTAGAATTAATTGAAGGTCGTTCACAAGAACAATTAAAACAACTTGTTGAAGATATTACTAATGCAGTTACTAAAAATACAGGTGCACCAGCAGAACATGTACATGTCATTTTAGAAGAAATGCGTAAAGACCGTTATGCTGTCGGTGGAGTATTAAAGAGTGATGATAAATAATGCTGTAATAGCAATGGTTAAGGCAATTTTTCCTTAGCCATTTTTTATTTGTTTTGAAAATCATTTTTATAATAACCCACAAAGTAACCCACATTTAATTTAAAAAATTATCAAAGATTTGTGCTACATTATTATCATTTTCATTTATTATGTGAGTATAAATATTTAAAGTAGTTTGTACATCAGTATGTCCTAGTCTTGCTTGAACTTCTTTAATAGTTGCTCCTGCTTCTAATAGAAGGGTAGCATGAGTATGTCGAAAACCATGAGGAGTAATAGGTTTCATCTCTGGATGATGTTTAAAAAAGTATTTTAGTGAAGCACTAATTACTTCACGTTGCATTGGCTGACCATTTTTACCAGGAAATATTAATCCTTTTTTAGCAGGGGATAATTGATTCAAAATTTTTACACAACCATCATTTATAGAAATTGTCCGATTGGATGCTTTAGTTTTAGGCTCAGTTATTTGATATGTTGCACTACTAAGTTTTCTAGATATAGTATGTTTAATATGGATTGTATGATTTTTTAGATCAATATCTTCCCACTGAAGAGCCATTAATTCACCAGCTCGCATTCCAGTGAAAGCTAGTAAATAAAATCTTGCATAATTTTGAAAACTAACTGATTTTTTTACTTTCGATAAAAATTCTTTTAATTCATCTTTAGAATAAAAGTTTTCATGTATTTCCTTTTCTTTTTTGGGATAAGTAATTTTATCAAAAGGATTTGAATTAATGATATTCATACGATAAGCATATTTAAATGTCTGTTTTAATGGAGACAATATTTGTTTGAATGAAAGATAATTAGTTGCAAGTTTATTGATAAATTTTTGTAATATCATTGGCGTTATTTTAGTTATTTTATATGTTCCAATAGTATTTTTAAAATGTTTATTATATCTTTTATCAACATTATATTGTGTAGATTCTCTCACAGTTAATTTCCATGTACTATGCCATGTTTCGTAAACATTATTAACAGTTAAATTTTTATTTTTATCAGAATTTTTCCAACCATTTTTGTTATAATCAGCCTGAATATTTTCTAAAACTCTTTTGGCTTCCTTTTTACTTTTAAAACCTTGTCTAGAAGTTTCAATTCTTTTACCTGTAACAGGATCTAGTCCTAGATAAACCTTAAATTTATATCTTTTTTTACCATCTTTATTTTTATAAGTATAAAAGGTTGCCATATCAAAAATCCTTTCTTTATTTTTTTATATAAAAAGTGTAATTCATGGTATAATGAAAAAAGGGCATTGCCAGCCCTCTTATAATAATCTTTCACAAGCCACCATTGCTCTCCTTTTGTTAAAGTAGATGGTGGCTATTTATTATTGATTTTTAGAATGTATGTTCGATTAAGTTGTTAAATAATAACCCTTTTAATAAGGGGCTATTATTAATTTGTCTTAAAATTATAAACTCACTACTCTAAACTTTGGCGAGGGAAGAAGAGTGGTTTTTATTTTTTTCTACGATAATCGGCTACTTACAACGATCACATTGATTACTTTGATTTAATATCCCCAGTGGTCGAAATTATCATTGAAGGTTAAGCCGATATCATATCGCTTGAAATATCTTTAATATGAATATTCATAGCACGTTATCAGTTCATTTCGAAATAAGATACAATATATGATACAATTCATATGAGAAGGTGAACTGTATGATGAATCAAAAATTAATAAAACTATTTCATAAAAATCAAAAAGATTTTGAACAATCAGAAAAACAATTTGAAAAAGAAAATGAACAGTTTGATAAGGAATTCAAAAAACTACAAAAAAAGAATTCAGTATTTTCTCAAAAAATAAGTTCAGACATAGAACATTATTTAAAGTAAAGTGCAATTGGCAAAATTAGTTTTGAATTATCTTCTACAACATTTAATTCTTTTAAGATATTTAAAGTGGCTATACCTTTAATGTTATTTATATTTATTAGTTGTAAGTCGAAATCTTTTTTCGATAAGTTTGATTCGACAATACCTAAGACTGTTAAATAACGATCACTATTTTTAAATAATTCAAGTTGAGTTTCAGAAACTCTAAAATTACTGTTTTTAGGAATAATTAAATTTTTACCTAGTTTTATATAATTAACATCTCCTAGAATTTGCGATGCATCACCTAATATTTGGAAACTTTCTGAAGTAGCAGAGTTATTTACATCGTCCAATATCGACTCCTTGAAAGCTGGTAGAGAGATTAAATTGTTTAATTCTGAGAAATTACAAATACTAAATTCATTTCTTGAAAGTATAAAACGTTCTTCTAATGCACTTCCCTTGCTTGTTGATAATGAAAGATTAAGTTCACTTTCTAAGATTTCAATAGCATAATCATAGTAAACAGTGCCTAAGCTTAAAGAAGCTAGATTTTGCTCGTTTTTATTATTTGTATGGTTAAATTTAGTAGAATTTGATACACCAGAACCTACGATTGAAACTTTTCCACTCGTTGTATTTTCAACGCTATTTTGGTGGTTTAAACTAGTCACAGACTGTTCAGTTCTAGTAATAGTTTTAACCAGACCGTCTTTAATTTGTGAAAGTAGAGAATCAACTAATTCAGTGTCAATGTACAAAAATTCTTTAATATCTTTCTTCTCTTTCATTTCTTTTTTTTTCTTCTTTTTCAATAAAATCACTCCTAAGTATAAATTCTAGCTTTTTATGTCATCAAGGTATTGGACAAATTTAAAAGTAAAAATCATTTAATTTTTAATATAATGTTATAAATATCCCATCATATTAACTTACGTAAAATTCATTATCTAAATCCATAAAATCACTCCTAAAATATCTATTTTATAATTTTTTGTTCCTTTTTTTCTGTTTGTTTATTAAGTAATGATGGCATATGAAATACACAATAATGCATATGAAATACACAACAATAGCCATAATAAAACTAATAATAGCCACAATAAAACTATAGGTAAGATTACGGATAAAACGATAGTTCCATAAAAATTTAAATAATTTAAAAATGTCACTATGATAAAAGTAAACTAAACAAATAGCAAAACTTATAATTGCTATTATAAAAGAGAAAACTACTGGGTGATTAAGTATATATAATAATATCTTATTCCACCAAGGAGTCTTAACATCATTTGAAGAATTAACGACAATTGGATATTTTGTTCCACAATAAGGGCAAAATTTATCTTTTTCATTCTCCGCTTTATCATAAAATTTAGGGCAAGCAGGATTTTGACAATATTTACTAATTAAATTTCCATTTTTAGGATCATACATTTTTTCATTTATTTCTTTATTATCCATTAACATTCATCCAATCATTTTTTAGTAAGGCATGTATACATTTTCTAATTATTATATTCTCTTCTGAATAAAGAGTATTTAATTTTTCATTATGTACAGCAAATTTAGTGTTTATATAACCAAAAGTATTAGGCACATTTGGATTATCTCTTTGAAGAATCTCTTTTAATTTGTTTGAAATTTTTGAATCGGAAACTAATTTATAAAAAGGTAAAAATTCATCATCGTTATTATTTTCTGGATGTAAATGAGTTTCTATAATAGTTTTTATAGCAAAACTTATAAGATAATCTAAATTATCATTTTTTTTATGATAGGGGTTAATGAAAGAATTTAGTTCGAGTAAATCATCAGTTGTATATACTGGCTTTTTCTCTAAATCTAATAATCTTCCTCTCCAATTGCTTTCAGAATGTAACTTTTGTATTTTATTTTGCCTATTTGTATATAGTAACCCTCCAGCTGTTACTATTATAGAAACAACAGTAAAAGTAGAGCCAGTTAATGTTGCCGCTGAATCCTTGGAGGTATATTTATGGAAGTAATTATATAAGCACAATGTAACTATTCCAATAAAAATGAGTAGTAGTCCTACCATAAATAGTATTAAGATATAAAACCAAGAAGCAATTTTTTCATTGTCAGAGTATATTTTTTTAAAATATGTACATATTAAATATATACAAAAAGTATAAAGTGGGATAGGTACTATAAGAATCGCTGCTAATACAAGATAATTCATTTTATAAGTTTCTCCTTATTAATTTTTTGAACCCAAAAATAATATTTTTATCATCACGTGTTGAAAATACATTACAATTTTAAAATTTTTTTCTTTAAATCTTTGTAATAATAGCTCTCAGTAAAAAGGCATTAACATATAAGTTATTGTTGACTTCCTTGCTCTAATTGATGTTGTAATTGAATTACACCAGATGTCTTCATGCCATCTGGTGTAGATTGCAAAGCTTGCAACTCTGACATACCTTCATATTGCATTTTGTAAGCAGCAGGGGACATTCCATATTTATTAACAAATTCAGTTAATGTTTGAGGTTTGCCTTGAGCGTCTTGCTGATTATTAATTGGTTGTTGCTGAACACTGGATGATTGTGTAGTAACATATTCAGGATTGTGAACTGTTTGTTGCAACAGATGATGGAGCAATTGAGGTAATAGAAGAGCTACAACTCATACTTAAACTGCTTGATTTTGAAGAACTAGAACTTTTCTTTGAGCTACTATCGCTTTTAACTT
>CALVCU010000013.1 GCA_944326135.1 uncultured Ligilactobacillus sp. | reverse complement strand
ACTACAAAGATACAGATTTATTACGTCGTTTTATTTCAGAACGTGGTAAAATCTTACCTCGTCGTGTAACAGGTACAAGTGCTAAGAACCAACGTAAGCTTACAGTAGCTATTAAGCGTGCTCGTATTATGGGCTTGTTACCATTCGTTGCTGAAGATTAATAAACAAAAAAAGACTATGGATTAAATCCATAGTCTTTTTTATTATTCATTTACCATAATCCTACTAACATGAGAAAACCAGGAATCCAAGCAGTGAAAATTCCTTCAAGGACTCCTAAGTATCCGACAAATTTTCCGAGATTTTTATGAAGGTTATTTTCAATAAATCCAGTTAACCATAAAATTCCCCAAGCCCACCAGATTATGCCATATAGTGGATTACCACCATAATTATGGAAACAGAGAATGCCAGCTGGAATTGTGTTAATAGCAACAAAGAGTGAGTACCAACCATAAAGTCTTTGGTCTAAATGAAAAATTGAATTAATAGCTATGTAAAGATATGTAAAAGCAAAAAGCAATCCCGTTGCACAAGCGTAAAACCATTCAGGATTTTTACCTACACAAGCACCATATCCAATAGCAATAATATTAAGGATTAATCCTAGACTTCCTGTAAAAATATTCATTACTGCAATTGATTTATCCTTAATAGCTTCAAGTCGATAAAAACCATTACTCATTAAAACCATACCAACATATAATAATATAACGCCAAGCATTTAGTCGTCCTCCTTACCATCGTATGTTTGATTTAATAAGGTCTGATCTAAACCTTTGATTTGTTGTTCTCTAGTTGTTCGAATATTAGTAATATGGTCAAGGATGTATAAGATAATGAAAGTGATTACCATATCATAAATAGCAACTAAAATTACACCAAATAATTGAATCCAAAATTGGTGCCAACCAGCTTGAATGCCATTAATTAAAGGACTTGCAAAACAACCAATTGCGATTGTTCCAAGTAAACCGCCCATTCCATGGACTCCCCAAACATCAAGAGCATCATCCCAGCCCATTTTATTTGCAAATTGAACAAAGAAGAAGCAAACAATTGCTGCTAGAAATCCAATAATTAAAGCACCTAATGGTTTAACATAACCAGAAGCAGGTGTAATAGTAGCTAAGCCGGCAACTGCACCGACTAAAGGTTCTGTAAATGAGAATTTGTGACCATCGTGAAAATAAGCAATAATCGTCCATAAAATCATTGCAGCAATTGAAGCGACTGCAGTATTAGTAATGATAATTGCTGCTTTGTCACTTGCATTTAAAGTTCCGCCGGCATTGAAGCCAAACCAACCAAAAAGAAGTAATGCAGCACCAATACCTACAAGTCCCATATTTGATGGTTTTTGTTTTGCTTTATTGTGTTCGATTCGTTTGCCAAGATATAAGATTGCAGCAAGACCACTGAAAGCTGCTGCGACGTGAATAACAGTTCCACCAGCAAAATCAACAAATCCCATCTTTTCAAGGAAACCGCCGCCCCAAATCCAGTGAGCAACTGGGAAGTAAGCAAGAATCATCCAACAAATTAAAAATTTAATCCAACCGCCAATTGTTAGACGATCTGCAGCAGCTCCTGTCATTAAAGGTAATGTAATAATAGCAAACATTAATTGATACATGAAAAATAGAATGAATGGAATATAAGCTCCATAGTTATGATTGATATCAAATAATAGATTATGAAATGCAAAAAATTGAGCAGGATTACCAATAAAACCACCAATATCTTTACCAAAGACAAGGCTAAAACCACCAAAGATCCAAAGTAAACCGACAACTCCGATGGCAATAAAGGTTTGAAGCATCATTGTAAGTGAATTCTTTTTTTGAACAAGTCCACCATAAAAGAATGCAAGACCTGGTGTCATAACAAAAACAAGAATTGTAGATAGGAACATATAAGTTACATTTCCCATACTACTACCAATATTTAAAATATGTGTCATAAAAAAATCCTCCTAAATTGATTTGCAAATATAATGCAAACAAATTTCAATTACTACATATTAAGTAATAAAAAAGTTTAAATACCTAATAACAACACCTATCATTTTTGAGAATCTGCCATGTAAAATCAAATAATTATACATAAAAGCTAATTATCTTTGCGTTAAACAGTTAGTTATTTAAACTTTATGACGGATATGATAAAAAAATAAATGTCATGAGGTTAAGTGTTTGATAAAAAATTCAAAGAAGGTGTAAAAATGCAATTAACTACTCGTGAACTTGAAAAAATGACAATTACAATTGCAGGAATGGTTGCACAACAACGTAAAGATCGAGGCGTGAAACTTAATCATCCTGAAAGTGTAGCTTTAATCACGAATACTGTAATTGAAGCTGCTAGAGATGGTAAATCGATGAAAGAAGTTGTCGATTTAGGTAGTAAAGTTCTAACACGTGAAGATGTAATGGAGGGTGTTCCTGAAATGATTCCAATGATTCAAGTGGAAGCTACATTTACTGATGGGACAAAATTAATTACTCTTCATAATCCAATTCAATAGGGGTGAAAAAAATGATTCCAGGAGAATTTATTCTAAAGAAAGAAAAAATTAAATGTAATGCAGGTTACCCCGCAATTACTTTAAAAGTAAAAAATACAGGTGATAGAGCTGTTCAAGTTGGATCACATTTTCATTTTTATGAAGCTAATTCAGCTTTAGATTTTGATAGAGATAAAGCTTGGGGAAAAAGACTAGATATCCCAGCAGGAACAGCTGTCCGTTTTGAAGCGGGCGATGTAAAAGAAGTAAATTTAGTTGATTTTGGTGGCAAACGTCGCATCTTTGGATTCAATGATAAAGTCGACGGTTTCTTGGATGGTGCTAAAGCTCCAGCAGGAGACCCTGAAACAATTACAGCAGAACGTGAACAAAACCAAGAATTAGCAAAAGAAAATAAATAAGTAGAAGGAGGTTAATATAATGAGTTTTGAAATGGACCGAAAAACATACTCACAAATGTTTGGACCAACAACTGGCGATAGTATTCGTTTAGGTGATACAGATCTATATGCCAAAATTGAAAAAGACTATACAGTATATGGTCAAGAAAGTAAATTTGGCGGTGGTAAAGTTTTACGTGATGGTATGGGAGTTAGTGGAACTGCCTTACGTAAAACAGATTTAGAAGTTGCTGACATGATTTTAAGTAATGTAGTAATTATTGATTACACTGGCATTTATAAAGCTGATATCGGAATGCGTGATGGAAAAATCATCGCAATTGGAAAGGGTGGTAATCCTGATACAATGGATGATATCGACTTTATTGTAGGTGCAAGTACAGAAGCCTATAACGGTGACGGGATGATCGTAACTGCTGGTGGGATTGATACACACTGTCACTACATTACACCAGAAATTGCCGAAATGGCATTAGATAATGGAATCACTACTTTATTTGGTGGTGGAACTGGTCCAGCAAATGGAACTTGTTCAGCAACATGTGCACCTGGTGCATATAACCTGGGAAATATGTTACAAGCATTTGAAACTCTTCCAGTTAATGTTGGTTGCTACGCTAAGGGAAGTGGAGTAACACCTGAAACGACAGCAGAGCAAATCCAAGCAGGTGCTTGTGGAATTAAAGTTCATGAAGACTGGGGAGCAACAGCTTCAACAATTGACCATGCATTAAGCGCAGCAGACGAATATGATGTTCAATTGGCCGTTCATACTGACTCATTAAACGAAGGTGGCTTCGTTGAAAATACATTAAATGCTATTAAAGGAAGAACAATCCATTCATACCATACAGAAGGTGCTGGTGGTGGTCACGCTCCTGATATCATGGTTGTCTGTGGTCAAAAGAACGTTCTTCCTTCATCTACAACACCAACTAATCCATATACAAAGAATGAAGTAGCAGAACTATTTGATATGACAATGGTTTGCCACAGTCTAGATCCAAATGTTCCAGAAGATGTTGCATTTGCTGAATCACGTGTACGTAAACAAACAATTGCTGCTGAAGATGTTTTACAAGATATGGGAGCAATTAGTATGATGTCAGCCGATGCAATGGCAATGGGACGTGTTGGTGAAGTTGCAATGCGTTCATGGCAAGTTGCAGATAAAATGAAACGACAAAGAGGACCACTAGATGGCGATTCAGAATATGATGATAATAACCGTATTAAGCGCTATGTAGCTAAATATACAATTAATCCAGCTATTACAAATGGGGTTGCAGATTATATTGGATCAATTGAAGTTGGTAAATATGCCGACTTAGTACTATGGGATCCTAAATTCTTTGGTACAAAGCCACAAGCTATTTTCAAGAATGGAGTTGTTAGCTATGGCAATATGGGTGATGGTGGTTCAAGTCTACCAACACCAGAACCAAAGAAGATGACTAAGTTATTTGGTGCAACAGGAAAATCATTAAGTTCAACTCATATGACATTTGTTTCAACATATGCATATGAACATGGCATTAAGAAAGATTTAGGTTTAGACAGAATTGTTTTACCAGTTCATAATACACGTGATTTAACAAAACGTGATATGAAACTTAATGCTTACACACCAAAGACAATTGCAATCGATCCACAAAAATTTACCGTTACAATTGATGGAAAAGAAATAACATGTGAACCTAATGATCATATTTCATTAGCACAACGTTACTATCTCTACTAAAAAATGTCGAAACTATGTCGTCTTATCAGTCGACATAGTTTTGTTTCAGGACTTGAGTTTTATAAATTCGAGTCTTGAAACAAAACTCAAATAAAGGGGGCAATTTCATGGAAATTTTTGACGATGTTCAAGGAAACATTCATGATTTGCATAATATTGAAAATTATCATATTGAAACGATAATTTTAAAACCAGAAGCTTTAAAAAAAGCAATTCAGCGGGTGAAATCTGATCATGGAAATGAATATGGAATTCGTGTGAATCGAGATATTCTACCTTTACATGATGGGGATATTTTAAAAAATGATGGGCATAATATTGTTATGATTCATACTATGTCTCAAGAAATGATTGTAATTACTCCAGATGGAATTGATCAAATGGGAAGAATTGCACATTTATTAGGTAATACACATAAACCAGTAAAAATTGAAAATGGACAAATTATATTAGAACGAGATCCCGTTGTAGAGAAAATATTAGTACACAATCATATTAATTATGACATAAAGGAAATGACACTCAATGAGCCATTGAGTTATGCGGATTTAAGTTATGAAGAATAAAGAAATATACCAACATATACGCAAAATGTTAGAAGTTTTTCAGATTTGTGATTCAACGTTTCCAATTGGAACTTTTAATCACTCATATGGAATGGAAACATATTTACGTGAAAATAAAATAAAAGACAACGATAGTTTTAAAAAATGGATGGAGACCTTCTTGAAAACTCAATTTAAATGGGGTGAAGGACTTCTTGTTAGATTAACTATGGAAGCATTAAAACAAAACGATATTGAAAAAATTTGGCAATACGATCAAAAAATTACTAAATCAAGTGCAGCTATTGAAACACGCAAAGGTGCCAGATTAATTGCTGAGCAAATGATTATTTTAATTTTAAAAATATACGGGAAAGATAATTCCCCAATGATTAAATTAATTCGAGAATATCAAGAAAGAATAAAAAAAGAAGAATCATTTGGTAATCCAGCAATTGTTTTTGCCATGTTTATGACATATGAAGATTTAGATGAAATCGAAAGTGTCAGTTACTATGGCTACAGTATTGTTACAACAATGATTCAAAATGCAGTGCGGGCAATTCCATTAGGACAAAAAGCAGGTCAAAAAATTATGCATGATATTTTTTCAGATGTTTTGACTGTATGTCAGGAAATTTTCACAATGGATGAAAATCTGTTAGGAGCAAATGTTCCTGGAATTGAACTAGCACAGATCAATCATGAAACAACGATTTTCAGACTATTTATGTCTTAATTCAGAAAGGAAGAAATATGATGACAAAACCAGTTATTATTGGTGTTGGAGGTCCAGTAGGGTCAGGTAAAACAACATTATTAGAAGACATTACAAAGGATTTATCAAAAAAATATCAAATCGCAGTAATTACAAATGATATCTATACTAAAGTTGATGAGGAATATATGAAGGAACATTCTGTATTACCAGACGATATGATTATGGGGATTGAAACAGGTGGCTGTCCTCATACTGCAATTCGAGAAGATGCATCAATGAATTTAGCCGCAATTGATGAACTAGAAAAAAGAAATCCTAACTTGGATTTGATTTTTGTTGAAAGTGGTGGTGATAACTTAGCTGCAACCTTTAGTCCAGATTTAGTTGATTTTTCAATTTATATCATTGGAGTTCCAGAAGGTGAAAAAATTCCACGAAAAGCAGGACAAGGAATGATCAAGAGTGATTTGTTTATCATTAATAAAACAGATTTAGCACCATATGTTGGCGCTGATTTAAAACGAATGAAGTCAGATACTGAAAAGTTTCGTGATGATGATAGTTTTATTTTTACAGATCTTAGAAAAGGCGAAAATGTTAAGCAAGTCGAAAATTGGATTGAACGTAATTGCTTATTAGTTGATGTAAAATAGGTGATTTTAATGGAAAAATATGATGGTTATACTGAATTTTCAGTTAAAAATTTAAATCAGCGCTCAATTGTTGATAAATATATTTTTAGTGGGCAATCAAAAATTTCAGCGCGTATGAATTTAAACAATGAAGATACCTTATGTTATTTTTTAATAACTATGGGTGGGGGAATAACCCAAGGAGAACGTTATTTAACTAAAATTCATTTAGGAGAAAATAGTCGTGCAATTTTGTCAACACAAGCTCCTACATATATTTTTAAATGCGAAGATGGGAGAATCAGTAAACAATTTTTTGAAATTCAATTAGATCAGGATAGTATTTTAGAATACTTACCAGATAATGTAATCCCATATAAACATTCAAACTATGAGCAAGTTAGTTCAATTAAAGTAGCTAAAGGAGCAAGTTTAATTTACACTGATGGAATTACTGCAGGATGGTCTCCTGATGGTGCTGATTTTCGTTATGATTATGTTCATATGGATACTCAATTATACTATGATGGAAAACTAATGTATGGCGATAATATGATTTTAGATCCGAGTGCATTTGATTTGTCAGATTTAGGATTATATGACAAATATCGAAATTATAGTAGCTTGATTGCAGTAAATGAACAAATCGATGAGGCTTTTGTAAATGAAATGCAAAAACAAATCGTTAAGGATAAAAAGTGTAATTTAGGGATTTCAAAATTGGAAGGACCTGGATTAGTGATGCGAATTTTAGGTGAGAATATTGATGTTAATCGCCAAAAAATTTTTGAAGCCACAAATTATTTACGTCAAAAACTTTTCAATTCACCAGAATTGAAATTACGTAAAGATGCAGCAATTCGAGCATAATTCTTAGAAAGGAGAAAACTAATGCATATTCCTGAGAATTATCTTAGTCCCGCAACGTGTGCAACAATGATCGCAGCAATGGCACCAGTATGGTATGTTTCAGCTAAAAAAGTGAAAGTTCAAATTGAAGAGAAAAAAGAAAATCTAGTACAGCTAGGAATTGGAGCTTCATTAGTATTTTTAATAATGATGTTTAATATTCCTGTTCCAGGTGGAACAACCGCTCATGGAGTAGGGGCAGTTTTATTAGCTATTTTATTAGGGCCGTATAGTGCGTGTCTGGCAGTAACGTTAGCATTAGTTGTACAAGCGTTTTTATTTGGAGACGGTGGTATTTTATGTATTGGGGCAAATGCCTTTAATATGGCTTTTATCATGCCTTTTGTAGGTTATGGCATTTTCCTAATTTGTAAGAAGATATTTAGAAAATTTGGAGATAAGATAGGAGCATTTGCTGGAGGATATTTGGGGATAATTGCTGCCTCCTTAACATGTGCGATTGAATTAGGAATACAACCAATATTATTTAAAAACTCTGTTGGACAACCACTTTATTGTCCTTATCCATTAAAAATTACAATTCCCGCAATGGTAGGAGTTCACTTAATTATTGGATTGGTTGAAGGCGGAATTACCCTTGCTGTTTATGCTTATATAAAGAAGGTTGCTCCGCAAACGATTTATCATTCTGAAGATTATGTTAAAGCAAGTAACGTAAAGAGTGAGAGAAAATGGAGTAAAGCACTTTTGCCAATAATTATAGTTGCATTATTATTGTGTCCATTAGGATTGATTGCATCAGAACCTGCATGGGGAGAATGGGATGGCACAGATATTATGACTCAATTAAGAAAGTATAATTTACCAGCTGTTATGCCAAAAGCCTTTACACATAATAATGGATATCATGCTATTTTTGACGGTTATGCGATTCCAGGAATGTCACATGGGGTAAGCCTTGCTTTGGGATATATATTATGCGCAGCAAGTGCAATAATTATATTTCTATTAATTGCCAAAATAATCCAAGCAATTATTCATAAAGATATCAGAGAATAGGGTGAGTAAATTGCGATTATCAGATTGGATGATGGAAAAGACAGACTATCAACCTAATATAAAAAAAGAAAGCCTGTTTAAAAATAATCAGATTATTTCAAATTTGTTAGCTAAGCTTCAAGTAGAGAGCAAAGTTATTCAAGCACATCGGTTTCATCCGATAGTATATTTGACTAATGTGATCTTAGTTTCTTTTATTCTATGTTACAGCTATAATCCATTAGTTATTTGGCTAGTAGGCTTGTATGAAGGTGTTCTTTTACTAAGACAATCTAGTGTGGTTATTTTAAAAATTATAAAACGATGTTCTGCTTTATTACTTTTAAATTTAGTTTTATATATTCCTGCATTTATTATGGGAAATGGTAGTTGGTTTTTTATTTTAAAAATGTTTTTAGTATTTGTTACATTGATTACATATGCAACTACAACTCCAATATATGATTTTTTAACAGCATTGAAGCAGTTACATGTACCAGACTTTATTATTTTTCAAGTAGATATTTTTATAAAACATCTGCATGTTTTAGGAAATTTTTTATTGCAAATGTTGAGGGCTATTGAAGCACGTTCAGTTGGATCAAATAAAAATCAGCATAAAATTTTAGGGGTTATATTTGGTAATTTATATTTAGAGATGGTAAAGTTTGGTAAAGAGCTTTACAATGCCTTAGAGGCACGTGCATTTACTGGAAAGTATGAATATATGGTGCACAAATTAAATATAAACGATTATTTACTAATGGGATGTGAATTAGTAATTTTGATAATCGTTATTGTAATGTAAAAAAGTAAAGGATAAAGATATATGTTTGAAATCAAAGACTTAGGGTTTAATTATGGTAAAAAAGTAGTTTTTCATGATATTTCGTTTACCATTAATGAAGGCGATTTTTTGTGTTTAATGGGACCGAATGGAAGCGGAAAGACAACTTTTTTACAAATGTTAGAGGGCTTTTTAGTGCCTCAACATGGAGAAATCAGTTATAAGGGAATGAATCTTAGAAAATGGCTAGATAAGCCTATAACAAAGAAAAAATATCATCAACAAGTTGGGATTTTATTTCAGAATGTAGATATTCAGTTATTTAACTCAACGGTATATGATGAAATTGCGTTTGGCCCTAAGCAAATGAATTTATCACAAGAAGAAGTTGATGAAAGGGTAAATGATTGTTTACGTCTTTTTAATTTAGAACATTTAAAAGATAATGTTCCTTATCATTTATCAGGAGGCGAAAAAAGGATGGTTGCTTTAGCAAGTGTCCTTGCTTTGAATCCTCAAGTGATTCTTCTTGATGAACCATTAATTGGTTTAACTAATGATAATCGGCAAAAAATGCTTCATATCTTTAAGCAATTAAATCAGATTGGCAAAACGATTATTTTGATCACGCATTATTATCAACAAATTAAAGAGTTAGCATCTGATTATTTAATTTTTAAAGATGGTACAGCACAACATAAAACGCAAGATGAATTACAGGAAAGTCCTGATTTAATTGAACAAGTTGAAAAATATTAAATATAGAACCATGAATAATTTCATGGTTCTTTTACTATATTGAAATTTTTGAAAATAATGATTAAATTGGGAAATGAAAATATTTGAAAATCAATCATAAAAATGCTAATAATAATAAATTTATATACCCAAATAATTGGTTAAATCGCAATCTTAACACTTTTTTAAACAAATAAGCGCTTTTTTAGCATCAAAATTCACAGAAAATTCACAATTTAATTGTAAATTATGAATATAGCCTGATAGAAAAGGCCGAAACATTTTCATTACTTTTTCTCCCCTGAAAAGTAGTTGATTACAAATCATGAAACTCAAGCTTCCCCTTTGAGATTTCATAAAATATACTCCTTTTTTCTCCGC
>CALVCU010000012.1 GCA_944326135.1 uncultured Ligilactobacillus sp. | reverse complement strand
TTTAAATTTAATGCTTCGCCTTGATTTTGAATTTCGTTATAATCCATGTTGCCGAATGCACTAACATTCCCACCTTTAATATTAGTTGGACTCATAACCATGCTTGAACTAGCAAATTTGGAAAGGTTGTTGTTTGTCGCATTAATTAAATCATTTGTGTTAGTAATAGTATCGTGTAATGCTTGCTCAATACTATTTGATAAATTATCTTTTTCCGCTAAATAAGGCTTGATAGTATCAAATAAACCGCTATTGAATAGATCAATTTCATCGTTATCTGTCATGCTTGCAATCTTGCTATTAACTGAATCGATCATATCATTGTATGTCTTTTCATATTCAACGAAAGCGTTATTTACCCTAACAACTAGGTTTTTGATGCCTAACATTCCAGTGTATCCGCTTATTTTAAGTCCCATGTTTACGAAATATGCAGAATCTGCAACCGAGCCAATTTGTACGAAGAATGAATAGTGATTTGTACCGGTTTTGATTGTGTTTTCAGGAAGTGAGATACTTGGAAAATCAGGTAACACGACCGTGAATTTTCCACCATCCGCAGTTGTTACTAAATCAAAATCAATCTGAACACCACTGTTTTGACACCCTTTGTCTAAAGGAATAGGACTCAACGTAGCACTTGATCCTGAACCACTATTGTAAGGATAATATGCAACTGCTTCTCCAGAATAGTTGTAGTTGTATAACGTTAAATTGTTTTTGTCGTAATAATTGTAATTGCTAGTTCCAACGCTTGCACGACTGGCGTCGATTTGATAATACTTCGTAAATAAATCAAGGATAGATTTCACGCTTTTAACTGTTGTAATTGCTCCAGCGTCGCCTTTATCGCCTTTTGCACCTTGAATTCCTTGTATTCCTTGTACTCCTTGAGGACCTTGCTTAACAGATTTAACATAATCATCAAATTGTTTTGTGAAATCAGAAAGGGAAATCTCTGGCAAGATTTCCCCATTAACTTTTAAACAATTTTCATTAATTGTGAATTGAACAAAAACTTTATCAGGATAAATATTTACTTTTTCATCTTTTGTCACCCATAATTCACAAGAGTATGTATCAGGAGTTAAGTCTTGTAAATCAGCAGTGTTAATATTAATTATTGATCCACCATTATTAATAATACCTGTAACTGTTTTAACAAATCCTGTCTTGTTTTTAATTTTAAATTCAACTTTATCATCTTCGGTAAAAGATATTCGATGATCATTTTCAAAAGCTTGAAATGGAATTAACGTTCCTGTTTCGTCAACTTTAAAAGTATCGTTATCATTGATAATTTTTAGAGTCTTCATTTAATACCTCTATTCCTCATTCCCACCCACCACTAATATTTTTTTATTTTACTGCTGCTGTTGTATCTGTATCATTACTCTTATTAATTATTTCAAGTAATTCATCACATTCATCTTGATTAATCCATTCCATTGAAACAGCTCTTTTAATTTCATCAGTTGTATAAAATGAAGGTGTCATTTCACATCCAGTTTTTAATAAACTATACATTGCTCCATGTTTCATTATTCATTTCCTCCTAAAATTGTTTTGCTTAAAGTCATTACTTGATTTTGTGTAGCAGTTAATTTTTGATTTAGTTCTTCATTATCATTTTTTAATGTAATGATTTGTTTAGATAGATTTAACATTTGTTCTTTTGTTTCATCAGACATATCATCAAGATTAAATCCATTTTCTTCCAAATATTTTTTAGCCGCTACATCACTTTCTTCTTGAGTAGCAGAAGTTAAAACTCCATTTACCAATTTCATTGGTGTATAACATGGAATTGGTAATTCTTTCAATTCTCCAGCTTGAAGTTGATAATCATCATCAACTTCAACACGAATATATCCTAATTGATTGTTAGCAGAATACCGATATATTTCCATTATCTTCCCTCCTAGATCCAAATCTTAGTTCCGACTGTTACTTTACCAGTTAAATTTGAAACGCCTTCTAATACTAAGGTATCTGTTGTTTCATCAACATGGAACATTGCTGATCCTGCCCCAACTGGAATTGTAATTGGACCGGAATTACATCCTTTAAAAAAACCTGTATGAAATTGTGCAAAAGGTTTCCCAACATCACTACAATCCAATGCAAATGCCATGTACAAGAAAAAGTGCGGATTACTTGATTTGTCCATTTCTTTATTGTAGCGTTCACCCCAAAGCCAACTCTGTTTGGTAGAATTAGCTATTTGAGTAGCATTTAAATAACTAACCGAACCACCATTTACTGATTTATCTAATCGCAATACATTTCCTAATTTAAATTCATTATTAATGGTAGTTGCACTAGGTAAACTAGCTGAACTTGTAATATTTAAGTTTGAACCTTCTAGCATATTTCCACCGACAGTTGAAGCAGTTAATCCACCATTAAAATGCTGCTGTCCAGTCCAAGTATTTTCTCCATTTAATTTATTAGCCCAAGCTTGATCTGCATAGTCAGAAACATCACTTTCATATTTTTGTGCAATACCTTTTATATCTGATAGTGTTTTTTGTGTAGTA
>CALVCU010000011.1 GCA_944326135.1 uncultured Ligilactobacillus sp. | reverse complement strand
CACACAGTGCGGTGATGATGGCTTGAAGGATACACCTGTTTCCATTCCGAACACAGAAGTTAAGCTTCAAAACGCCGATAGTAGTTAGAGGAACGCCTCTTGCAAGGGTAGGAAGTCGCCGTGCAATCATTGCGGAAGTAGTTCAGTGGTAGAACACCACCTTGCCATGGTGGGGGTCGCGGGTTCGAATCCCGTCTTCCGCTTATTTTTTTACTTAAAAAAGAAGATTGCATCTATTGCAATCTTCTTTTTGTGTGTAATTAATGATAAAAAATAATTTGTTAAAATATGTTATGTAGTGTTGGAAATATTATAGGATTATTAAATTTTATTATTAACTTTCATATAGCCTTTTTGATAGTTCTCGTCTAACTTTATATAAAGTATTATATACTTTATTGTTAGTGATATTTAATTTATTAGCAATTTGTTTGGGAGTTAAATGAGTATTGAAATACAAAGAAAGAATTTCATTTTCAAATGAAGTCAGATTTTTAATAATGTTTTTGAATTCTAATTTCCCAAAATAAGTTACTTCAATATCAAAACGATTAATTTTGTATTCTACAGGCACTTTTGAATTATGAATAAAAGGATCAAAAGGAGTTGTTATTAAGTTAGCCTTTCTTTTATAGGAACTTTGTTCTCTAAGTAAGCTGCAAAATCTACGTTCAAGATTTAAATAGAAAAAAGTTCCAAAGGATACATCTAAATTAGGATTATAACTATCAAGTGATTTATAACAAGTAATAAAAGCTTCTTGCATTAAATCTTCTAAATCATATAAATTTATGTAATATTTACTGCATATTTTAGTTACTAAAGGTGCATACCTAGTAAAAACTGTAAGCAAGTAATCATTATCAATTACTTTTTTACAACAACAATTAAATTTTTTACAATTATTACACTTTTTTTTATTTGTCATAGTAACCTCATTTCTATGACTTAATAAAGTATAGATCTAACCTATTAATAAAAAAACAATGATTGTGTAATTTGGAAAATTTATTTGGGGTTGACATTAAAAAAATATAGTTTTATTATTTGAATTAAATAAAATAATAGAGGTTGCAAAAAACATTAGTAGGTTAATGGAGTTTCTGTTAAACGTTGAAATTAACTGAAAGGGGATTTTGCCGAAATATATTATTAAAGACAGTTAATAATATATTGGGACGTAGTTTAAGAGATTACGGACTGTCGCATTAATTTTATGCGGAGCGCTATTATTCAACATAGGATAAATAGAATTTTTAAGTCTTACAGTTGAAATTGAGCTCAGTCAACAGTAGGGCTTTTTATTTATTTAAATTTTGTTGATAGTGTGACACCTTTATTAATTATTTAATTAAATATAGGGAGTCTTTTTATTATGGAAAATCGAAAGAAGATGTCAGTAACGGCCCTTGTATTGATGATTTTTGCATCAATCTTTGGTCTGGGGAATGTAACTACTGCATATTATCAAATGGGTTATGGAGCAATTATCTGGTATATTGCAGGTGCCATTTTGTTCTTTATTCCAACCTCATTAATGTTTGCTGAATATGGTTCAGCATTAAAGGGTAGCCAGGGAGGAATTTATTCATGGCTTGAAACTTCACTTGGTGAGAAACCTGCTTTTATCGGAGCCTTTGTTTGGTATGCAGCTTGGGTTATTACATTGTTAAGTCAATTCTCAACAATTTGTATTCCAATTTCAGGATTGATTTTTGGAAAGGATACAACACAAAGTTGGCATCTTTTAGGTTTGAATTCAACTGAAACACTAGGAATTATTGGAATCGGATTATTATGTTTAATTACGTGGTTAGCTAGTCGAGGTTTTGATAAGATTGAAAAGGTCGCTTCGGCAAGTGGAATAGTTATCCTTGCAATTTCGGGATTATTCATTGCTGCAAGTATTTTGATGTTATTTTTCAACCATGGACATTTAGCTCAACCAATATCAGTTCATGCGATGGTTTCATCACCAAATTCACAATTTAAGTCACCAATTGCTATCTTATCTTTCTTTGTATATGCAGTTTTTGCATATGCAGGAATGGAAACTATGGGAGGAACAATTGATCAAGTTGATAAGCCTGAGCATAATTTTCCTCGAGGAATTATTTATGCAGGAATTGGAATGATATCAATTTATGCTTTAGGAATTTTCCTTTGGGGTGTAACAGCTAATTGGAACAAAGTATTAGGAGCAAATTCAACAAACCTTGGAAATATTACATTAGTTTTAATGCAAAATCTTGGTTATACAATTGGACGTGAAATTTTCCACTTATCAGTTCATCAAGCTTTAATCATCGGAAATTGGACTAATCGACTAATTGGATTTGAAGAAATGATGTCACTATTTGGATCAATGATTTTCTTGATTTACTCGCCATTAAAGACTATTTTAATGGGATCTCCAAAGCGTTTGTGACCAGAAAAGCTTACCAAGTTAAATGATCATAAGATGCCAGCTTTTGCAATGTGGATGCAAGCCATTGTGATGGGTGTTGTAATTTTCGGAGTTTCATTTGGTGGGAGAGATGCTCAACAGTTTTACACAGTTTTGACTGATATGAACAATGTTACCTCATCTGTACCATATTTATTCTTAATTTTCGCATTTCCATTTTTCAAGCGAGTTCAAAATTTAAATCGACCATTTGAAGTATTTAAGAATCAAAGAGTAACTGATACAATTTGTGCTATTAGTTGGATTACGATTTTCTTTGGTATTATCTTTACTATTATTCAACCAGTTATGCAACGTGATGGTTATACTGCTTTTTGGACAGCATTTGGGCCTGTATTCTTTGCTCTTGTAGGTTGGTTATTCTACCGGCATGCAGTTCGGAATGAAGAGACTGTGGCTCAAGAAGAATTGGATTAAGTTTTATAATTAGATTGATTGTGACAAACAAATGAAGTGGATTTCTAATGATTGTTACGTATTTCATTTCATGTCACAATCTTTTTTTGTGTTAAATTTGAATCTAATCAATGTTCCATAAAGGGGATTAATCAAAAAAACAAGCTATAAAGCTTGTTTTGTATTGTAGTTAAAATATGCACACCTATAAGATTTCTAATTTTAAGCCACTTATCGGGTTTGAACCGACGACCCCCACCTTACCATGGTGATGCTCTACCTACTGAGCTAAAGTGGCATATTGATACTTTGTAAGTATATTATATAATCATTAAGGATGCAATATTGAAAGGATACTTTTTAATGAAACATTTGATAATTCTATGTGGTGCTTCAGGTACTGGTAAAACAACGATTCAACAATATTTAAAAGATAAATATCAGATGCCACGTGTAATTACACATACTACAAGAAAAAAACGAGATAACGAGATTGATGGAGTAGATTATTATTTTGAAACTGATAAAAGCTTTGATCAAAAGCACTATTTTGAATCTGTAAATTACGATGGGAAAAAATATGGGTCATCACAGGAAGCGTTACAAGAAGCTTGGAAAAAATCTGATTTTGCCACATTAGTTGTAGACACACCAGGAGCAATTTCATATGTAAAAGCTTTAGGAAATCAGGTAACTGTGTTTCATATTCAAGTAAGTGATTTAAAAGAATTGAAAAAAAGATTAATTAAACGAGGAGATAATGCTGAGTTAGTTAAGCAAAGATTGGCTAGCAAGGAAAGTCAGAGAGATTTAAATGTACCAATTGAAATCAAACAAAATACGATAATTATACATAATGATGACTGGAATTTAACTAAAAAAAAGATTGATCAAGCGGTTCAAAAAATTCAGCAAAAATTTCAGTAAAAAAGTATTGTATTTATGTTATCCAGGTGGTAAATTTAATGCAATCGGTAATTTTAAAGGGGATATAAAATGATTGATAGTGCATTACAAATTTTAAGACAAAACAATTTAAAAGTAACTAAGCAACGAAAAGATCTTTTAGCATACTTAAATCAATATCAAGATAAGTATATTAATGTATCCGCTGTAGATGAACATATGCATAAGTTATATCCTCGAATGAGTCATAATACAATATATCGAAATATTCGAGATTTTAATCACTTAGGAATTGTTGAGTTACAAACTAAAAGAAATGTATTACAGGTTAAATATCAATGTGATTTTAAACATGTGCATCATCACCATTTTATTTGTACTAATTGCGGAAAAGTTCAAGAATTGGCACAATGTCCGATGGAACAATTCCAACGGCAATTGCCAGGATGTAAAATTAATGGGCATAAATTTGAAATCTACGGGATTTGTGCGGAGTGTTACGAAAAATTCAAAAATTGATAGAAAATTAATCATAAATAAAAATTAAAATATTTTTAAGGAAGAGATTAAACGGGAGGGGAATTTTAAATGAAACGAATAGCTCCATTTATTACGCCATTTGCGATATTTTCTGCTGTATTAGCACTTGGAGCAACTAATGTCGCTGTTAATACAGTTACGCATACATCAGAGGGAAAGCCTAAATCAAGCGTAGTTTCATCAAGTGTAGCAAAGAAAACGATTAGCTTAAAATCAAGTATTGTGCATTCGATGCCTGACGATGAAAGTAAGCAAGAGGATGTTCCAAGTAAGCCAGCAGATCAAACTTCGGTTAAAGCAGATAATCAAAGTGTAACGAATAAACAAGAACAAACTAATAATGATCAAAACCAAACTAGTCAAAAGACAAATACAACAGGTAATGATCAAAAGGCAGACAATAATAATACGGATACAAATAATCAAACTAATGAACAGACTAACCAAACATCGCAAACACAACAAAAACAAACACGCGATGCAACTGGCGGAACTGGAAATAATCAAACTAATACAAATAATCAAGAATAAAGGAGTCGAATAATAGATGTTTACATTTCTTGATATGATTCGAGCTTCTTTAAATTATGTCAATTTAAGTACAGTTTTAAAGAATCGAATTTATACTATTTTAGCTACTATTGGTAATTTTTATTTACTATATGTTGCAATAAAATTTTATATTAATGGGTATTTTCTTCGTGGTACTTTATTTTTGTTAGCGTTTATTGGAATTTTATATTTTTCATATTTGAATTTACTTTATTATTTTACAAAAACAAAAAAATCTAAAATTGATGTTTCTCCTTGGATAGAGAAAAAATTACATTTGCAAGGACAAGATCCAATGTCAGCTGCAGAAGCAGAAAAACGAGAGTTAATGCCTGGATATGTACAAACTAATGGGATTTTTAAAAATGAAAACTTTTTACCAGCAGCAGTTGTGCATTCAGGAACACAACATCATAATATTCAAGAATTGGCACAGCAATTAACGCGAATGGGATACTTAAAATTAGATTATGGTGGATTAAGTGAAGCTGAAATTTACGAAAAATTGCAAAAGCTTAATAAACCACAAAAAGCATTAAGTGCTCCAGTTGCATTACCTTATTTTGAATTAGCACAAAAGGGAAATTCATTAGTAATATATGGTGGTTTAAACCAAATTGAGCGAAAAGAACTTGCAACCATCCGTGAAGTAGGATTATTGAGTGCAAGAGAAGCAATGAAAAAGTATCAATTATATTTAGCAACAGCAGTAATTACAGGCGGTCCTGAAAAAATTTTAGGTCGAAGTGGTTTAATTGAAAAGAATAATCCATTTACTTTAGATGTACAAATTGCATATCGTAAAAAAGAAACTGCTGACAGCTCATCACAACAAAGTCGTGTGGGAGGCACTAACTCAGGCTTTTCTGAAACAGTAGAAGAAACTTCCACAATGTCACGGTCTCAACATGAAACTGTGGAAACTAAAGTTCCTAACAAACATTGGAGAAGTCGAAGATAAAAAAAGAAGTTGCAATATTGCAACTTCTTTTTTATTTATCTTCATCAACTATGAAAGATGCTAATTGTTGTTTTAATTTAGGCGAAACATCAGCGGTAATTAAAGTACCATCATTTTGGTATTCAGTTTCTTTAATGTTTGCTTGTTGATTTAAAATATCAATGTATTTGCCTTGGTTAAACGGAATAAGAAACTTCTTAGTTTGATAGTCCTTAAATAATTCTTTATGCAATAAATCAAGTAACATAGTAATTGATTTTTGGTCTTTAGCACAGTAAGTAAACTGGTTACTTTCTAATGTTGGATAAGGAATATTTGCTTTGTCAGCTTTATTAAAAGCATAAATCATTGGAATGTTATCAACTCCAATATCGCGTAATGTATCTTCCGTTGTCTGAATCATTTGACGATAATTTGGATCAGAGATATCGACTACTTGAATTAAGAGGTCTGCTTCAGCAGCTTCTAATAATGTTGATTTAAAAGCCTCAACTAATTGGTGAGGTAATTTAGATACAAATCCAACAGTATCACTTAAGATAAATGCTTTTTTATCAGGTAAAGTGATTTTACGGACATATGTATCTAACGTAGCAAAGAGCATGTCTTTTTCAAAAACGCGTTTGCTATCATTAATTTCCAAATAATCAAGAATATTATTCATAGTTGTTGATTTACCAGCATTAGTATACCCAACTAAAGCAACTGATTTTAAGTCAGATTTTTGACGCTTTTTACGTTGTGTGGCTGTATCACGTTGGACTTCTTTTAGTTCCTTACGCAATGCAGAAATTTGTTTTTGAATTGTACGCCGGTTTAATTCAATTTGAGTTTCACCAGTACCACGGTTAGTGAATCCACCACCTGTATTACCACCAGCAGTTTGTTGATCCATTTTATTAATGCTTGCGGTTCTGATTCGAGGTAGCTGATATTGTAGTTGTGCGATTTTTACTTGTAATTTTGCAACTTTTGTATGTGCTCGTGAAGCAAAAATATCTAAAATTAAAGCAGTGCGATCAATAATATCTAGTCCTGTTTCTTCCTCAAGATTACGAATTTGAGTTGGTAAAAGTTCATCATTAACAATTAAAGCTTCAGCGTCTAAAGCAATTGCTTGTTCACGAATTTCTTCAACTTTTCCTTTACCAAAATAGGTTGCAGAAACAGGTTTTTCAATATTTTGGCGGATCTCGCCAACGACTTCCATGTTGTCTGCATTGGCTAAATTCGCTAATTCTTCCATTGTATAGTCAAAATTAAGCTGCTCGTTTTCGATTCCACCAATTATAACTGATTTCATATTATTATCCCAATCTATTTAAAATTTTAGTAATTTTCCTCATTTAGACGGCCTAATGATTTACGAATTTTTTGAACAACATCACGTTCACCAGAGAAGATGATATGATCATTTAATTGAATTCGTGTTTCACCGTGAGGAGCAATAGCATGTCGATTACGGAAAATTCGACTGATTGTAATGTCCTTAATAAATGGCAATTTGTGAATTTCCAAACCAGCAAAGCGTGCATTTCGAACAGTAACTTCGTAAATGTGAGCATCGCCACCATCAGAAAGGACTTGAAGCATTGATGGTGATTCAATTGCAGTCCGTAAGATGTTAACATCCATACTAAACTTGTTAATTGTATCAACGCCAGCTTCATCTAATTCTTTTTCCATTGTATCATTAGGGTCACGACTTTCAATATAAGCAATGACTTCTTTTACTCCATACTTTTTAGCGTTCATCGCCAAGTTATAGTTTACTAAGGTATTATACGCTAACACTAATATATCAGTGTCGAAAATTTCCTGTTCAATTAGGTCATCTGGATTTAGAGACTTAACTAACTGAACGTTTGAACGAGATTTATATGTTGTATAATCTGCTTGTTTATCAGTATAAATTTTCACATCATACCAGTCTTTAGAAACTTGTTGAGCTGCAGGGATTGTAAGGAAGTTTGCGCCAATAATAGTAACTTTAGTTTTTTGAACATCTTCTGGTTCTGGTTTATATAACTTGTTGAATAAAATTGGAGCAAATATACATGTTAAAATACCAGCTAAAATGAATGCCCCGGATTGTTGTGGAGTAATTGCATTTAATTCTTCAGCGACAGTTAAAGTAGCTAATACTAATGTGATTGTTGTTGTTGAAAGAATGGCAGCAGCACGCGAATTTCCCTTTGAAAAACGCGTACGGTAGCCAAAGTATGCAGGAAGTTTAGCTACAATAAATGCGATAAAGAATAATGGTATTAATATTAATGTCTTAGGAGAAGCTAATAATGAAGGAATGTTTAGCTTCACTCCAGTTATAATGAAGAAGTAAGGAATAAAAATTCCATATCCAATTGAATCAAGTTTGCGTTGAGTTTCTTCTTCTGGTTGAAGTAATTTAACTACAATTCCGGCAACGAATGCCCCTAAGATATTTTCAGCACCAACTTCTTCCGCTAATACCACTAATGTAATGATGATTAAGAAAGCTAAACGCATATCTAATTGAGTAGTTGATTTATTGATCGTGTCAAAAAATGTAAAGAACTTACGAAAATGACGGAAAAATAAGGCAGCTACAATGAAGATTAGTGAAATTAACCATAAAGTTTCTCCTTTACCTGAATATAAGGATGAATACACTGTTAGTGTCAATAAAGGAACAACTTCACCTAATACGGCAAATAGAAGTATAGCTTGACCAAATGGCTTGCTTAATAATTCATTTTCTTTAAGTAATGAGATTACAACGCCTAAAGAGACGGTTGCAAATAAAATAGTAGCAAGCATAAAGTTAGTGAAGAGACCAGAAACTTTAAATAGGATTGCTAGAATCACGGCTGTTACTACACTAAGACCGTAAGCTAAAATTGCCGTTTTTAATGGCGAAGTTTGAGGTTGTGCATTTGCTTTTTTTAATTCAAGCGGCGTCATTCGTTTTTTGCTATTCTTTTTAAATAAAGAAAAATCAATTTCCATACCACTCAAGAACATCAAAAAGATAACCCCAAGAGTTGATAAATAACTTAAAACGCTATTCATTTTTACTAAATGAAGGCAACTTTGGCCTAGAATAATCCCGACAATTACCTCAGCAACAGATGTTGGAACAACTGAAACCTTGAAACGGGATAAAATCATTGGTGTTGCAAACATTGCAACTGTAACGATTACTAAAGAAAGTGTCATATAAAATCCTCTTTCGTTAAAAATTACTATCACTATTATAATAAGAGATTGTTATATAAGTCCAATCTCTGATAAATCATATGATTAATTTATAAATTAGGAGGTTGAGGCATTTTGAATTAAATTTTTCAATCTAATATAATTCTTTTAATTTTAATAATAAGTAAATCAAATAATGATTAGGTTATTATTACATCATTTTTTCTTTTCTTCGTTTTAAGAAATTGGAGATGCCGGCAAATATAGCAGGGATAATTGCACAAATTGCAATCCCAACAAAGATTTCGGAGAAGTGTTGTTGAACAAAAGGTACTTGACCAAAGAAATAACCTAAGAAACTGCCAGCTGAAACCCAAAGCAATACTCCTAATAAATTATAAAAAGCAAATTTTTTAGTTGACATCCCAATTGTTCCTGAAATTAAAGGAACAAAAGTCCGGATAAGTGGAATAAAGCGACCAAATATTACGGTCTTACCGCCATGACGATGGTAAAAACGGATGCCAGCCTGCAAACGAGCTTCTGTTAAATGTTTTTTGAAAAATGGAAGTCGCTTCAGATGTTTTCCAATTTCAAAGTTTACTGTATCACCGATCAAAGCAGCAAAGAAATAAACTAAGAATAGGATGCGAATATCGAGAATTGAATTTTTTACGGATGCAATTGCACTAGTAAAGAAAATCAATGATTCGCCTGGAAGAAATGGGAAAATAACTAACCCAGTTTCCATAAAAATTAAAATGAAAATTAATATATAAGACCAATTTCCTAATCCTTCAATTAATGGGAAAAGATATTCTTTAAAATGAAGAATACCGTAAATAATTTGACTGAGCATTGCCTCACCTACTTAAATTTAGTTATTAAATATAATACCGCGCAATGGTGTTTTGACAAAATTTTATTACTTGAATTGGCGTAAATTTAATATAATCAATAATTTTATGTGAATGCGAGATTATAGCGCATCTTTTGAATTAAATCTGCTGATTATGCTAAAATATTATAACTTGTATTTTAAAAGGGAAGGGAATAGTTTCGATGAGTGCTGACCAAATAAAAAAACAAGAACAAGCAAGAATGGATATGGTAGTTGACAAAATCAAGACTGCCGAAAAAAAGGACCAAAAAAATATTGAAAATGCTGAAAAGGATGAGCGAGCAATACAGGCAGATTTTAAAAATAATGTCCGTATAAAGACTTCAACTTATTCTGGAATGATGGATACAGCTTTATCTGTACGTCAACAGCAGCAACTATTACAAGAACGGCAAAATAGTTGGCAACAAGCTACAAAAGAATTAGAAGTATTACAAAAATTAGAAAAGAAGCCATATTTTGCACGAATTGATTTTCAAGAAACTGGTTCTAATAAAACGGAAACAGCATATATTGGATTAGCAAGTTTCTCAGATACTCCAGACCATTTTTTGGTGTATGACTGGCGTGCGCCAATTTCGAGTGTATACTACGACGGTGGTTTAGGAAAAGTTTCATATGAAACACCGGACGGTACTCAAACCGTTAATTTGACATTGAAACGTCAATTTATGGTAGAAGATGGCAAAATCATTACCTTATTTGATACAGACGAAACTGTGGGTGATCAAATGCTTTTAGAGGTTCTTGATGAATCTTCTGATATTAAAATGAAAAGCATTGTAACCACTATCCAAAAAGAACAGAATAAAATTATTCGTGATACAAAGTCAGATTTATTGTTTGTTCAAGGGGCAGCAGGTTCAGGAAAAACATCGGCAGTATTACAACGTGTTGCTTATCTATTATATCGTTATCGTGGTAATTTAAATTCCAGTCAAATTATTTTATTCTCACCTAACCAATTATTTAATGATTATATTGATCGTGTTTTGCCAGAGTTAGGTGAACAAAATATGGTTCAAATGACATTCTATCAATATACACAACGTCGGGTTCCTCGCATTCATGTTGAAACATTGCAAGAAAGATTTGAAGAAACAAATACGGGAAATAATAAAAAAATTAAAGCGTTAAAAGATAGTCTTGCCTTTTTCAAGGCTACTCAAAAGTATGCTAATTATTTGGAAAAAGATGGAATTGATTTTAAAGATATTAAATATCATGGAAAAATTGTTTTTACGCGTGAAAAAATAAGAGATATTTATTACAGTTTCAATGAAAATTATCATTTAAGAAATCGAATTAGTGCAACTAAAGAAGAACTGCTTAAGTTATTACATCGAAAGTTAAATCGAATTGCAAAAACTGATAAAGTACAAAAAGCAGTTCAAGATCTAAGTCATGAGGAATTGAATAGTTTATATGGTAATAAGAATCGTGATAGTTTTGAAAATGGTGCAGATGAAATGTTCTACTTAGCTAAAAACTATGTAATGAAACATTTTCAACAAATTAGACAAACAATTATTCACAACAGATTCTTAAATATTAACAAGCAATATTATGATTTCTTGCGTGCGACGCCACAGTTAATTAATTTAACTGCCCATGATATTACGACTGAACAATGGGAACAACATGTCGCAACAATTAAGCAAAATTTGATTGATAAACATTTATCAATGACAGATGTTACAGCATATCTCTTCCTATACGATTTAATTACTGGGAAACGTGAGAATACTGATATTCGAGAAGTCTTTATTGATGAAATTCAAGACTATACAGCTTATCAATTAGCTTATTTAAAGAATGATTTTCCACGTGCTAAGTTTACAATGCTCGGCGATTTGAACCAAGCAATTTTTACAAAAGAAAATAGTCATAGTTTATTGGAAGAATTATCAACAATGTTTGATCCTGATAAGACTAAAGTAGTGCAGCTAACACAATCTTATCGTTCAACTAAACAAATTACAGACTTTACAAAGGGTGTCCTCGTAAATGGTGAGAAGGTAACAGCCTTTAACCGGACAGGAGATTTACCAACCATTACTATTGATGATTCAAATCAAAAAATGGTTGCAGATGTAGTACATCAATTGCAATATAATAGAAGCAAAAAAATGACAACAGCAATTATTGGTAAGACATTAGCAGAGTGTGCAATGTTGACAGATGAATTAAAACAACAGGGTGAGAATGTAAGTTTAATTAAAACCGAAAATCAACGTTTAGTTGAAGGAACTTTGGTTGTTCCAGCATATTTAGCTAAAGGTTTGGAATTTGATGCAATTATTATGTGGAATGCTAATAAGGCAAACTATCATGATGAAGATGAACGTCAATTAGTATATACAATTTGTTCACGTGCAATGCATCGATTAGATATATTTGCTGAAAAAGAATTATCACCACTATTTAATAATGTGAAAAAGGAGACATATGTGATGCACAATCGCATCGCTGATAAATAAAATGGAAGAATCATTAAATTATTTTAGAATCCCACGAAAAAAATGGCGTGAATATTATGAGAAGAATATTGTGCCATTGACAGAAAAAGAGTTAGAGCATATTAAATCATTGAACGACCGGATTTCAATTAAGGATGTTCAAGAAATATATATGCCACTTGTTTATTACATTGAAATGCAATTGAATGTACAAAAATATAAGCAAGAACAAACAGCTCGTTTTTTAGGGAAACCACTACAAAATATTCCGTTCATTATTGGGATTGCGGGATCGGTTGCTGTGGGGAAGAGTACAACTGCACGTTTATTAAAGTTGTTATTAAAAGAAGCGTTTCCGGGGAAAAAGGTACAACTGATCACAACAGATGGATTTTTATATCCAAATGCATATTTAAAGGAACATCAATTACTTAATCGTAAAGGATTTCCAGAAAGTTATGATATGGAGAAATTGATTCACTTTATTGATGAAGTTAAAAGTGGAAAGCTTGCACAAGCACCAGTTTATTCACATCAAAGTTACGATATTATACCAAATCGAGTTGATGTTGTTAATAATCCAGATATTTTGATTGTAGAGGGGATTAATGTCTTACAGTTACCAAGCAATCAACAAATTTATGTAAGTGATTACTTTGACTTTTCAATCTATGTGGATGCAGAAGAAAAAGACATTCGTCGTTGGTATTTGGAACGGTTTGAAATGCTTTTAAATGGAGCATTCAATGATCCGCATAATTATTATTATTCTTTAGCACAAAAAGAGAATCGCGAAAAGGCGTTTCAAATTGCTAAGAATACATGGGAAACAGTCAATCATGTAAATTTACATGAATATATTTTACCAACTAAGAATCGAGCAGATTTAATTATGGCAAAAGGAAGTAATCACTTAGTAAACGAACTTTTGTTGCGCAAATACTGAAAAGTGCGTTTATTTACTGATAATAATTAAATTTTAATTGACATCATTCGGGTGTCTTTGTAAAATGGATAATAATATCAATGATGAGGTGAAAAGCATGGTAAAGGATGAAATGCAAAATTTCGATAAGATTATCGTGCTTGATTTTGGTAGTCAATATAATCAATTGATTACACGACGTATTCGTGAATTTGGTGTGTATTCAGAACTCTTATCACATAAAATCACGGCTGAAGAAATCAAGCAAATCGCCCCTAAGGGAATTATCTTTTCTGGTGGACCTAATAGTGTATATGATAATGGTGCTTTTAAGGTCGATCCTGAAATCTTTAATTTAGGAATTCCTGTTTTAGGAATTTGCTATGGGATGCAATTAATGGCACACACTCTTCCTGGGGGAAAAGTAGAAACTGCTGATAATAAAGAATATGGTAAAGCAGATATTAAGGTGACTGATGATAATGCAGTTATGTTTAAAGGTTTACCAACAGAACAAACAGTTTGGATGAGTCATGGTGATTTAGTAACTCAAGCACCGGATGGATTTAAAGTTGTGGCTACAAGTCAAAACTGTCCTATTTCAGCAATTGCAAATGATGAAAAGAAATTTTATGGATTACAATTCCACCCAGAAGTACGTAACACAGAATATGGTAATGATATTTTAAGAAGATTTGCATTTGATGTTTGCCAAGCAAAAGATAATTGGACAATGGACGATTTCATTGACATGCAAGTCAAGAAGATTCGTGAAACTGTTGGCGATAAGAAAGTGCTTTTAGCCTTATCTGGTGGGGTTGATTCATCAGTTGTAGGTGTATTGTTACATAAGGCAATTGGTAACCAATTAACAAGTATTTTTGTTGATCATGGTTTATTGCGGAAAAATGAAGCACAACAAGTAATGGATAGTCTAGCTGGTAAGTTCGGCTTGAATATCATTAAAGTTGATGCACAACAACGTTTCTTGGATAAGTTAAAGGGCGTTTCAGATCCTGAAAAGAAACGGAAGATTATCGGAAATGAATTTATTCAAGTCTTTAATGATGAAGCTAAGAAGTTAGATGGAATTAAGTTTTTAGCTCAAGGAACGCTTTATACGGATGTGATTGAATCAGGAACGGATACAGCACAAACAATTAAGTCTCACCATAATGTTGGCGGACTTCCAGAAGACATGGATTTTGAATTAATCGAACCATTACGTACATTATTTAAAGATGAAGTTCGTGAATTAGGCGAAAAATTAGGAATGCCTCATAATTTAGTATGGCGTCAACCATTCCCAGGCCCAGGTTTGGCAATTCGTGTAATTGGTGAAGTAACTGAAGAAAAATTACAAATTGTCCGTGATGCAGATGCAATTTTACGTGAAGAAATTGCTAATGCCGGTTTAGACAAGGAAATTTGGCAATACTTTGTAGCTTTACCTGGAATTCGTTCTGTTGGTGTAATGGGTGATGGACGAACATATGATTATGCAGTTGCAATTCGTGCCGTAACTTCAATTGATGGAATGACTGCGGACTTTGCAAAAATTCCATGGGATATTTTACAAAAAATCTCAGTACGAATCGTTAATGAAGTTCAACATGTTAACCGTGTAATGTATGATATTACTTCTAAGCCACCTGCAACAATTGAATATGAATAATATTAGAAAGTTCTTGTTCATTAATAAATTGATAAAAGAAAAAAGGACTGTAACTTATGTTACAGTCCTTTTTTTATTAGACGGGATTACAAGTTAAATGTTAGTCATTAATTACAACTGGTACGTCTACAACACGATATCCATGATGTACGACTACACAGCGTTTAGCAATAACTTGACCACATGATGTTACGCAGTAGTGAGTTTCTACTGTTGTCCATGTGCATTCTACATATTTGTGAACAATAACAACTGTTTGATGTGGATGACATGGATCATTAGGACATGGACATGGATTGTCTGGACATGATGGTTTGTTATCTGGGCATGAAGGTTTACTTGGTACATTAGGTGTATCAGGTTTTGATGGGGCAGTAGGAGCAGTAGGAGCAGTAGGAGCAGTAGGAGCTGTTGGGGCAGTAGGAGCCGTTGGAGCAGTGCCAGCAGTACCAGCAGTGCCAGCAGTACCAGCAGTACCGGCAGTGCCAGCAGTGCCAGCAGTACCGGCAGTGCCAGCAGAATGAGCTACGCTGCTATTGCAAGCTGTTGATGTACTATTAGATGTTGATTCTGAAGAAACACAAGGAGTGGATGAAACTGCCACAGATGATGTTTGTGTTGATTGTGATTTTGAAGAAGCAACTGATGTTGAAGTTGCTGAGTTTGCATCTGATGAAACTACAGATGATTGCTTTTGTGAAGCAACTTGACTTGTAGTTGTATTTGATGATGTGGCGTTAACTTGATCAGCGTGAGTTGTTCCTGATGTCATAAATAAACTAAAACCAAGAACAGCAGTAGCTAATGCTAATTTATTTGTTCTTTTCATTATAAAAAATCCTTTCTTTTTATGATTTAGCAGTATTTGAATTGTTTTGACCATGAGCTGTTTTAATCCATTTTTGTTTACCAGTAATTTTACGATAAAAAGCAATTAAAATAGCTGGAAATAGAATGATGTTATAAATAATCATTCCAGCACAATTTAATAATGTTGCTAAACGCACTTTGGTTGGATCTTCACAATATTTTGATCCCATATAAAAGGCTAATAGCAAATTAATGCCAATCAAAAAAATAAACAAATAAATGAAAATTTTAAAGTGAAAAAGAGAGAATATTAAGGCAAAAAGGTTAGATAGTCCTACAAATAGAGTAATAGAAGGTAACAGCATAAAGAAAACCATTTCAAATTTTGCCCAGAAATTAAGTTCATGACTCATCAAAATTTCTTTTATATATTTTCCAATGCAATCTAAGCCTCCTTGAACCCAACGAGAACGCTGACGGATAAAGGGACTAATTTTATTAACCGCTTCTTGATAGACAATAATGTCAGAAGAATAGAGTGTTTTTTTCCCACTTAATAAAAATTTAGTGCTAAATTCAAAATCTTCAAGTAAGGCATTTCCCCATGGCTTAGGATTATTTTTAATAGCGGTCATTCTGATGAATTGACCATTTCCAGATGCAGCAGCATTGTGAATGTGATTTCGAATCCGTTGAATCCAGTCATTAAGTGTAGCAAATTCAACATCTTGCATTTTTTGTAGCCAATTATTTGTTTGGGTCATTCTAACCTTAATTTGTAACAATGCAAGTTCAGGATTTTCAGCAAATTCAATCAATACTTTTTGAAAATCATTTTGATGCATAATAGCATCAGCATCTAAAACGCCGACAATTACATGATTCATATTGTAATCAAAGTGTTTTCGAATAAAATTTAAGCCATAATTTAAGGCATCGCCTTTTCCTGTTTGTGCATTCGGAGAAATTCTGCGAATAAGATGAATTTTATTTGAACAGTGATGTGAAGTGATAAATTCTTGAATCAATTTTCCAGTTCCATCAATTGAACCGTCATCAATTACCCCAAGTTGGACTTGTGATAATTTTGCTGTGTTTTTTAAAAATTGAGATAATGTAGAATTTACAACCCCAGCTTCATTCAGCATGGGCATTAAGATAAATAATTTGATATCCTTAGGAATTTTTAAGTTATTAACTTTAATATGAGACTCTTTAATTGATCCGCATACTAAAATTGCTACCCAAATTGAGTAATATATAATGCCTATATAAGATATCAATAGCGTAATTTTAATAAAAATATCCATAAATATAATACTCCAATGAATCTCGCCTATTTAAAAAAATTTTACTATATTTTTTTTGTTTTTTAAATAGGTGATATCGTATAAATTAAAATTTACATATTAAAGTAATAATGCTATGTTAGTACCATATGATTAAATTTAATTAAAGGAATTGAACGGAATGAATTCATTTAAAAACCAAAAGAAACTTAATTACATTATTAGTTTTATTTTCCCTATATTATTATTTATATGCATTTTATTTTTAACACATGTATATCCATTTGGTAATAATACAGTGGTTACAGGTGATATGAAACATCAATATATATCTCTTATGACATATTTTAAAGAAAATATATTTCATCCTCGTAATTTTTTATATTCATATCAAATTGGATTAGGAAGTGGATTCTTTGCAGTTTTAGCATATTATTTGATTAATCCGTTAAATATAGTAACTTTATTTATTCCATCAAGTTATATGCCAATATTTTTTATGATTAACCTTCTAGTTAACATTGGATTAATTGGATTGACAACGTATACATTTTTAACAAATTCTGAATATTTGAATCAGAAAAAAATAAACCATAAAAATTTAATAGCTATAATTTTAGGTACATGTTTTGCTTTTAGTTCTTTCTTTGCAAATTACCAACAATGTACAATGTGGGTCAATGCAATCATTTTATTACCAATAGTTTTATTAGGGTTAGATAGAATTCTGTATGGTAATGGAAAAACTTTATTGTATTGGATTTCTTTAGGATGTTTATTATTAATAAATTGGTATATTGGAATTATAGTTACTATATTTTTATTTATTTCCACATTAACATGGGTAATCAAGCAAATTTTAAGTAAAAGAATAAATGAAACAATAAAAAAAGGAACAAAAGTACTAATTTATTCGATTTTTTCAGTAGGTATAGGTACAATTGCAATGTTGCCTAGTTATCTAGCTCAAGAAAGTGTAAATCAAGAGAAATTTCAAATATCATTTGAACAAATTTATCATATCCATTCCTTCTTTTCAGCGTTATTAAATGGAAATGTAGATCCTCAATCTCCACTGATTTTTTGTGGGGTTGGAGTAGTTTTATTTACAATTCTTTACTTTTTTAGTAACCAATATAGTTTAAAGTCAAGATTAATTTCATTAGTCTATATTTTATTTTTAATATTAACGACTAATGTAAAATTTTTCTATATGATGTGGCATGCATTTTCAATGCCTAATGGTTTTGTTCATCGTGAATCGTTTTTAATAACATTTGTATTTATTTGTTTTGCATATCAAGGAGCAGCAATTTTATCAAATAAAAATAAATCAATATTTATTGTTTTAGCAAGCATATTAATTGCTGCAGTAATGATGTTTAGTAATTATCATTATCATAATTTTGATATTTCAACTTTAATATTTGAATTGATAGTTCTTGTTACAATAACCTTATTATGCTTATTCATATCTAAAAAGAATTTAATAATTTATATTTTATTAAGTTGTGTATGTGTAATTGATATTTTTGCTTATAATTATAAAATTGAAAAAAATGAATTTTCGCAAGTACCAATGGATGCATATCAATATTCGGTAAGTTCATTTGATAAAGCAATAAAAAAGGTAAAAGATAAAGATTCAACTTTTTATCGAATGGGATCAAGTGCAGAAATAACTCCTAATGATCCATTATTATTTAATTATAATGGTGTACAAGCGTATATTTCACAACAACCAACATCGTTAACTGATTATATTTCAGCATTAGGATATTATCAAAAGCATTCATGGATTCGTTGGAATACATTTAATAATGGTTCAACTTTTGCTATTAATAGCTTATTGGGAATCAAATATTATTTTGAAGCTAATAAAAATTTACTTAATAATACTCAGAAAATTAATTCAATGCCAACATCCAATACAAAATTAGATGTTCCAAATATTAAAAAAATTGGAAAGACAAGCAATATAAAGATTTTTGAAAATCAAAGTGCTTTTCCTTTAGTTTTCAATATTAATCGTAAAGCGACGGATATAAATTATGTATATAATCCAGAAAGTAATCTGTTTGAGTATTATAATCAACTATTAAATAGCATATCAAAGACTAAGCGAGAATATTATAAGAATTTAACGATAAATACTCCTGAAATTAAAGAAAATGATTATGTATATAATACAATTGTGTCAAAAACTGGAAATGTATATTTGTATTTAGGACATTTACAAGCTCAAGAATTAGTAGATTTAACGATTATAGTTAATGGGAAAAATTTAGGGACTTATGGTGGTAATAATGCTTGGGGAGGAAATGGGGTCCTATATTTAGGAAGATATAATAAAAATGATCAAATTAAGATTGAAATAAAAAATGCAAAAATGATAAATCAGCCTAATCAATTATTTGTTAGTGTTGAGGATGTAAATGCTGTTAAACAACTTCAGCAAGAAGCTGTTAAGAAAAATATTAAAAATATTCATGTGAATGGAAATAAAATTAATTTTAATACAAACAAAGGATTTGATGGGGGAATATTAGCATTATCAATTCCATATGAAAAAGGATGGAAAGCTAAAGTAGATGGTAAGCAAATTAAACTCCAGAAAGCACTTGGAGATTTGACTGCTATTAACTTAAAAAAAGGAAAACATCATGTTGAATTAACATATGTAACTCCAGGGCTAAAATTAGGAATGATAATTAGTGGAATTTCATTAATTATTTTAATAGCTCTTGAATTAGTAAAAAAAGTAAAACGTCGTTAATAAAAAACTCTAGTTGAGTCTTTCAACTAGAGTTTTTTTAATGCTCAGTAATATAATCCAAAATTTTAAACATAATTTTTTTATTTTCATTTGGTATTGGCGTTTGTAAGATATCATTTGCATCTTGATTAAAAACAGAACCATGAATGAATGTAATCGGAGTCATTTATCACAATTTCTCTAACATTATCTGCAAGTGGTTCAAAGTGAAATTGAAGTCCAACAATATGATGACCAATAATAAAGCCTTGATTTTTAACCTGATCACTGGAAAATAGAAGTTTTCCTTCATGTGGAATTTCAAAAGTATCACCATGCCAGTGAAGAACGTTTAATTTTGAAGGGATTCCTGGGATAATTGAACTTTTCCGATAAATTGGTCCCCAGCCTACTTCTTTGACAGGAGCAGATGTAATTTTTCCACCATAAATTTTAGAAATTAACTGTGCCCCATAACAGATACCTAAAATAGGAATATCTAATTGAATCAATTGTTGAACTAATTCAATTTCCTTTTTTATCCAAGGAAGGTTATCATTAGGGCTCATTGGACCACCCAAAATGATTAATAAATCCGTATTTTTAGCTTCTGGAAGTTTTCCAAATTGATATGGATGATAAATGAATGTTTGATGGTTATGATTATGTGCCCAGTTAAGGATAGTACCTGGTTTTTCGTTTGGGGTATGTTGTAAAATGTTGATCCTCATAATATTTACTCCTTTTATGACTAATCATTATTAAATTTTATAGATTAATTATACTAGTGATTTTAATTGTGTAAAAATTAAATACAAATTAATTTGGGGGAATTCAGTTAAAAATTCATAAAATCTTCAATGATAATTCACAAATTGTCGACAGTTAAAAATTGCTTTGATATACTGTGGGCGTAGTGATTTAACAATCATTTTGTAAAGTATTAAGGAGTGAGTGATAAAATGACAAATCACAAAAATTTAAAAAAGGTATTAACAGTTTCAACAATGGCAGCTGCAACAATGGGGGCAAGTATGTTAGTAAATGCTGATAATGTTCAACCATCATCAGTATCATCACAAACAAGTAGCGTTGCTAGTGTTTCATCAGAATCACAAACTGCAAAATCAAGTAATGCAGTTGCTTTAAGATCATCTCAATCATCTAAAGCATCTCAATCAACAAAATCAACAAATCAAACTGTAAAATCATCTACATCAATAGTTGCCTCATCTAGTTCAAAAGCTACAACATCAGCTTCAACCAAATCATCAACTACTAAATCTACAGCAAATACAACAAAAGAACAAAGTGTTAAACCTCGTTCTGTGGATGGAAATACTAAGGTTACTCCATCAATATCTGATCAAGAACATGACAAGTTACAAAACGAGATTAATAATGTAAATAGTGTAATTGACAAATATAAAGCTGATACATCATTACCTGTTCAAATAGCAAGTTCAGATGTAAGCGGGGATCTTGTTGTAGATATATTAAATGGCTATGTAAATGGTTTGGATACTGTAAATGATTTACAACATGATATTGAAAAGCTTCAAGGCTTTGTAAATGATGATAAGAAGTCATTAGATTTAGAAACTAATGCACATGCTAGAGAAATCATTCAAGCCCAATTAACTCGTGATCAAGATGCTTTGGCATTTTTGCAAAATGCATTGAATAATATTAATAACAAGCAATCAAGTCAATCATCTAAACCACAAACTTCATCAACACGTCCAGCAACATCAGTATCTTCATCAAATGATAATAATGTTGCAAGTAAAAAAGATGAAATGAAAGCAACAAGTACAAAGGCTACTTCATCAACAAATACAAACAATAAGGTAGTAGCTAAAGTTGCTACTCAAAAGACATCAAATAGTAAGATTGCAACAACAGTAAAGACAAATAATGTATCATCGAAAAAGGCAACAAAAGCTACATCAAGAAGTAAAAGTACAATGCCACAAACTGGTGAACAAACAAAAGATGCTAGCATTTTAGTAGCTGTTGGTACAATTGCAATTGCTGCAGCTGGTGCATTATTAATGCGGAAACATCACTAATATGTAATTAATTGTTTTTATTTAACTCTAGTTGATAATTCAACTAGAGTTTTTTTGATAAATTAAAGCCAAGTATACATAAAAAATACAAAAAGTTTACCTTCGATATAATAAAAATTTACGAGGCCTTTTTATACTAAATGTATAAAAGGAGGCAATATTATGTCAGTAAAAACACAAAAACGCCTTTTTATAGTGGCAATAGTTTCAGCAGTTTCAATTCTTACTTTTGCATATTTTGAAGATTTAAAGGTAAGTCAGTATGTAATAAACTATCATAGTTGGTTTGGAACATTTTTCCAAACATTTGGAGAATTTCCTGTCTATATAGTACTTGCTTTTGTGGGACAAATCGCAATGAATTATGCGTTACGATTCACATCTAATTATTTATTTTCAAGTACTTTATTTCTTTAACTGCATGGCAAATAAAAAGGTATACTAATGAATTTTTAGGATATATAGCATCAATCCAACATAACATAGATAAACATCAAGCAATAGGTATTGCTAATAGCGATGGAGCAAAAATAAGTTTTTCATCTTCTGTAAATTGGATTACGTGGGCAATTTTTTTGATTATTTTTATAATAATTTGTCAATTATGGTTAAAAGGCAAAACAGATTTACAGATTAAAAGATTGATGATAATTGCAGTTTTTGCAGCATTAACCGTATGGTGTGCGTTAAAAGTAAATGAGACACTAAAAGAACTTTGGGGAAGAGTACGGCCATATGAATTATCAAAAACAAATCATTTTACTAATTGGCTAACAATTAATGGTCCTAATGGACATAAATCATTTCCATCAGGTCATACAATGGCAGCAACATTAGCAATTGTTTTTACTTGGTTTATTGAAAATAAAAAGAAACGTCAATTTTGGTTTGGAATAAGTGCTATTTATGGAATTTTAGTTGCGGTGAGTCGAGTGATAATTGGTGCTCACTTTCTATCAGATGTAACTTTTTCTTTCTTTATAACTATATTTATCATTTACATTTTGCGTGAATTATTGATTAAAAATTTAGAATAAAACTTTTCATTTAAATAGCGTGTATGTAATTTTACATACACGCTATTTATTATTGGTGATTTTTTAACTTTTTAATTATTGGTAAAATGATTCCTAAAATTGCGAAGATAATTGGTGTACTTATATTAATACTCAATTGAAACCACCATTGTGAAGAATGATATGGAATATTATTTTTTGGAATCATTCCTAATATACTTATGATAAGTGTAATTATAAAAATCCATGTACCTAGCATAATTTGTGGGAACTTTTTAGTAAATGATATTTTTTGATGTTTTATTAAAAAGATAAAAGCTAGAAAGATGAAGAGAAACTTAAATGGAATGACAACAGAATTTAAATTTAATAGCCAGTAATAAAAATTTGTGGCATTTTTAATTTTTATGGTTGGAATAATAATTAAAATACTGGTTAAAATTCCTGTTAAAATGTAACCATTAATGGATATATTATGCTTGTTTTTCTTCATTAAACTATGTGGAATATATTTTTTGTTATTCTCGGATAATAAAATTTTTAAAGGCGCATCAATTGAAATCATTAAAGCAGCAATTTGAGCTAGTAGGTTGGAAAAGGCATAAAGGATCATTAATGAGTTGCCAATATGAAATTTTTCTCCTAATATCTGAAATGCAACATAGGCACCATTCATAATTAAATCTTTTGGGATAGCATGACTGTTGAATAATATTCCTAGTGAATATGTTCCTAAAATAGCAGATGCTCCAACAAGTATAGCTAAAAATAACATGCTTTTAGGAAACTCATTTTTTCCATTTTTTAAATAATTAATATATGGTGAAATCTTTTCACTCCCGCCAACAGCAAACACAAACATTGATAATGTTGTGAAGTAAGTTGTGTTAAAGCGAGGAATAAATGAACTAACACTAGTTAAATTTGAAGTTGCTGGTTTTACATGGAAAATAAAGAAAGTTGCTAATGAAAGAACTATCAAAAGCATTGAGATAATTAACATTGCTCCTCCAGCAATACTACCAATGATTTTTAATGTATTGATTCCTCGTGCAGAAAGCCACATGAAGAATATTAATATTACCAGGGAAATAATTGCAATTTCCCATGAAGCAAGATGGTTTAAGGTGTTAGCTTGCATTGTAAATAGCCATGAAATTGCTACGATAATATTTTGTGGTTTTTGTGCTAGGTAGGAGATGTTAACAATCCAATATGTCCAAGCAGCTAAATATCCCATTTTTGAATTGATTGTTTCTTCAATCCAAATACTTACACCGCCTGAACTATTTGGAAATGTTGCACCTAATTTGCTTACAATCCAGATATACGGAATAAAATATAAAGAGATAATGAGAACCCAAGAAAAAATTGCTTGTGTTCCTTGTTGTGAATAGTTATTAAAAATATTGCTGATGCTCCACATTGAAGTGAATGCAATTAGTGAAATGTTATACCAATTTAAATTTTTGTTTTCTTTTCTCAAATTAAACCCTCCCATTATTGATAATTCATAATGGGTAACAACACATTGTCATAATAGTTCACCTCTTTTACTTATTTTTAATAAGTTAACATATAAAATAAATAATGTAAATAATATAATTTACTCTTTTATAAGATAATTATTTGAATTAGTAAAAATCTTTTTAAATATCTTCTTTTCGAACATTGATAGTTTATTAATAATATGTTAAAATTTTCTTATTTAAATTTAATCAACGAATTGAGGTTAAATTTATAGGAGGGATATATTTATATGGATGAGAAACTTTCAAGAAATTTAAAGAGTCGACATATCATGATGATTGCGATTGGTGGCGCAATCGGAACCGGATTGTTTTTAGGATCTGGAGACTCGATTAAAAGTACTGGACCTGCGGTTATTTTAACCTATACAATTGCTGGTATTTTTATTTTCTTCATGATGAGAGCATTAGGAGAAGTCTTAATGTCTGATCTTAATAAGCACTCTTTTATTGAATTTATTGAAGAATATTTAGGTAAGAAAGTTTCCTTTGTAATTGGATGGACGTATTGGCTGTGTTTTATTGCACAAGCAATGACTGATTTGACGGCTTCTGGAATTTATATAAAATACTGGTTTCCGAATTTTCCACAGTGGATACCGCCTTTGATTATATTGATTATATTAATTGTTATTAACATGATTAATGTTGGGGCATTTGGGGAACTAGAAAGTGAATTATCATTAATTAAGATTCTTGCAATTATTGCGTTGATATTTATTAGTTTATTTTTATTATTAGGTCATAAAACAGTTGCTGGAACACAAGTTTCTTTTAATAATTTATTTGATTATGGTGGCTTTTTTCCTAAGAAAATGGAAGGATTTATTAGAAGTTTTCAAATGGTAATTCTTGCATATACAGGAATTGAAATGGTTGGTTTAACAGCTGGTGAAACTAAGAATCCTAAAAAAGATATTCCAAAGGCAATTAATAGTTTGCCTTTAAGAATTGGTCTTTTCTATATTGGATCAATGATTGCGTTAATGGTTGTATGTCCTTGGAATCAGATTTCGACTAAATCAAGTCCTTTTGTACAAGTGTTTGAAGCAATTGGAATTCCTAATGCTGCTTCGATTTTGAATATTGTGGTGATTATTGCGACAATCTCAGCAACTAATAGTGCGTTATTTAGTATGAGTCGTTCACTATATTCACTTGCAAAATTGAAAAATGCACCACGTTGTTTTACTAAATTAAGTTCTAAGGCAATCCCTAACAATGCTTTACATGCTTCGTCGTTAATCCTATTTGTTATTGTAATTTTAAACTATTTAATGCCAGGTAAAATTTTTACAATTATCACAAGTATTGCTTCAATTAATTTTATTTTTGTTTGGATTGCAATAATTGTATGTCACTTAAAATATAAGAAAACTCATAAAGAAAATAATGTCCTCTCCGTACCTGGTTATCCAATTACGGATATCATATCAATTCTATTTTTTGCTGGAATGATTATTATTTTTCTAGCAATTTCATCGACAAGATATGCTACTATATTATCTTTAGGATGGTTGATGTTACTTTATGTATTTGTCACATTGAGAGAAAGGAAATTGAGAAATGAAACTTTGGAATAAAATTTTTTATAGGCAAAATCCCCAAAAATATGAATTGAAAGATGATCACTTAGAACGGTCTCTTAGAGTAAGAGATTTATTAGCATTAGGTTTAGGGATTATTGTTTCAACTTCAATTTTCACTTTGCCTGGTGAAGTAGCAGCGATGCATACGGGACCGGCAGTTATTATTTCATTTATAATTGCAGCTGTTGTTGCTGGAATGGTAGCTTTAGTATATGCCGAAATGGTTGGTGCGATGCCATTTGCTGGTTCAGCATACACTTGGATTAATGTTATTTTCGGTGAATTACCTGGCTGGGTTGTTGGCTGGGCATTATTGGCTGAATATTTTATTGGATTATCCTTTGTAATTTCTGGTATTTCTTCTAACTTAAAACCAATTTTGGCATCTATTGGAATTAAATTCCCTGCATTTTTGGCGAATCCATTAGGTAAAGATGGGGGAATTGTTGATATTTTAGCAATTGCACTATTGTTGTTAGTTATGTTTCTTGTTTCAAGAAATCTTTCAAAAATTACATTAGTTGAAAATCTTTTTGTAGTTTTGAAAATTTTTGCAATTTTGTTATTTGTAGTAGTGGGTGCTACTTCAATTCATATGGCTAATTTCCATCCATTTATTCCAGAATATCATGTGACAGCAAATGGGGCTTTTGGTGGTTGGCAAGGTATTTATGCCGGAGTATCTATGATTTTTGTATCATATATTGGATTTGATGCAATTGCTGCAAATTCAGCTGAAGCTATTGAACCACAAAAAACAATGCCTCTTGGAATTGTTGGATCTTTAGGAATTGCATCTGTATTCTTTATTTTAGTAAGTTTAGTGTTAATTGGTGTATTACCATATCAACATTATGCAGCTAGTGCTGAACCAATTGGAATCGCTTTGAGAGCAATTAATCATCCAATAGTAGCAACGATTGTTCAATTAATTGCGGTCTTGGGAATGATTACCGCAGCTATTGGTTTAATGTTATCTGGCTCAAGATTAATTTATTCATTTAGTCGAGATGGAATGTTACCAAAAGTATTCAGCAAACTTGATAAAAACAAACAACCTAAGAATGCAGTAATTTTAATTTCTGTTGTTTCTATGGTAATTAGTTCAGTATTACCATTTAGTTTCTTATCACAATTAATTTCTGCAGGAACAATTATTGCATTTATGTTCGTTTCGGTAGGGTTATTCTTCTTAAGAAAACGAGAAGGAAAAGATATTCAACAACCTGCTTTCAAGGTTCCAGCATATCCATTATTACCAATTCTTGCATTTGTAGCTAGTTTACTTGTGTTTATTGGATTGGATAAAGCTGCTAAGCTTTATACGTTAGTTTGGTTTATTTTAGGAATAGCAATTTATTTTGTATATGGTATTAGAAATGCCAATCGGGATTAATTTGATATAAAAAGACTTAGGCGAAATGCCTAAGTCTTTTTTTGTTTAGATGCTTAATAATTAAAAAAATAAATTTTTTTAAAAGGATTTTAAAGATAGAAAAACGTTGTAAATAAAGGATTTGTAAAAGGTTAGCAACATACAAAAAATAAATTAATTAATTTTTTTAAAAAGTTAACCTTGCCTAAAAATTTATCTTTGGTATACTAAAAAAGGATAGGAGGATAAATTATGTCAAAAAACACTTTAAATCTCGTTGAGTATGCTAATGGTAAATCATTAGAAGAAATCAACGGGACTGTACATGTTCCTCCAAAAGACGCAGGCTTTTGGAAAACATTATTAGCATATTCAGGTCCAGGAGCACTTGTTGCTGTTGGATACATGGATCCAGGTAATTGGGCAACATCAATTACTGGAGGTCAAAACTTCCAGTACTTGCTGATGTCAGTTATCTTAATGTCTAGTTTGATTGCAATGTTATTACAATACATGGCTGCTAAATTAGGGATTGTAACACAAATGGACTTAGCACAAGCAATTCGTGCTAGAACAGGAAAAACATTAGGTATCATTTTATGGATACTTACGGAAATGGCGATTATGGCGACAGATATTGCCGAAGTAATTGGGGCTGCAATTGCGTTGAACTTATTATTCCATATTCCATTAATTCTTGCAGTTTTCATTACTGTATTTGATGTTTTGCTATTATTATTACTTGCCAAGATTGGATTCCGTAAGATTGAAGCAATTGTTGTATGTTTAATCTGTGTAATTTTATTTGTATTTATTTACGAAGTCTTGTTATCAGATCCCGATTGGGGTGCTGCAATTAGAGGTTTAATGCCTAGTGCAGATGTGTTAGCAAGTCATCCATCAATTAATGGTGAAACTCCATTAACAGGTGCATTAGGAATCATCGGGGCAACAGTTATGCCACATAACTTGTACTTGCACTCATCAATTTCACAAACACGTGAACTTGATCATCGTAATCATGACGATATTAAAAGAACAGTTAAGTTTGCAACATGGGATTCAAACATTCAATTAACAGGTGCTTTCTTTGTTAATGCATTACTTTTGATTATGGGTGTTGCAGTTTTCAAATCAGGTGCTGTTAAAGATACTTCATTCTTTGGTTTGTTTGAAGCTTTAAATGAACCAACATTATTACATAACCATATTTTAGCTAGTGTTGCTCAAACAGGTATTTTATCAATCTTGTTTGCTGTTGCTTTACTTGCATCAGGTCAAAATTCAACAATTACAGGAACATTGACTGGTCAAGTTATTATGGAAGGTTTCATTCATTTACGAATGCCATTATGGGCTCGTAGATTAGTTACTCGTTTGTTATCAGTTATTCCAGTTATTTTATGTGTCTTAACAACTAGTGGGGAATCAGTTACAAGACAACATATTGCCATTAATAACTTAATGATTAACTCTCAGGTATTTTTATCACTCGCATTGCCATTCTCAATGGTTCCACTATTGATGCTTACAGATAGTAAGAATGAAATGGGTGAATTCAAAAATAGTTTATGGGTTAAGATTTTAGGTTGGATCTCAGTTATTGCATTGATTTACTTGAACTTAACTGGTTTACCTGATCAAATGACAGCTTTCTTCAGTTCTAATCCAACACCTGAACAAGTTGTAATTGGGAAGAATGTTGCATATGTAATTAGTGTAATGATTATTATGTTATTAGTTTGGGTAATTATAGATATGTATAAGAACAACCAAAAGATAGGTAAAGAACAAGGAGAATAGAAATCGATATGAGTATAGAAAAGATTAAAAACATTAGAAAAATTCTAGTAGGTGTAGACGATTCCGAAGATGCACAATTAGCTTTTCGTGTAGCAATGCAAAGAGCTAAAGAATTAGATGCAACTTTATATATAACATCAATTCTAGAAACAGATGAAATGAACGTTTATCAAGTTTTAGATGTTGACTATATTCATAAATCGATTGACGAACTTAATGAGCACATTAAGGGTTATAAAAAAATTGCATTAGAATCAGGAATCAAGAAGGTAAAGACAATCACTGCACAAGGTGATGCAGGGGAAACAATTATCAAAAAAGTTATTCCTGAAGTAAATCCAGATTTACTTGTTGTTGGTGCTTTAGCTAAAGAGGGATTAGGTAAATATTTTGGCTCACAAGCTGCTTATATGGCAAAATATTCACCAGTTTCTGTGTTAGTTGTACGCTAATATACTATTAATATTTGTACAAAATATAAATTATAACGTTGAAGTTTTAGTTAAATGATTAACTAAAACTTTTTTTGTGCAATAAAGCATCTTTTTTGAAAGCGCTAACCACGAATGATATAATGGTTTGACGTGACAGGAATTACTTGCATTCCAAGATCAATTGAACAGAAAAAGGTGAATTTATATGTGTACAGGTATTAAGTTTAATGATTCTAATGATCAAATGTTTTTTGGTCGTAATTTGGATTATGGTATAGATTTTGGGGAGAAACCAATCATTGCTCCTGCAGGATATAAAATGGAATATCGTAATTTGCCAGCTCAAACTTTATCTAAACCAATCATTGGAATGGGTTTAAATATTGGTAATTATCCGCTATTCTTTGAGGGGAATACGTCTGATTTGTGTATGGCTGGTTTGATGTTTCCTAATAATGCTTATTACTCACCAGAAAAAGTAGAAGGTAAATATAATATTACTTCATTTGAATTTATTGTTTGGGTCTTGGAGAACTTTAAGACCGTTAAAGAAGCAAAGGAAGTAATTAAAGACAAGGTTAATATTGTAAATACGGCTTTTAGTGAACAGTTGCAACCATCTCCAACACATTGGTTGATTTCAGACAAAAATGACACAATTGTAGTGGAACAAACTAAAGATGGAATGAATGTATATGATGATGAAGTATGTACTTTGACTAACAATCCACAATTCCCTTGGCACTTACAAAATTTGGATAATTATGTTGGCCTAACCCCTAATGATCGGACTTCATCAGAATGGAATAGAAGAAAGGTTGTTCCACAAGGTGTGGGAACAGGTTCATTTGGATTGCCAGGAGATAGTACACCTCAATCAAGATTTGTTAAGGCAGCATACCTAAATGCAGTTTATCCAACAACTGATACTGAAATTGAAGGTGTTTCGCGGATGTTTAATATCTTAAAAGCTGTTGCAATGCCTTTAGGAAGTGTTGTTAATGGAGAAAACCAAAAAGAGTATACAATGTATACCGCATGTTATTCACAAAAAACACAGACATACTATTACAACAGATATAATGATGTAAATATTCACAAGGCTAAATTGGATGAAAATAATTCAAAAGGAACAGAAATTATAACTGTTGATTAATAAAAAAAGCCCGGTTGCAATTAAGCAACCGGGACTTTTTTATTTTATAAATTGATATCTTTTGACTTAGGTTCTTTTTTAAGAGTTAAGGAAACTACTAAACCGATCAAGATTAAAATGATTGTGAAGTAGAAACCGTAGTGTGAACCATTTGCAAATGCAGCTGCAGTGCTGTGTCCACGGTATGAAGCAGCACCTAAACCAAGAAGACTGGTTGCAACAGCAGTTGAAATTGCTCCAACGATTTGTTGAAGTGTATTAATAATGGTACTTCCATCAGCATTTTCTGTAACGTCTAATGAATTCAACGCATGTGTTTGTGATGGTGATATTGCAAGTGGACATCCAATCATCAAGATAACGTGTGACATAATAACGTAAGCAATTGAAGTTTTTGGTGAAACTAATGAAAGTAAGATTGCACCAATTGTTGCGATTATAAAACCAATAATAGCAATTGTTTTTACACCATAGTTATCATATAATTTCCCAGCAATTGCTGAAACTAATGCATTCACAATTCCACCAGGTAACATAATGATTCCGGTTAAAGCAACAGGGATCATCATACTTCTTTGGATAAATTGTGGAAGAATATACATTGCAGCAAGAATTGTTGCGAAGTCTAACATTACTAGGAATGAGCCTTTGCTAAATGCTTCTTTTTTGAAAACGCGTAAATTTAAAATTGGGTTATCGATTTTAAGTTGGCGTTTAGCATAAAAGAATAAGATGATCGCACCACCAATTAAACAGCAAGCACGATTGGTGATAACCAACCAATTTCAGCAGCAAGACTTGAACCCATAACGATTAAACTGAAACCAACAGCAGATTCTACAATTGAGATGAAATCAACTTTTGGTTTGGTAATTTCACTAATATTAACTAAATATTTTAAGTCGAAGAAAAGAGCAATTAATAGAATTGGAACGAACATCCAGAAAATCCAGTGCCATGAAAGTTTAGCAAGGATAAACCCAGTTAGTGTAGGTCCAATTGCTGGAGCAAACATGATAACAAGTGCACAGACACCCATAGCTGTTCCTAATTTTTGAGGAGGGAAGATGCTCATTGCGACAGTAAACATTAATGGCAAGATAATTCCAGTTCCGATTCCTTGGATCAAACGACCAATTAATAAAGGAACAAAGGAAGGAGCGCAGGCAGAAATAATTGCTCCAGATAGGAAACATCCTAAACCAAATGTAATAAGTTTTCGTGTTGAAAACCATTTAGTAAGTAAACTTGATAATGGTAACACGATTCCGATAACTAACATGTAGCCAGTAACTAACCATTGGAGGGTTGCATTACCAATATGTAGACTTTGTGAAAGTTGTGGAAGAGCGATGTTTAAGGAAGTTTCGGAAAACATTCCGACAAATGCACCAATCATTGGCCCTAACATAACTAACCATAAATTTTTTTGTTTCTTTTCACTCAAATTTATTTGACCTCTTTCTCTTTATTTTCATATCTATACGAATCATTAATGAAAAAACGTAACATTTTTTCAAAATTATTGATTTCTGACTCTGAGAAATATTTTTCCATTTGTTTTTGTTGATTAACCATGAATTTGTGAACTTCACTAATGAGTGGAGTTGCTTTATCAGTTAGTAAAACAACTCGTTGACGTGAATCAGTAGGACTGACTTGACGCTCGATGAGACCTTTTTTCTCCATGCGTTGAATCATGACGGTTGCTGTCGAACGTTGGATGGTAAATTCAGTTTCAATCTCTTTTTGAGTACATGGTTGACATCTGGATAAATAATCAATCAAAGTCATTTGATTCCATGTAAGATTAAAGTTTTGTGCAAAATCATCTAATTGTTTAGTTAGATGATTACTTGCCATTCTTAACAATCTTCCGGTATTTTTCAATCTGCCTCTCCTTCATAAAATTGTTAGATAACTAACAATCGATTATTTTAGTCGAATTTTTTGGAAAAATCAATGTTTTAACTAATAAAATCAGGAATTTAATATAAAAAAATCTGCTAGATTTGCCCACAAAAATCTAACAGATTATACGTAAATGAATTATTTGGAATAGTATGTTTACTTTTTTGAGTGATGATATTATCAAAAACTAGATTGCAGTTTTATAAATATCAACAAGTTAATTATATTAAATAATACTGCCTTTTGCAATCGTTTACATAAAATAAAAATGATCATTTTCTTTGTATTTGTGATTTAAGGTATTCAAATATTATTTTAGATTCTATTAAGTTTTATAGGATTGTGATCGAAAAATTGAAATTGAAAACCAATCTATTTATATTCACTCACTGATAGCGTTGAAATGTGAAATAAATTATGACTAAAAATTAAAACGTTTTTTCGAATAATTTATGGAATATTGAAAGCGGTGAAAAAAATGGAAAAAAGGTTTAAGCGAATCTTAATGAGCAAAAATAATATAATTTTTGCAATTATAATTTTATTTAGTTCAATTTTTATTGGCACTACTTCATCATTTGCTTCAACGACAAATGAGAATGTCAAAATTACTAACATCATTACAAGTAGTTCTGAAGTTAAGGATGGAGAGAAGGTTGCCATAACGGTTGGATTTAGTGGAAACGGAAATGTAAAACCGGGAGATAAGCTTACAATTTCGTTGCCACAACCAAGTTCATCTTCAGGAGGACTACATGGAATTCGGACAACGATTCCAATTTCAGCAACAGCACCGGATGGTTCAACTATCGCGGATGCTGCCACAGCAGAAGTTAATGGTTATACAGTAACTATTACTTTTAATGATGGAATAACACAACTAACAAATGGATTTAGTGGAACATTTACATTTCAAGCTATCGCAGAGAAAGGTTCTACAATTAGTGGAACAGATGGAAAAGTTGACATTAGTAAGGATTGGGGAACTAACGTTCAAGGCCCAAGTATTGTAATTACTACCTCAACAAATAATTCTTCATCGTCTAATAGTGGTGTTAATAGTGGAAATCAAAGTTCACAACCTGTAACACCTCCTGATACAACAGTTGCTGGATTAACAAAAGGTGGATATCAAGGAACAGATGGAAATCTAAATTGGTCAGTTTATGGGACTGTGTCAGCAAATGCACAAGGACCAATTGTGATTACAGATACTCCTTCACCAAGTGTACCAATTGATTGGAATAGTTGGCGTTTTTATTTGACGGATGCACAAGGAAATAAATTTGTGTACACAGTTAATGAATTGGAACAACATGGAATTAACGTTGATAAGAATCAACCAACAGGTGGATTTACGGTAACTGATCCTAATGGTACATTAGCTGGAACAAAATGGGCTATTTCATATCGTTGTATGTTAGAAAATCCTGAAACAGGAGCTTCATATGATAACGGTGCAGAAATGGCATATGGTAATGAGAATTTCACAGATAAGGCAAATATTACAATCCAACAACATGGACAAGGTGAAATCATTGGATATAGTAGTGGAAAATTAACTTTATTAAAAGAAGATGCAGATTCACATACTTTATTAGCAGGAGCAAAATTTGAATTAACAAATACAACTTCTGGTAAAACAATGACGGCAACTAGTGATGCTGAAGGAAAGATTGCATTTGATAATTTATTAGATGGTAAGTATGTATTAAAGGAAGTTCAAGCACCAGATGGATATGAATTGAGTGATAAACAATATCAATTTACAATTCAACAAGGTAAGATGATTGATTCAGATCTTCCAACAGATAATATAGTTTCAAATGTGAAAATCCCAGTAAGTTCATCAAGCAGTTCAAGTGAAAGCAGTAGTACATCAAGTGAAGTACCAAGCAGCTCAAGCGAAAGCAATAATGCATCAAGTGAAGTGTCAAGCAGCTCAAGTGAAAGCAGTAGCGCATCAAGTGAAGTGCCAAGCAGCTCAAGCGAAAGCAATAGTACATCAAGTGAAGTATCAAGTAGCTCAAGCGAAAGCAATAGTACATCAAGTGAAGTGCCAAGCAGCTCAAGCGAAAGCAGTAGTGCATCAAGTGAAGTACCAAGTAGCTCAAGCAAAAGCAATAGTACATCAAGTGAAGTGCCAAGTAGCTCAAGCGAAAGCAATAATGCATCAAGTGAAATTTCATCAAGCAATACAAGTGTAAAATATGTATCAAGTAGCTTGAATTCAGAAAGTTCAAGTTTATCAACTGAACTTTCATCAAGTAATGCAAGTTCAGAAAGCTCAGCAAGTAAAGTTTCATCAAGTAGTTCAAGTATAGATAGAGTACCTGCTGTAGTAACAACAAGTAGCTCAAGCTCAGCAAAAACAGTTGAAGAAACATCATCAAGTGAAGTTAATGCTAAGAGTGTAACAAGTGAAATTTCATCAAATAAGATGAACTCTAAGAATGAATCAAAAGTAAATGATGTAAATGGTAAAAAGGCATCAGTTGCAACAAATAATAGTGAAAATGCAGTTAGTGAAACGACTGTAAGTTCAAATGAACATGGTGCTATTGGTGTAGCCAATGGTTCAAGTTCAACAAGTGAAGCTAAAAATGGTACAAGTCAAAATAAAGGTAAGAATCAAGTCCTTCCACAAACAGGTGAAATGAATACAAGTTCAATTGTAGTTATTGGAATGGTTCTTTTAGCTTTGGCAGGATCAGCTATTATCTTTAAACGCCATTAATTAAAACGGTAAAAAGAGTCTAGTAATAGGCTCTTTTTTTTTAAAAGTATAGTAACTAGTCTGAGATTTTAATATAATATAGATACAAAGATGATACATAACAATTATTAGATGGAGTGTTTAGAATGAAATTAAATAATAAATTATTTGTATTGTTGATGGGTACAGCATTAGTTTTAGGGGGATGCGGTAGTAGTCAAACACAAAAGAGTTCAGATAATAGTGATTCAAAGACTAAAACAGAAGAAGTAAGTTCAAAAGCTAAGAAAACAAAAGAAGTAAGTAGCCAAAAAGACAATGAAGCAACTGAATCATCACAAGCAGTTAGTGAAAATTCTGCTAGACAAGAAGGATCAAATACAAGTGAAAGTTCAGCAACAGAAAATTCTACAGCATCAAAAAGTAATAGCGTAGATACAAAGAACTTAACAACAGAACAAGCAAATAGTTGGGCATATAAAGCAGTAATTCAAAACTATAGCAAAGATGGAAGTACACCACCAATGGAAGCTTTTACTTTTAGTGATATTACAGATGATTCTGGTTGCTTGACGATTCAAGTTCAAGAAAATCATCAAAGTGAATGGATGAAAGAACATAATGGAAATGCTGATACAAACCCAACTGTTGGTTGGTATCGGATTAATGAACAAGGCCAATTACAAAAAGGAAATGGCTCAGGTGATGATTGGCAAAATACCAATATACCATATTCAGAAAATTAATAAAATATCAAATTTAATGGATAAAAAGGATCTATAACTAGATCCTTTTTATTTGTCTAAGAAAAAAATAATACATAGTTCGGGATTCAGTTGATAATCTTATGGTATTAGTAAATTTTATGATTATTAATTTATAAATACAAACTATTTATTTATTGAAGTTCGGAATGTATGCTATAATATGAACATACATTAAGTTGTAAATAAAATTAATAAGGGGAATCCGAACAATGACGAATGATGTAGAGACTGCCATTAAGTTTTTGAAAGAAGGAAAATTCATTATTCTTGCTGATAATGAATCAAGGGAGAATGAAGGAGATTTAGTTGCTCTAGGTTCACGTGTTAGTCCAGAAACAATTTACCAAATGTTGAAAATTGCAAATGGTTTAATGTGTGTTCCAATAAGTCGTAAAATTGCTGAACGATTAGGTTTCAAATTGATGGTCGAAAATAGTACAGATCCTAATGAAACACCATTTATGGTAACGACTGATGCAACATATGAAGAAACAGGGGTAACAACAGGGGTATCTGCATATGATCGTGCAGCAACAATTAAAAAGATTGCTGATCCAACAGCTAAACCTGAACACTTTAATCATCCTGGACACATCCAACCATTAATTGCACAGGATAAAGGAATTCGTGAACGAACAGGACATACAGAAGCAACTGTAGATCTAGCATATCTAGCACATGAAGAACCAGTTACAGTAATCATCGAAATTTTAAAAGAAAACGGTAAGATGGCACGGCGTGATGATTTAGCAAAACTTTCAGAAAAGTATCAAGTTCCAATGATTACAATTCCACAACTAGAAAAATATCTTGATGAAAATCAAATCGAATACGCAGCAAAATTAGCTGAATAAAATTCCAATTTAATGTAAAAAACTAACAAAATTTTTCTTTGGTGTAAGAAAAGTTTTGTTATTTTTTTACGTTTTTAAAGTTTATTAGTTTTTTTAAATATTATTTGCTAAAATTATTATTTACATAGATAAATTCTAATTGTAAATAACTTATCATTTTTTGGTATCGGAGGGTAAAAGATGAAAGATTATTATATCGGATTAGATATTGGTACATCTTCAATCGGTTGGTCTGTAATGGATGAGAATTATCATCTACTTAAAAAGAAGCATAAAAATACGATGGGGGTTGCATTGTTTAAAGAGGGGGAAACAGCAGCTGAACGTCGTGGATTTAGAACAACTCGAAGAAGATTATCAAGAAGAAAATGGCGTTTGAAATTACTTGAGGAAATTTTTGATCCATATATGGCAGAAGTTGATCCTACATTTTTTGCTAGATTAAGAGATTCAAACATTTCGCCATTAGATACAAATAAAAAATATGAAGGTTCATTACTATTCCCAGAGAAAAAAGATACAAACTTCTACGATGAATATCCAACGATTTATCATTTAAGAAATAAATTAATGACTGAGGATCGTAAATTTGATTTACGTGAAATTTATATTGCAATTCATCATATTGTGAAATACAGAGGTAATTTCTTAAAGAGTACTCCAGTTAGTTCATTTAATACATCAAAGATTGATTTAAGAGCTAATTTAGAAGAAATAAATCAGCTATTTGAAGAAAAAGGAATTGCAATTAATACTGAAAATAGCGAAGAAATTGCACGCTTATTATTAGATTTTGATGTTCGAAAGGCTGATAAATTAAAGCAAATAAAAGGCTTGCTTTTGGAAAAAGTTAAAGACAAAGATACTTTGAAAAAGAATAAGCAAGTTGCTGAACAAATTTCTAAAGCGATTATAGGTTATAAGATTAAGCTAGATGTTCTTTTACAAAAAGAAGTTGAAGATGCAAAAGCTTGGAACTTCTCACTTGATGATGAAGGTATTGATGAAACATTAGCTTCATTAGAAACAAACATGGAAAGAACGGAAGCTGAAGTTACTAATATTGTAAAAGAAATTCATGATTGGGTAACTTTAAATGAGATTGTTCCTAATGGTCAGAGTTTATCACAATCAATGATTGAAAAGTATAATACTCACCATGATCAACTTAAATTATATAAGAGTTTAATTCAAAAAGTTGATAAAAAAGATGCTCAAATTTTAAAACAAGCATATTCAAGTTATATTGCAAAGAAAGATAAAAAGGGCAAAACATATACGAAAGAAAACTTTATTAAAGAAATAACTAAAGTATTCAATAAGTATAGTGAATTAGAAGAAACAGTAAAATTACAACGTGCAATTGAATTTGATGACTTAATGCCAAAACAAAGGACTTCATCTAATGGAGTAATTCCACGACAACTTCATCAAAAAGAACTTGATCAAATTATTGAAAATCAAGCTAAATATTACCCATGGTTAGCTGAGCTTAACCCTAATAAGGCACGTCAAAGTGAAGCTAAATATAAATTGGATGAATTAGTAGCATTCCGCGTTCCATATTATATTGGACCAATGATTGAAAAGAATGCAGAGAATCAAAATGGAAATGGAAAATTTGCATGGATGGTTCGAAAACAACCAGGTGAAATTACTCCATGGAATTTTGATGAAAAGGTTGATCGTAATCAATCAGCTGAAAACTTTATTAAGCGAATGACAACTAAAGATACATATTTATTGGGAGAAGATGTTCTTCCTGATAATAGTTTGTTATATCAAAGATTTAAAGTTTTAAATGAACTAAATAATGTTCGAATCAATAATAAGAAATTAACGGTTACTGAAAAACAAAATATATTTGAAAACTTATTTAAAAAGAATAAGACAGTAACTGTTAAAAAATTACAGAATTATTTAGAAAATACAGGTAAATATTTAAAACCTAGAATTTCAGGGATTTCAGATGAAACTAAGTTTAATTCAAGTTTATCAACATATCATAAATTTAAAGTGATTTTTGGCGAAAAAGTTGATAATCCAGATTATGCAAGTGATTTAGAAAAAATCATTGAATGGGCAACTGTTTTTGAAGATAATGGAATCTTTATGGACAAGTTACAAGAAATTAAGTGGTTATCAGATGATGAATTTAACCAATTAAGAGGATTAAGACTTCAAGGTTGGGGACGTTTATCAAGTGAATTATTAACTGGTATTTTTGATGAAAATGGTCAAAGAATTATCGATCGTATGTGGAATACTAATGATAATTTAATGCAAATTGTATCTTCAGATGAAATTGCTAAACAAATTGCGGCACATAATGAAGGTGTAATTGGAGCAACAGATGTTGAAAGTATTTTAGATGAAGCATATACATCACCACAAAATAAAAAGGCAATCCGTAAGGTTATTAAAGTGGTAGATGATATTGAGAATGTAATGGGATATGCACCAAAAGCAATTTCAATTGAATTTACTCGTAGTAATGAAAAATCTGAGAGAACACGTTCAAGAATGCAATATATTCAAGATGTTTATAAGACAGTTGCGAATGAAATCGCTGATGATGCATTATTGAATGAATTGAAGAGTCGCAAAGATAATAAAGATTACTCAGATAGACTTTATTTGTATTTCACACAACTTGGACGCGATGCTTACACAGGTAAGAAGTTAGATATTGATAACTTAAGTAATTATGATATTGATCACATTTTGCCACAGTCCTTTATTAAGGATGATTCATTAGATAACCGAGTGTTAGTTTCACGTGCTGTTAATAACAGTAAATCTGATAATGTGCCTTTAGCATTATATGGAAATAATCCAATGCCTGGAATGATATTAGGTGCAAAAACAATCCGTCAATTCTGGCAAAAATTAACTGATAATAATTTAATTTCAAAACGGAAGTTCCAAAACTTGATAACTAATCCAGATTCTATTGACAAGTTTAAGATGGAAGGGTTTGTAAAACGTCAATTAGTTGAAACTTCTCAAGTTATAAAATTAGTTTCTACTATTTTGACAGAAAAACATCAAGAAGATGATACTAAAATCATTGAAATTAAAGCAGCATTATCACATGAGTTTAGGGAAATGTTTGATTACATCAAAATTCGTAATCTAAATGATTTCCACCATGGCTTTGATGCTTATATTGTTAATGTGATTGGTCTTTATTTATATAGAAGATATCCAAAATTGAGAAGTTATTTTGTTTATAATGACTTTAAGAAGATGGATAAGGATGCATTCAATAATATGAAATTCTTTAATTTCTTATGGCAACTTAAACGAGATGATCTAATTGAATATGATGGCCAAGTAATTATGGATAAAAAAGATGTAATTAAACATCTTAATCGTGCATATTCAGCTAAAGTTGTTCCGGTTGCAAAGGAAGTCTTTACAAATGAAAATAATATGTTTAAGCAAACAATCTTCCCAGCTGCAACTGCTTCATCTAAGAAATTAATAAGGATAAAGAATAACCGTCCGGTAGAGCTTTATGGCGGATATACTTCTAATAATGACGCTTATTTGGCAATTGTAAAACAAAAAGATAAATATCAAGTTGTAGGTGTGCCAATGCGTTCATTAGGTCGTCTTCAACAAGCTGAAAAACGTGGTAAACAAGCATATCTTGTAACATTAAAAAATGAATTAATGCCACAATTTACACAAATGAAGAAAAATCGTAAAACAGGTGAGATTCAAAAAGTTGTAAAAGATTTTGAAATTATTTTAGGAAAAGTTCCGTTTAGTCAATTAGTAATTGATGGCAATCAAAAATTTACATTAGGGACTTCAACCTATAAACATAATGCAAAACAACTTACACTTTCTAAAAACTCAATTAAAATTCTTGCTCAAATTGGAAAGAAACAAAATACAGATGATGATTTAGAAAGTGTTTATCTTGAAATACTTGATAAAGTTAATAAATATTATGAATTATATGATATTAACAAATTTAGACAAAAATTGAATGATGGTATTGATTTGTTTAAAGCGCTTGATATTGAAGAAAAAGAGACGATTCTAAATAACATATTGGTTGGATTACATGCAAATGCTTCTTTTGGTGATTTGAAAAAATTAAAAATTTCAACACCATTTGGACAGACACAAATTCCTTCAGGAATTAAATTATCGCCAGAAGCCGAACTTATTTATCAATCTCCAAGTGGATTAATTGAAAGACGAGTTAAAATTAAAGATTTATAAAAAGGTATAAGAAAAACCGCTCCGAAAGGAGCGGTTTTTAAATGGTTATCATAGGACAACTCATAAATTGAAACTTGGCATAAAATGCCTTGTTTGATTTCAACTCAGGATGTTAAATCAATAAGTTTAAATAAATCGGGAGCTACCCGATAAATTAATTATATTAAATGTAATTAACATTTGTCAAGGAGGATTTTTATGGGATGGCGTTCAGTTATTATTACTCAACATGCAAAATTATCTTATTCAGCACAAATGATGCGTGTACAGACTGGAGATGGAATAAATCAAATTCCAATTGAAGATATTGATACATTATTAATTTCAACAACTCAAGCGGTTATTAGTGCGGCATTGATTAGTAGGTTAGCACAACAAAATACTAAAGTTATTTTTACAGATTTCAAAAATCAACCAGTTTGTGAAACGGTTGGTTATTATCCAGCTAATCGTTCATTAGAATTGTTAAAAAAGCAAATGGATTGGGATGAAGACCGCAAACAAAAACTTTGGACTAAAATTATTCGATTAAAAATGTTAAATCAAATTAAAGTATTAGAATTGCGAAAAATTAAATTTGATGATTTACTTTTGGAAATTGAAAAATTAGAAATCGGAGATCCAACTAATCGTGAAGCAGTAGTAGCTCAAAAATATTTCCCGCGTTTATTCAATAAAGATCACTTTAGTCGTAGAGAAAGTTCGGCAATTAATGCGGCATTAGATTATGGATATGCAATTTTATTATCAAGTATAAATAAGGAAATTGTTGCAGATGGTTATTTAACACAATTAGGAATTCATCATCATAGTAGTGAGAATCAATTCAATTTAGGATCTGATCTAATGGAATGTTTTCGTCCAATTGTTGATTATTGGGTATCGGGACAGAAATTTAACGAATTAACGCCAGATGTTAAATATGGTTTAGTTGATATGTTAAATGTTGAACTAAAATATGACAATAAAACAATGTTATTAAGAAATATTATTCCGAAATATGTGCGTAAGTGTGTGCAATATTTAAATGGAAAAACTAATTCAATGGATTTTGAGGTGGATTTTATCGATGAGGTACCGCATAATGCGCTTAATGGTCATGTTTGATTTACCAACTGAAACTAGTAAACAAAGACGACAATATCGAATTTTTAGAAAGAAATTGATTGATGAAGGTTTTTTGATGATTCAATATTCTGTATACGTACGTGTTTGTGTAAATCGTAAAGCAGCAAAATATCTTGAAAAAAGAATTTCTACTTTTTTGCCTGAAGAAGGAATTGTTCAGTCTTTGATGTTAACTGAAAAACAATATAATGATATGCATTTTTTAGTAGGGAAAGAAAAAGATGATGTGCGGAATTCTTCAGGAAGGACAATTATATTATGAAAATGAATTATAAAGGGTTTAAATCACTTGAATTGACTCCTGGAAAAATTACAGTGTTGGGAACTAATAATCATGATGTATTTTTAGATTGTATACTTGGTATTCAAGGATATAATGACAAAATTAATTTTTTTGATGATGATTATCAACGCATCTTAACGAGTAAGGCAATTAATTGGGATGGAAGCGTTATTGAATGTCAAAACTTAATTAGTAAATACAATACTAAATTAATTAATGCAATTATTACTTCAATTTCTGATGAATATCGAAATAAAATTAATAAGTGTGCAAATGATTTATATACAGCATTACAAGAAGCGATGTTGTATATGGATTTGCCTCTTGAAGTATCTTATGATGGGGATTTAAAAAGAATTTATAAAAATAGTAAAATTCATCTACCTACTTCAATAAGTCATGATCCATATGTTATACTTGAAACGGATTTGAAATTACATAAAGAGTGTAAGGAGAATGCTTGTATTGGATTAAGTAACGTCGCTAATTACTTATCTCAGGACCAATTACAAGAATTAATCCAATTAAATAGTGAATTAAAGACCACTGTTTTGATTATTGAATATATTAAATTAGAAGATTTTAACTTTTATAATAATTGTGATCGTTATTATATTGACGAGGACTTTATTGATTGGCACCTCTGAAACAATGAGAATAAGATTATAAAATGCCGGTTTCAGAAGGATGTTAAATCAATAAGTTTAAGTACTTACTGATGCTAACTCAATGAGAAACTATGGTTTCAGAAGGATGTTAAATCAATAAGTTTAAGTACATAGAACACTGGTTTCATCAATTCCAGTTCGTTTCAGAAGGATGTTAAATCAATAAGTTTAAGTACCGTAAAAGTACAAGAGATATTTGATGCAAAGTTTCAGAAGGATGTTAAATCAATAAGTTTAAGTACTTAAGACCTAGAAAAACCCTTCTCAACCATGTTTCAGAAGGATGTTAAATCAATAAGTTTAAGTACTGTGAATAATGTAGAATACTGCTGATAGCAGTTTCAGAAGGATGTTAAATCAATAAGTTTATAATCAATTATTGATTTTTTCTAATCGTTTAATAAAATACTTTTAATTATAAAAATAAAATGTTAGAATACTTTTGTTAAGTATTATTGAGATAAATCTTCAGGGCAGGGTGTGATTCCCGACCGGCGGTGATAGTCCGCTACTCCGAAAGGATTGAATTGGTGAAATTCCAATACCGACAGTATAGTCTGGATGGAAGAAGATTATATAGCATTGCTATTAGTCTGCAAATTTATCTTAATTTTGCAGACTTTTTTTATCTTCACTTGAAGGTGAATCTCTTCAGGAGGTCACTTTATGAGTAAATACAGACGCATGACATTTATAGCAGTTTTAGCTGCAATGGCATATATTTTAATGTACATATCATTTCCAATCATTCCGATTGTTCCATGGTTAAAGATAGATTTTTCAGATATTGTAATTCTATTTGGAATGATCATGCTTGGAGTTAAAGATGGAATTTTGATTGCGGTTATTGAAGAATTAATTTATTTAATCGTTACCGGTCCATCGGTTGGACATTTAATTGGTGTGGGTAGTAATTTCATAGCAATGTTTTGCTTATGCTTGCCACTGTATCTAACTTTAAAAAAGACAGATTTTATTGTTACAGTTAAACAAGCTGTTTGTGCAGTAGGATTAGAAATGCTAGTTTTAACAAGTGTAATGAGTTTAGCTAACTTCTTTGTTATTACACTGCTATATATTAATGTATTGGGAATGAAATTAGGATTTTCAATTACTAAAATTGTATTGCTAGGTGTTGTTCCATTTAATTTAATCAAAGGGTTAGTTGTTGGAATTGCATTTCTTGTGATGATTCATTTTTTAAAACCATATTTCTCACATGTTAAAAATTAATTAGCCAGTTAGAACGTTAAGCTTTTATGTTGATCTGATTACTCAACATGAAGGCTTATTTTTTAGCAATTACTAAGAATAACTTAACGACAATTGAATCAAAAAACGCAACGAACTTTGGTTTTATACAATAAAGTTCGTTATTTGTCGTGTTTTTGTTAAAAAATAAGCCCATATATAAGCTGTTTAATATTTATTAACATACTATATATGGTATTGAACTTATAAAAGTTCATGATATACTATTAAGTGTAGTTATTAATATCTGCAATATAACTAAGGAGGAATTTGCTTAATGTTTAAGAAGAGAAATGTTGTTGCCTTTGCGGGAGTTGTCTTTCACTTAATGATCGGTTCAGTTTATGCTTGGAGTGTTTTCTCTAAGCCAATCGTTGCTGCAACTCATTGGAGTGAATCTGCCGTTTCATTTGCATTCAGTTTAGCAATCTTTTGTTTAGGAATGTCAGCTGCATTTATGGGGAAGGCAGTTGAAAAATTTGGTCCTACAGCTACTGGAGTCTTCTCAAGTATTTTCTTTGGTGCTGGGATTGCTCTTACTGGATTATCAATTCACTTGCACTCATTACCACTACTTTATCTTGGATACGGAATTATTGGAGGAATTGGTTTAGGTGCTGGATACGTTACTCCAGTTTCAACAATTGTTAAATGGTTCCCAGATCGTCGTGGTTTAGCTGCTGGTTTAGCAATCATGGGCTTTGGTTTTGCTTCATTAGTAACAAGTCCAATTGCTCAATACTTAATGGATACTGTTGGTTTAGTTAATACATTTTACATTTTAGGTCTTGCATACTTTGTTGTAATGATCACAGCATCATTCTTCATTAAGAAACCTAAGGAAAATGAATTACCTAAGACAATGAACGAAAAGATGGTTATCCGTTCAACATATCTTAACGGAAAACAATTTACTGCTAACGAAGCAGTAAAAACACGTTCATTCCGATTACTCTGGTTAATGTTCTTTATCAACATTACTTGCGGAATTGGTTTAGTTTCAGCTGCATCACCAATGGCTCAATCAATGACAGGAATGAGTGTTGCTAAAGCAACTATCATGGTTGGTATTATCGGTTTATTCAATGGATTTGGTCGTCTTGCATGGGCAACTTTGTCAGATTACATCGGTCGTCCAAACACATTCTCATTGATTTTCATTACTGATATTGTTATGTTAATCTTAATGCTTATTTTCAAATTACCAATGGTCTTTACTGTTGCCCTTTGCTTATTGCTTTCATGCTATGGTGCTGGTTTCTCAGTTATCCCTGCATACTTAAGTGATGTATTTGGTACAAAAGAATTAGGTGCAATTCACGGATATGCTTTAACAGCATGGGCAGTAGCTGGATTAGTTGGACCAGTCTTGTTATCAGTTACACACCAAATCTTACATACATATACAGTTACAATCACTGTATTCGTAATTATTGATTTGCTTGCTTTACTCGTTTCATACTACATCCGCAAGGACTTTGTAGCAGAAATTCGTAACATGCAAGAAGAAATGTAATTTGATATAGGTGTTAATAGTTTAACGGATATATAGGAGAGAGAAATGAAATTTGAAAAGACAAACAATTTAAGTAATCAAAATACAATAACTTTAGTCGCTCACAATTTCAAAGATGATGGTAAAATATTAAATACCTTGAAAGGCAACACGGAAAGTATCTTGATGTCAGACAATGATTTGATTATCACAGTTAACATTTTCCAATTAGCTCGTCTCAAGGACTTGCTTAAAGCAGAAGATTTAAATCTCGATCAAATTTATGAAGATGAAAGAATTATTTGGGAAGGGCCAAACTTCAAATTTGATTTAACAGTAGATCCTTTGATTTATTCAATCTTTAATTTCTCACCAGACTCTTTCTCTACCCATGTTTCTAATGAAACTTCAGCATTTTTACGCAAAGCAGAAGATGATTTGCAAAACGGAGCTAAAGTATTAGAAATTGGAGGGAAATCAACTCGTCCTGGTTTCACAGAAATTACAGTTGATGAAGAATGGGAACGAATTGAAAAGCCTCTTAAAATTTTGAAAAAAGAATTTCCAAATGTTCCAATCTCAGTAGACACATATAATGTGGAAGTTATGAGAAGAAGTTTGGAAAACGGTGCAGATATTATAAACGATATTAATGGCTTCGAAACTGAAGAAAAAATCGACTTACTAAAACAATATGACGTTGGGGCAGTTGCGATGTTAAACAACCGACTTAAACACGAAACCGATATTGATAGTACGTTGATTGAAAATCATTTTAAAGAATTATTAACACAAATTGACGATAAAAATATTCCACGGAATCGTTTCTCATTTGATTTGGGAGTTGGTTTCTCTGAAAACTCATCACTTGCAGATGATTTAGTTAAGATTAACGCATATTCTCAATTATCCAAATTAAACGTTCCATTGATGATTGCAATTTCAAGAAAGAGTTTCATCCAAAAAATCTTAGATAGTGAAGCTGATCGCGTAACTATCAGTTTGTTTGTTGAACTTTTAATGACATTAAATAATGGTCGGATTTTAAGAGTTCATGATGTTAAAGAGACTCAATATCTCTTGAATTTACTTAAAGCAATCGTGATTGATTAATATAAAAAATAAATGGAGCTCACATCATGTGAGCTCCATTTTTTTGTACAGTTATAAATTAGTTTTGATATATCTTAAAATGGGTCTTGCTAAATAGAATGAACCAACAATAAAGATTACAGTTTGTGAATTACTTCTTTGCAAGGCAGTTTGAAGAGCCATTACAGGATCTTGTTGTAGACTTACATTTGCAATTTTTGAGTTTGCCTGCATATGTTGATAAAGAGTCTCAAGATCATATTTACGATCATCATTATCTGGTTGAGTAACAATGAAGTCAGCCTTTAATTGTGCTAAACAATCACTACATTGAAGAGGCTTTTTGTCCTTTAAAAAGCCGGTGATAATGATTTTGTGATAATCTTGATATTTATCTTGAACAGTTTTAACAAACTGACTAATTCCATCTAAATTATGTGCACAATCGATAATGATTGGTGGTGCTTGATGCACTTGTTGAAAACGACCAATCAAATCAAAGTTGCGAATGACTGCTAGACAATCATCAACTTTGATTTTACCGTTATCAAAAACAGCGAAAAACTGTAAAACAGTTGCTAAATTGTCATACTGATATTCCGCAGTAAAGTCAATTTTAGTTTGATATGCATGAGTTTCTGCAAAATAAATTGAAGCATTTTTGGCTTGTGCTTGCTTTAACAATATCGTTTTTACGCAAGCATTTTGTTTAGGTGCAACAATTACTTGAGAATTTTCACGGATAATCGCTGCCTTATTAGTAGCAATTTGTTCAAGTGTATCACCTAATTCATCTGTATGATCCAATGCAATATGTGTGAAAATCTCATATTCGCTAGTCAAAATTGCATTTGTTGCGTCAGTCTTACCACCTAAACCACATTCCAATACAACATAATCAACTTTATGATCGCTAAAATATAGTAGGGCAATCAATAAAATCATTTCAAATTTTGAAATACTCTTTAACAAATCCAAATGTAGCGTATCAGTAATTAAGGTAGCAATTTGAGAATAATAGTGGTCAATTTCTGTTGAAGAAATTTTTTTCCCATTAATGCGAATTGCTTCGCCTTGATCAATAACAAATGGACTGGTAAAAAGGCCTACATTATATCCATTATGAGATAAAATTTCTGCAATCATGGTTGAAGTTGAAGTTTTTCCATTTGTTCCTGCTGTATGAATGATTTTGTAATCACAATCAGGATTTCCTAATTGATGTAATAGTTTTTGTAAAAAAGGAATACGATCATCACTATCGTAAAGTGAATATTTTAAATCATTGAATGTTATCATAATGATCCTCGATTACTATTTACTGTCATAATAAAGTTGTTTAACATATCAGGTTGTTCTTTGTAGATACCATCATAGTATTTTGACTTAGTAACAGAATTTAATTTCTTTACACCACGCATTTCAACGCACATGTGGCGTGCTTCTGTTTGTACTACAATTCCTTTTGGCTTTAAAATGCGGTTGAGTTCAAGTGCAATATCATGTGTTAGCTTTTCTTGTAGTGTTAGGCGGTGAGAAACAAAATCAATTAAACGGGGAATTTTGCTCAAACCAATAATTTTATCATTAGGAACATAAGCTACATTTGCAACACCAAAGAAGGGGAGCATATGGTGTTCACACATTGAATAAAATGGAATATTTGTAACCATAACATCTTGATCAGCACCCACAGATTCGTTATCAAATAATTTGTAATCAGTGAATTCAGTTTGATTGATTGATCCTAAAATTTCTTGATACATTTTTTCAACACGATGAGGAGTTTCAATTAATCCAGGTCGTTGTGGATCATCACCAACACTTTCTAATAGGTTTGTGATGATTGTTTCGATATTATCAGAATTTTTATTATTACTCATTATAACTGTCCTCTATTTATTAATTTTTGATCACTTGTATCTTCTAATGCTTGTCTTGCATTGACTAAACGATCATAGTCGTAAAAATCAGTGCCACAGATTTCTAATAGTGGAACTAATACAAATAAACGGTTCAAAATTTCAGGATGGGGAACTTTTAGATGTTCTGTATTCATTTGTTGTTCATTAAAGTACAAGATGTCAACATCTGCAGTTCGTGGTCCCCAATGAATAATCCTGATTCTTTTGAGTTTCTTCTCAACTTCATGAATGATTTCTAATAGTTGTTCGGCTGAAAATGTTGTACCGATTTTAATTACCATATTGTAAAAATTATCTTGTTCAACACCGCCAACCGGAGAAGTTTCATAAACTGATGATTGCTTGAGAAGTTTGATTTCGTCATGCTTTTGCAACAATGCGATGATTTGTTCTAAATTTTGTTGTTTATTACCTAAGTTAGTACCTAATCCAAGATAAACAATATTTAACTTTTCCATGTATTACTCCTCTAAAATTACATTTGCACTTTCAAGAATTCCATCCATTGGAAGAGTCTTTTTTTTAACGCAGACTTTAATATGAGCTATTTCAGCAGCATATTTTTCTTTAATTTGAACGATGATTTTTTTAGCTAAAGTTTCGATTAAATCATCTCGACTTTCTGCAACTATATCACGGATAATGCCATAGAATTTAGCATAACTAATATAGTGTTCAAGGTCATCGCTTAAATCAGGAACAATATTTAAAGTTACCTTTAAATCAACTTCTAAATCCTGACCTACAACTTTTTCTTCTGGATGAACTCCAATATGAGAATGAAATTTCATCTTCTTCAATTCAACTTGGTACATGTTTGACCCTCCTAGTATTATGATCCGGTTGAAGAATATTCAGATAATGCATATCTCCAGAATAGCAACACTAACCCAAAGAATATAAAACAAATGCATGGTGTTAAGCAATACAGCCAATTATTTGTAAATCCAAGAATATACTTAAATGGGAGATAATTAATACATCCAAATGGAAGAACATAAAGTAGAATAAAACGAATTCCACGTGGTAAGGCATTAGCCGGATAGTGTAGTATATCAGAGCCACTTCCCATCAGCAAGACCGAGATGCTGACTTGTTTGGTTGTAAAAAATGATAATGTTCCGAAGAACAAATATATTGATAAAAATAGTGCAATCCCAGCAATAATGATTAATACTACATCACTAATCTTTATCAAATTCCATTTAATATTACTTGTAAAAAGGGTGATTCCGAAAATCAATAAGGATTGAACCAATCTTCCAATCAGTGATACTTCAAAATCATTCCCCATAACCTGTAACAAAATTGACATTGGACGAATGAAATAAATATCTAAAGTGCCATTACGTACTAATTTTGCCAGATCATTGATTCCTTTGCCTAACATTTCTGCTAATGTATAGCAAATGTTAACCGTTGCGTAAATAAAGATTGCCTGATTAACAGTATAACCTTTTACATTGCCCAATGACTTAAAAAGTATCAAAAAACTTAAAATAAAAGTAAATTGTGCAATAAATTCACCAATTATTAGCAGATACATTGATTTATTATATTCAAGTTGAGATTTAATATTCTTATTTAAGAGTAACAAATATTTTTTCAAAATTAACCCCCCTGAATTTCAATTTTATGTAATTGATGACTTAACCAGCATCTTCCAACTAGTAATGCCACAATAATCCAAATGATCTGTAACACAATTCCACTTAATAATTGATTATTATTTAACTGATTTGTTAAATATTGAAAAGGAAAAGCTGAGCCATACCAGAAAGGAAAGAGTTTAAAAACATGTTGGAGACCACTAGGAAATAAACTAAATGGAATTACTGATCCACCGGTAAACTCCATAATGGAACCAAAAACTAATAATGACCCTGTAATTGAATAGGTATAAAAAACAGAGATATATACTAATAACGAAAGTACCACATTTAAGCAAAGTGCAAGCATGATGGTAATCGTAAACATCATTATTTTTTCAAAAGAAAATGAAACTGTAAAACTGAATGGAGCTGGTAAAAAGCAAATCACAACTAAAATTGGTAAACTAGACAATGCCAATTGAGCTAAACGTTGACCAATTAAACGCATGAACCATGATGAGTAAATATCTAATGGCTTAATATATTCATATGCGATGTTTCCTGATTTGATCATTGTATTTAAATCATAGTCAACGACCCAGGCAGAGATGATAGGATAGAAAAGATTAATTAGCCAAAAATAATTAACAAGTTGTTGGGGATTATCGCTATTTGTACGCGTGAACGCAAAAACAATTGCAATTGAAAGTAGCCCACGGAAGAAAAACAGTGGAATACTAGCAAATGCAGCCGAACGATATAGCCAACTTTTTTTCATTTCAGCAGTCAATACACTTAGATAGCCTTTTAACATAAACATCACCTGAATTCACTCACATAGTTTTGCTATTTTGTTCATAGAAATGAGCAATTACTTCTTCAGTATTAAGTGGTTGAACGGAATAATTTTCGATTTCAAATTGATTAATAATTTGCATTAAATTTTCAAGGGGTTGACCTTCTTTAATTTCGAGAGTCAACTCACCTTCGATTTGTTGAATAATACTAAATGGAATATTTTTTTGTTGGATTGCACTGATAATTTGATCACTAGATTTAATGGGTAATACTACTTTTCGAATATCATTGAATTTATTAATAATATTTTCAGGATGACCATCATATAATTTGTTTCCATTTCCAATGACAATGATACGCTGTGCTAATTCCTTAATATCATTCATATCATGGGTAGTTAAAATTACAGTTAATTTTTGTTCACTATTGATTTTCTTGATAAATCGATGCATCGCAATCTTAGATACAGCATCTAAACCTAAAGTAGGTTCATCTAAAAATAAAATTTTAGGTGAGTGAAGGAGAGAAACGACTAACTCACAACGCATTCGTTGTCCCAAACTCATTTGGCGCACAGGAACATTTAAAATATCTTGAATACCAATAGCTTCTGCTAAATCATGCAAGCGTTCCTGAAAATCATTTTCTGGAATATCATAGATATCTTTCATCATTTTAAAAGAATCAATTGCAGGTAAATCCCAAATCAGATTAGAACGATTACCAAAAACAACGCCGATCTGACGCACGAATTGCTTACGATTTTTAAGAGGATCCATTGCTAAAACGCGGCACTTACCAGTAGTGGGTTTTAGAATTCCGGTCATGATTTTGATAGTAGTTGATTTTCCTGCACCATTAGGACCAATATAGCCAACAATTTGGCCAGCGGGAATAGAAAAATTCATATTATTAAGAGCAACTTTATCGACATAACCTGGCTTGATAAAGTCGATAAATGAATTGCCACTTCTTTTCTTTAATTTGTAGATTTTGGTAATATTTTGAAACTCGATAATATTCATGATGCTGTTGGTTAACCTCGTAAAAACCTTAAATATTTTTGTGATTCTATGCTTTTATATTATCAAAAGTTAACTATAATCGCAATATTAGAAATAATATCACGCTTTATGTTGAAAGATAGTTGGTTATTTGATGATATAGTTCGTTTTTAAATAAAAGGTTGTGATTTTATCAATCACAACCTTATTCAAGAATATTAGATTTTAGCCCATGGAGTTTCTGATAACTTGTTAACAGTAACTTCACCATCACATTCATCATATACACAAGTTAATTGTTCTGTATTATCAAAAATCATCACACAATCAAATAATGATTTTAGTTTAGTCATATTTTCTTTAACTCGTGCATACCTTTCCGGTAAGTTTAGTTGTGTACCACCAAATCCGCCATTACGGAAACGATAAAGAACACGTTCTAATGAAATTTCAGCATCTTTAACAGTAACATAGATTAAATTCACATTATAGCCAGCTTCACGTGCAAGGGTGATCATTTCTGTTTCACTTTTAGCACTTCCAGCCATTTCAACTTCCCACACAATTGATATCCCCTGACCAAGAGCTCCCTCAAGTGCTTGATTTGCTTGTGAGATTGCCTTGAGACGATCTGAAGTGCGTCGCCAATTACCATTAAAAGCACGAAGATAATTATCTGAATCAATGACTTGCATTCGATGAAATAATTCTGGATGTTCATTGCGTAAAGTTGTTTTACCTGCACCATTAATTCCTGCCAAAATAGTTAATCTTTTATTCGACATAAAAAGCACCTCCAATTAGTCTGATCATTAATAAAAACACTTATACCTTTTATTTAACATTTTATCTAATCTTCATTAAAATAAAAAATAAATTACTTAGTAGAAAGAAGTTTTATTATGTTGTATCCTCAAACGAACGCTTGTCGCATTGTCAATTCATTAGATGGTTTTTGGGATTTTTATGTTGAAAAACCTAACGAAAAAGTTGATACTACTAAACCTTTAACGGATACAATCAAAATGGCAGTGCCAGCATCATATAATGATCAATTAATTAATTCAAAAATTAGTGAACACAATGGATATTTTTGGTATGAAACTCAATTTAACATTTCAATGTTGCAAAAAGAACAACGCAATGTACTTCATTTTGGTTCAGTAACACATCAAGCCTGGATTTATGTAAATGGAAAATTATTAGGAAAACATATAGGTGGGTTTACTCCATTTGAAATTGAACTTCCAGATGATGTTTTAAAAATTGGCGAAAATGATTTGAAAGTGCGCGTTTCAAACTTATTAGATGAAACTACAGTTCCTGCAGCTGAATTGAGTGAGCATGATGGTAAATATGAAGTTACACCTAATTTTGATTTCTTTAATTATGCTGGAATTCATCGACCTGTGCGGTTGTATACAACAGCAAAGCAAGCACATATTGAAAGTATTTGTGTGAAATATGATACAGATTTAAAGGAGACGGTTGTTAATCCATTAGTTGAAATTAGTGGAACATATCACGATATTTCCCTGGAAATATTTGACCAAGAGGGTAATATGGTTGAAAGCGCACGGAGTTCAAGTGTTGCTGATACCAAACCTTTAGTGATCTCAGACACTCATTTATGGCAACCATTAAATTCATACTTATATGAATTAAAAATTTGCCTATGGGATGAAAAAGAGCAACTGATCGATACATATACTCAAAAATTTGGTGTCCGCACCGTCAAGATTAAAGACTGTCAAATTTATGTTAACGACGAACCAGTTTACTTAAAAGGCTTCGGACGGCATGAAGATTTTCCAGTTATTGGTAAAGGAATGAATCGTGCAGTAATTAATCATGATCATAACGTGATGAAATGGATGCATGCAAATGCTTTTCGAACTTCCCATTATCCTTATTCTGAAGAAGAAATGCAACTTGCAGATCAGGATGGTTTCTTGGTGATTGATGAAGTTCCTGCTGTAGGCCTATATAAAAACTTTACAGCAGCCCTTACAATGAAAACTCAAGAAAATACTTGGAAAGATTTCGACACAATGGCTAACCATAAACAAGCATTGAAAGAAATGATTGAACGTGATCAAAATCATCCTGCTGTAATCATGTGGTCAGTTGCTAATGAACCAGCTAGTCAACAACAGGGAGCTCACGAGTATTTCAAGGAAATTGTAGATTATACACATCAATTGGATTGGCAAAAATTACCTTTAATGGCACCTAAAATTGCAGTAGCCACTCCTGATGTAGATTTAACAACTGATTTGTTTGATGTAATTGCCTTAAATCGTTATTATGGCTGGTATATAGACTTTGATGACTTAAAGACAGCACAAGCTAATCTGCATGATGAACTAGCTGTTTGGCATCAAAAGTTTCCTGATAAGCCAATCATTTTTACAGAATTTGGTGCAGACACTATAGCTGGAATGCATTCGTTTAAACGTACTCCTTATTCTGAAGAATATCAAACTGATTATTATCAGATGAACTTTAAAGTTTTTGATGAATTAGATTATGTGGCAGGAGAATTGTTATGGAATTTTGCAGATTTTGAAACACCGGCAGGATTAATTCGTGTTAATGGTAATCGAAAGGGAATTTTAACACGAGATCGGCAACCAAAAGCAATCGCATATCAATTACGGAAGCGTTGGCTTAAATTAACAAAGAAGGGGAAAGAATGAAAAAAATCTTATTGGCGTTAGTGACAATATCATTATTATTAAGTATTCCAATTCAAGTTAAAGCAGATACAACAAATGCTCAAGTAATGCAAGATAATAAACAAACAGACACAAATAAGATTAGTGAACGAAACGGTATTCTATTAGATGTTGCACGCTTTCCAATGGATCAAAAGCAAATTTGTACAGTAATCGATCAGATGGATCCTAATAAATTTAGTTACTTAGTATTGCATTTAAATGATAATTCGCATGTCGCAATTCAACTAAAAAACTTAAAAAATAAAGATACAAAAGATACGCTTTCAGCAAGTGATTTGAAGGCGATTGTTAAACATGCAAAAGAGCATGGAATTGTGGTAATTCCAGATTTTGATACTCCTGGACACTGTAAAGCACTGATAAAGTTAATCAGGAAACATCATCCATATCTTGCAAAAAAAATCGTTACTGATAGTGAGACACTTAATTTTAGTAATAAAGCGACAATTCGTTTTATGAAAAAAATCTATGCCGAAATCAATTCAATTTTTCAGGGGCAACAAGTATCCTATTTTTTGATGGGAGGAGATGAAGTTGCCGGAGGAATTAATAATAATAAAAAATTAGTGCATTATTTTAATCAGTTAAATCAATATGAAAACCAACATGATTTTAAGACAATTGTATGGAATGATGCTTTGCGTAAGGAAAATAAATTAAGCGATAAGATCACGGTTGCTTATTGGTCGCAATCGGGAAATGCAGAAAAAAAGAGTGATATAAAAGAACGAAAGGCTAAAAGAGCAACAGTAACTCAATTAAAAGATCATCCCATTATAAATGCCAATAGTATATATAATTACATTATGGTTGATCAGCTAAATAACCAGACTGAAGTTACTAATTTTATTCAAAACTTTAAACAAAATAATCCGCGGAATTTTAATGAAATTGATACGAAAACCATGAAGAATAATGGGCAAACTTTGCAATCAAAAGTGCCTACTACAGGACAATTGGTTTGTTTATGGGAAGGAAATCCAGATCAAATTAAGGTAGAACAGATAATTGACTTTGTAAAAAAACTAAATCAATAAATTTTTAATCTAAATAAAAATGAGGATGCGGTCGACATCCTCAAATTAGAGCGTTAACATACGTCCGGTATGTATTGATAAAGCCCTTATCATGAATAATAAAGCTAAGTAAATATATAGTCAACAATTATATCAATTTAAATTGATATAATTTTTTTATATTTCAATCAAAAATGCTGATATATAAGCATTAATTTTTTTTGATTTAATAAAATTTGATTGATTACAATAAAAATTTGTGAAACAAATAATGGTATTTTAGGACGTAATTTCATTAAATTTAATACAAATGATACAATAACAGATGATAAAAAAGTGAGAGGTGGACTATGAAAAAAATACAACAATTAACTAAAAAAGCTCAATATGGAATTTATTTCTTATTACCATTATTGACTATTTTAGTGATTTTTATCATGCAACATATCTTTCCTTTTGGTCAAAATACACTTTTTACATATGACCTAAATGAACAATATGTTGATTTCTTTGCGTTTTATCGCGATACAATTTTACATCATCCCAGTCAGTTCTTTTACTCATTTACCAATGGCTTAGGTGGGGAGACAGTTGGTTTATGGGCATATTATCTTTTGAGTCCATTCAATTTATTGCTATTGCTAGTACCTGCAAAATATATAACCGTTGGTGTATTAGTGATTACTCTTTTGAAATATGGATTCGCAGGATATGCAATTTGTTATTTTCTGGGACACACATTTAATAATCAAAAAGTAGAAAAATATCTACCAATGGTATCTGTTTTCTATCCATTAATGGGATGGGCAATTGCTAATCAATTTAATATCATGTGGCTTGATGTTTTGATTTTATTGCCTTTTATGTTATATGGAATTGAAAAAATTATCTCAACTGACAAATTCTTATATTTTACAGTTTTTGTTGCATTGACTTTGTTGATTAATTTTTACATGGGGTATATGGCATGTATTTTTGCTTGCTTGTATTTCGTTTGGACAGCAGTACGTCAATGGGATGGCTGGAAGAATTTTGGGCAGCATGCATGGCGTTTCGCACTTGGTGGAATTTTAGGGGCAACCGCAGTTAGCTTCTTATTAATGCCAGCTTATTATGATATTTCACATAGTAAAGGGCAATATATGCTTGCTAACATTCCTATCAAAATTGAATACGCACCATGGAAAATGATAAGTAAGTTTTTGATTGGAACAGTCAATGATGAGCAAATTCAAGGCGGATTACCTAACTTATTTATTGGTTCTGCAATTATAATTGGTTTTATTTTATATTTTGTTGCTAAGCGTATTCCTTTAAAGGAAAAAATTGCTGCATTTTTAGTTAGTGGATTTCTATTTTTGTCATTATGTTTCAGTCCATTAGATTTATTTTGGCATATTTTTCAATATCCAGTCTTTTATCCATATCGCTTTAGTTTCGTAATTGGAATTTGGATGGTAATCTTAGCGATTCGTGGGCTCACAATGATTGGTAAACCGCAGAAATATCAGCTGTTTATTGCATTTATTATTCCTATAATTGGATTACTTTTAATTGCAATCCAATATAAAAATTTTGATTTCTTGAATAATCAAAAAATTATTTTAAGTGCATTTTTCTTCTGTTTGATGTTTATTGCTTTGAGTTTAACTTTATTGTTAGATCACGAGAAGATTGGAAATTTGAGAGCAAAATCGCTTGCCTTTTTAGCAGTTCTTATTTTGGCAATCGTTGAAGCAGGAACCAATGCAGATCTTACTTTAAAAGTCTTTCAATGGACTAAACAAACGGATTTTGCAGCATTTACAACTGCATTAGATAGTGATGCTAAGTGGATAAAAGAAAACGTAAAAGCGGATGAATTTTACCGCATTGCTAAAACATACCAACGCACCGAAAATGATTCATTACAAGGTTCGTATAATGGAATTTCTAACTTTAGCTCCACTCAAAGAGCAGCAGTTACAAAATTAATGGATGACCTAGGTCAACCAACTTATACAGGAAAAGTAAATTATACTAAAGGGACACCATTAACTGATGCTATATTTAATATTCAATATTATTTAGCACCAGCTAATCAATTTGAAAATTTGAATGGTAGTAATGTAACTCCAGCAATTTCTTATCGTCCTGATGTTTCATACTATACACGAATTCATGAATCTTCATCAGCAGTAACTTATAGTAATCCATTAGCGATGGGAATTGGTTTTGCTGCCAATCGAAATGTCTATCATTTACCAGAAATGAGCACAGATAATGCTGCCGCTAATCAAAATGCAGTAATGAACGCAATTACTGGCAAAAATGAGAATTATTTCAATGAAATTGGATATTCAATTGAAGCAATAAATTGTCATTTAGATAATGGGGCTAATGGGACTTTAATTACTGATAACAAAAAACAACCATCTAGATATACGGTTATTTTACGTAATGTAACTGCACAACCATATTATATTCAAATGGATTCAAACATTTTGTGGAATGCTAATATTAAGATCAATGATCATCCTTTGCCAGGAGTAGGAAATATTGCCCATCCAGCATTAATTAATGTGGCAGCAAATGTTCCCGGTTCAACAATTAAGATTGAAATTGAACCAATTGATGGTAATGCAATTTCACTTGGAAGTTTGCGAGTTTATCAATTTGATTTAAGTAAGTTACAACAAGATGTATATCAGGTTAAACAAGATGAATTTAAGCTTTCATATAAGGGAAAATTGAATCTTGAAGGGACTATTAATATACCAAATAATCAAGATACATTAATGACCACAATTCCATATAGTAGCGGATGGCATGCACAAGTTGACGGTAAGTCAGTTAAAATCAAGAAAGCATTAGGTGCATTTGTTGCTGTTCCAATGAAGAGCGGTAAACATACTGTTACCTTATCATTCTGGCCACCATTATTAAATATTGGAATTGTAGTTTCAGTATTGACGTGGATAATTTTATTGATGGTTTGGAGAAAAGAAAGACAATAATAAAAAGTGGCTATGTAAGACATAGCCACTTTTTTAGTAGATATTAGATAAACGATAGAAACTAATTTTTAGAAGTAGTAGAAACTATTTTGCTACATGTTTTGTTAGCCATTTTTCCATTTTATTTGGTGCTAATTTGAGTTGAGAAATTAAAGCACCAATAGAATGAATAGGATAATAATTTACATCATTAATAATTTTTGAATGCTTGTTCTTTTTCATTCCCTCTCACCTCGGAAAGTATTCTAACATTAAGGCGACACAATTCAAGTTTATGTATTTTTTAAATTGTGAACAATTAAATTTAATACAATTAAATTATTTATCTTTGTTCGGTTGTTGCATATGTAAGATTAGAAAATAGTACGGACAATAAACTATACGCGAATAAAAAATTAAAAATTATAAGATTAGCACAATCAGCAATTTTAAAAAGTCTTTAAATTCCATTTTAAATGACTAAACGTATATAATTTATGTATAGGAAAAAGAGGAGATATGCATGATGAAAAAACAGATTATATTTGGAGGACTTTTATGTGCGACAACTTTAATTCTAGGAGCATGTGGAACTCATGATAGTAAGAGTACCCATCATCATACAAGTCCTAAAACAGAAAATGTTGAAGAAACTGACTCATCTTCAATGGTTGAAAGTAGTAAATTAAGTTCCAGTATTAGTTCGACGGTTAATGAGTCGAGTTTAGTTGCAGATAACAACACTGAAGAAATGGAATCTTCAGCTAATGCTCAAAGTACAGAAAATGTGGCACAATCCAATCAAACAGTTCCAAACGTAACTAATAAACAATTAGGTGTAATGGTTGGATTATTACAATCTCCAGATTGGTTTAAAGGTGGTTTGAGTTCTGGCGAAATGTATTATGGAACTGTTAATGATACTGGAGGAGAAGTTACTGGTTATAACTTTATTTCTGCAAATGGTGATCCAGAAAGTTATATTTATTACAAACGGAATGGCGACGTTGTCACAATCAAGTATGTTGATCCTAAACCAGGTCAAACCGTTGCGGATGCAGGAATGGCAACACGAACTATTTCGTATAATGATTTGCTTCAAGATTATTATCAAAATTCAAATCAACAAACCGAAGTTAATAACGATGCTAGTCAATTAAAAGATGAATAAAGGAAATAATTAGAATGTCAGAAATAACAGTTAAATTAGGTGATATAACTAAATTTAAGGGAGATGCAATTGTAAATGCAGCTAATCCCACACTTTTAGGTGGTGGAGGAGTTGATGGCGCAATTCATCGTGCAGCAGGAAAAGAATTAAATGTTGCTTGTCGAGCTTTAAATGGATGTAAAACTGGTGAAGCTAAAATTACAAAAGGATACCATTTGCCTGCCAAGTATATTATTCATACAGTTGGTCCAATTTATCACAAAAGTGAAATAGATGCTCCCAAATTAGCCTGTTGTTATCGGAATAGTCTAGAAGTTGCAAAAGAAAATAAAATTCATTCGATTGCTTTTCCGGCAATTTCAACTGGCGTTTATCATTATCCAATTCATGAAGCAACCAAAATTGCAGTTGAAACGGTAAGAAAATGGATCAATGAACATGCAGATTATTCTATCAATGTTACATTTATGTGTTTTTCTGAGAATGATAAAATGTATATTTAAATGAATTAAATCACTAGAATAAAAATGAGATTATGATATTTGCATAATCTCATTTTTTATTATATAAAACTATCAACAATAATTTTATGATTGTTGAACATTTATATTTTTTAATTTTAATAATTTGCAATATAATAAGTCTATCAATCAAAAGAAGGGGAATTTTATGACTACAATTAAGGATGTAGCTCAAAGAGCAGGGGTATCACCATCAACGGTATCACGTGCGTTACATGATAGCTCTTTGATTAGTAGAGATACAAAAGAAAAAATTTGGGCAGCGATGAAAGAGTTAAATTATGAACCTAATTTTGCAGCTCAAAACTTAGCAAATAGTTCATCAAATATTATTGGTGTAATTTTACCGCCAAATAAACAATCAGTTGCCAATAATCCCTTTTTTTCACAAATAATTCAGGGAATTACAGCTGTTTGTAATCAACAATCATATTTAGTTTCAATTGCTACTGGAAAAAATGACCATGAATTAATTAAAAATATAAAGACCATGATTATTCAAGGAAAAATAAATAAATTTATTGTTACATATTCACAAAAAAGTGACCAGGTAGTTAATTTTTTAAGAGATGAAAAAGTTAATTATGTTTTGATTGGTGAACCTACTAAATGGGAAAATGAAACTTTATATGTAAATAACGATAATGTCAAATGCGGGCAAGATGCAACTAGTTATTTAATTAGCTGTGGATATAAGACACCCGTATTTGTTTATAGTAATCTGACCGAAATGGTTCAATATGATCGTTATATTGGTTACTCACAAGAATTGCAGAAAAATGCTAAAAAGACTATAGAATTTAAAATGGAATCACAAAAATTATTAGAGAAATTAAATCATTTTTTGGAAACTCATCCTGAAATTGATTCATTTGTTGTAAGTGATGATATTATGGCGATTACTTTACAAGATATGCTATTGGCTACTAATCGAAAAAGTCCAGATTACGGAATAATCAGTTTTAATAATTCGATTTTTGCCAGGGCAGCACATCCATCGATTACTTCAATTGAGATTTTCCCTGATTCATTAGGGACGCAAGCAGCTAAGCTGATTCTTAAAACAGATGATTTACCTTCATTTGATAAGCAACAAGCTGGATTTCCACATGTAACAATCCCACATAAAATAGTTAGAAGACATTCAACTAAATAAAAAGAAATTTAAGGACATAATTTAAGTTATGTCTTTTTTTAATTTAGTTATTGAAAACGGTTGCAAAAGAAAATGAATGGAACTATAATGTAAATGTAATCTAATTGAAAGCGTTTGCAATAGGAGTACAACATTATAGTTTTGGGGAGGAATTATCATGGACAATTCAAAGCAAAAACACAAGCCAATGCCCAATTTAGCCATGAGCGTTTTAATGTTAATGACGTTTGGTAATTTGGGAACATCAATGGCATTCTCACTTCAAAGTTCACAAATGAGTCGTATTTTTCAAACAATTGGAGCAGATCCAACTAAATTAGGTTTCTTCTTCATTTTGCCACCATTAGCCGGAATGATTGTACAACCTTTAGTTGGTTGGTTTTCTGATCATACATGGATTCCCAAAATTGGTAGAAGACTTCCATATCTAATCGTCGGTTCAATTGTTGCGATGGTTGTTATGTTCTTACTACCTAACTCAGGATCATTTGGTTTTGGTTATGCTTCAATGGCTGCTTTATGGTTCGGTGCAATTTCTATTTTATTTATGGATTTAATGTCTAATATGTCAATGCAACCATTCAAAATGATGATTGGTGATATGGTTAACGATAAACAAAAGGATAAAGCATGGGCATGGCAAACTATTTGGTCAAATATTGGTAGTTTTGCTGCATACTTATTCCCATTTATTCTTTCAGCTTTAGGAGTTGCTAATGTTGCTGCTAAAGGTGTCGTTCCTGCTTCAGTTCGTTATTCATTCTATATTGGTGCTATTATTTTGGGCGTAACTGCATTCTTTACAGTATTTAAGGTACACGAATATGATCCAGAGACGTATAATGAGTATCATGGAATTGATGCTGAAGCACAAAAGAAAGAAAAAACTTCAATCGTAGATATTTTAAAAAATGCACCTAAAGTATTCTGGACATTAGGAATTGTAGAATTCTTCTGCTGGTTTGCATTCCAATATTTATGGACATATGCACCAGGTGCATTGTCAGCTAATATTTGGCATACTACAGATGCAACATCTGCAGGTTTCCAAGCTGCTGGTAACTGGTATGGGGTATTGTCAGCAGTTCAAACTGTAGCATCAATTCTATATGGCTATGTTCTATCTCATTTAAACGATAAGACAAGAAAACCATTTTATTCTGCTGGATTAATTGGTGCTGCAATCGGTTTTGCTATGTTAGCATTTTGCCATGATAAAGTTACTTCAGTCTTTGCATTTATTTTCATTGGAATTGGTTGGGTAACTATTAATTCAATTCCATTTACTATTTTAACTAATGCATTAGATGGTAAACATGATGGTACTTACATTGGATTATTCAACTGCTGGATTTGTTTGCCACAAATCGTTGCCTCAGTTGCTAGTTTTGGTATTTACCCATTACTTACAAAATTAAGCAACGGTAATGGTTCAGCAATGATGATCTTATTCGGTGCAATTTTCTTTGTAATCGGAGCTATTACAGTTTGGATTGTAAAAGAAACCAAGAATAATCCAACAAATGGTAAGAAAGTCGAAGTTGAAACCTTAGAAGCAGAAAACTTAGACACGAACGAATAATTTAATATCAAAATTAAACAAAGAGACTGGACTTAAGGACAGTCTCTTTCTTAAAAGAAAGAAGGAATTTCAAATGGATTTGACAGGAATTTATCATCGTCCCGAAAGTGAATATGCATTTATAACAGGAAAAGATACAATGTCAATTCGGTTACGTACAGTTAAAGATGATATTGAAAGTGTTGAACTAGTTGCAGGAGATCCATATGCAATTCGTTCACTTAACAGCAAATGGTTCAATCGAAAAATTCCAATGAAGAAGGGATTAAGTACAGACTTATACGATTACTGGACAGTTTCAATTACTGAACCTAAGCATCGCTTGGCATATGGCTTCTTTATTACAGATCAAAAAGGACAACAAGTTTTATATAACGATCAAGGATTTCAATTTAACTATGATGAAAATTATTTGGCGCAAGAAAATAATTACTTTAGAATGCCTTTCTTTCAACAAATTGATATGTTTAATGCACCAGAATGGGTAAAGAATACAGTTTGGTATCAAATTTTCCCAGAACGCTTTGCAAATGGCGATCCAACTATTAATCCCAAGGGAACAAAAGCATGGGATTCAACTATTCATCCTGGACGCCAAGATTTTTATGGCGGTGATCTTCAAGGTGTAATTGATCATTTAGATCACTTGGTTGATTTAGGAGTTAATGGAATCTATTTCAATCCAATTTTTAAAGCACCATCTAATCATAAATATGATACAGAAGATTATTTTGAAATCGATCCTCATTTTGGAAACAAAGAATTATTTAAAAAATTAGTTTCAGAAGCACATAAACGAAATATCAAAGTGATGCTGGATGCAGTTTTCAATCATATTGGTGATCAATCTCCACAATGGCAAGATGTCCTTCAACATGGTAAAGATTCCCAATATGCAGATTGGTTTCATATTAATGGATTTCCTGTTCATTATACGCCAACTGATAATTTTGAGTTTGCGGCGGATGCCAATTATGAAACCTTTGACTATACACCTCACATGCCTAAATTAAATACTGCAAATAAAGAGGTTCAAGATTACTTACTATCAATTGCAACATATTGGATCAAAGAATTCGATATTGACGCATGGCGTTTAGATGTTGCTAATGAAATCGACCATCATTTCTGGCGTGAATTTCATGATGCAACAACCGCATTAAAACCAGATTTTTATATTTTAGGAGAGATTTGGCATACTGCTCAACCATGGTTACAGGGTGATCAATTTACTAGTGTAATGAATTATGCTTATATTGAAGCAATCAAAGAACACTTTATTGAACATGTAACTACAGCTACTGAAATGAAAAATAATTTAAATCGACAATTGATGCTATACAATGATGCTGCTGACAGAATGATGTTTAATGTTTTAGATTCACACGATACAGCTAGAATTAAAACGTTAGCACATGATGATATGGATTTAGTTAAACAAATTTTTGGCTTTACTTTTATTCAACCAGGGACACCAAGCATTTATTATGGAACTGAATACGGAATGACAGGTGAGAATGACCCGATGATCGTAAGCCAATGGTTTGGAATGAAAAATTACAAGATCATGATTTTTATGCATTTATGCAAAAATTGATCAAGGTAAGAAAACAGATTGTGAAATATTTAGATGTTCAACAGTTAAATTGGAGCGAAATTGACGACGAACTTGGTTTCATGAAGTTAAATTACGGCAATTTAGAGGCAAGATTTAATACAGGAGTAGCTGAAATTAATTCTCCAATCGAAAATGCAGAAATATTAATAGAAAACGGTTATCAGGATGAAATTTTAAATCCGAAAGGCTTTGCAATTTACATTAAAAAATGATTAAAAGCAAATAAGCTTTGTGCAATCGGTTGCATAAAATCAATGATAGCGGTATACTTTTAATATAAAACATTAAGAAATCGTTTACATTTAGTGCGTATTCGATTTTCAGAATTTAGGAGGATTTATGTTATGGATAATAACAAACCCAAAGCAGGGCTTCCTAATTTAAAACCAAGTACAATCTGGATGATTAACTTTGGCTTTTTAGGGGTTCAAATGGCTTTCACCTTACAAAGCTCACAAATGAGTCGGATTTTTCAAACTATTGGGGCAAACCCTAATGATTTAGGTTGGTTTTTCATTTTGCCACCATTGGCAGGCTTAATCGTACAACCATTAGTAGGTTATTTTTCAGATCGAACATGGGCACCTAAATTAGGTGGACGTCGTTTACCATACTTATTACTTGGTACTTTGGTCGCTGTAATTGTAATGTGCTTACTTCCTAACTCAGGAAGTTTCGGTTTAGGTTATGCATCGATTGCTGCAATGTCATTTGCTGCGGTTACTGTTGCTTTTCTTGATTTATCATCAAATGTTGCAATGCAACCATTCAAAATGATGATTGGTGATATGGTTAATGATGAGCAAAAGAGTTATGCATATGGGATTCAAAGTTTCTTATCAAACACTGGTGCAGTTTTAGCTGCAATTTTCCCATTTATCTTAACAATGTTTGGTATTGCTAATACAGCCCAAAAGGGTGATGTACCAATGTCAGTTAAATTATCATTCTATGTTGGTGCAATTATCTTAATTATTACAAGTTTATTTACAGTATTACGTGTTCATGAATATGATCCAGCAACATATGCTAAGTATCACGGTATTACTGAAGAAGATAACGAAGAAAAAGTTGGAATGTTTGAATTGTTGAAGAAAGCACCACGTGCATTCTGGACAGTTACATTAGTTCAATTCTTCTGCTGGTTTGCTTTCCAATACTTATGGACATATTCAAACGGAGCAATTGCAGCTAACGTATGGCACACAACAGATACAGCTTCAGCTGGTTTCCAAGATGCTGGTAACTGGTATGGAATCTTAGCTGCTGTTCAATCAATTGCTGCTGTAATTTGGTCATATGTTTTAGCTAAGTTACCTAACAAATTCCACAAATTAGGTTATGCTGGTAGTTTAGCATTAGGTGCAGTTGGTTTTGGTTCAGTATTCTACATCCATGACAAGTGGTTATTACTTGTATCATTCACATTAGTTGGAATTGCATGGGCAGCTATGAATACATATCCATTAACAATTGTTACAAATGCATTATCTGGTAAACATATGGGAACATACTTAGGTCTCTTTAATGGCTCAATTTGCTTACCACAAATTGTTGCTTCATTAGCAAGTTTCGTTCTCTTCCCATTATTTGGTGGCGAACAAACAAATATGTTCTTATTCTCAGGAATTATTATGTTACTAGGTGCATTATCTGTATTCTTAATTAAAGAAACAAGTGCAGAAGCTCCTGCAGAACCTGATCAAATTGATGGTGAAATTTAATTTAAAGTAGGTGTCAGTTATGAAAAAAGAAGTTATTCAGGGGAAAGAGATTCAAAGATTTACATTAACTAATGCAAATAAAACTAAAGTAGTGATTTTATCACTTGGGGGTATTATCCAAGAATTTTCGATTATTAACCAAGGACAACGTCAAAATTTAGTTGTAAATTTTGATTCTGCAAAAGAATATGTTGAAAATCCATATCAAATTTGCAAGCAAATTGGTCGGGTAGCTGGTCGAATTAAGAACGGTTGCTTTGAATTAAATGATAAGTTAGTTCAAGTGCCAGTAAATGAAGGAGCTAATACATTACATGGAGGGGAACATGGTGTTAGTTCACAAGTTTTCGATGGCTATCAAGTTGCTGATAATGAAGTTACTTTAAGTTTAAATTTAGATCCTACGGTTGATGGCTTTCCTGGTGATTTAACATTACAGATCAATTACTTTTTAACTGATGAAGATCGTTTAAATGTTACATATGATCTTGTAGCAAAAACAGACACAGTTTATGACCCAACAATTCATATTTATTGGGCTTTAGATCAAGGATTAAACGATACAACATTAAATATTAATGGTGATGAAATTACTGAAACAACAGCAGATAAAATCCCAACAGGTGAGTTACAAAAAGTTAATGGTACTGCATATGATTTTACAAATGATCAAAATTTAGCAGAAGCTGTTACAAAATTGCGTAACGAAGAAGGTTTAAAGGGATTTGATACTGCTTATAAAGTTCAAGATAGTTTAAAAGAACCAGTTGCAGTCGTCAATGAACACAATAAATGTGTTAAAATAAAAATCTTCAGTGATCGCAATGGACTTGTCATCTTTACAGCTGATCCAAAGAATGCTGCTAATGATGAAAAGGGATTGTTTAACTCGCTAGCTACTGAAGTGCAGACCTTGCCTGATTCATTACATAATGGTAAATTTGGTAATGTCCGGTTAACAGCTGGCGAACATAAGCGCATGCAAATTGCGTATCAAATAGAAAAATACTAATAAGAGGTGAATTAAATGAAAAGAACATTTGAAATTGATCCTTGGAAAGTTATCACTCATGAATTAAATCCTGAAGATAAACGTCTCCAAGAAAGTATGACAAGTATTGGTAATGAATACATGGGTATGCGTGGAATGTTTGAAGAAAAATATTCTGGCGACTCACACCAAGGAATTTACTTAGGTGGCGTATGGTATCCTGACAAGACTCGTGTTGGTTGGTGGAAAATTGGATATCCAGAATACTTTGGTAAAGTTCCTAACGCAATTGACTTTATTAGTGTTGATATTAAGATCAACGGTGAATCAATTGACTTAGCTAAAGATTCATTTAGCGATTTTGAATTATGCTTAGATATGAAACGTGGAATTTTAAGTCGTTCATTTATCGTTGAAAAAGACGGTCACAAGATCGAAGTAAAATCAGAACGTTTTGTAAGTATTGCATTTAAAGAATTATATGCTAACAAATTAACATTCACTAACTTAAGCAATGAATCAGTTAAGATTGAAGTTCAATCATTAATCAATGCTGATGTATACAACGAAGATTCAAACTACGGTGAACAATTCTGGGGCGTTTTAAATAAAGAAGTTGCTGATAAGACAGGACGTTTAGTAGGTCAAACTGTTGAAAACAATTTTGGTACACCTCGTTTTACTGTTGAAATGGCAATGAGCCACGAAACAGAATTAAGTGCTGCTAAATCTGAAAATGAAGAAAAATATATTGCAAATAACTTCGAAGGTACAATTGAACCAGATCAAACTGTTTCATTTGAAAAACGTGTTATTGTAACAACATCACGTGATTATGATACAGATGAAGCTTTAGATGAAGCAACAACAAACTTAATGAATAAAGCTGGCGAACAATCATATGACCAATTAGTTAAAGCACAAGAAGATGCTTGGGCAGAACGTTGGACAAAATCAGACATCACAATTGATGGTGATGAAGCTGCACAACAAGGAATTCGTTTCAACTTATTCCAATTATTCTCAACATACTACGGTAATGATGCTCGCTTAAACATCGGACCAAAAGGTTTCACTGGTGAAAAATATGGTGGTGCTACATACTGGGATACTGAAGCATTCTGTTTACCAGTTTACTTAGGTACAAGTGATCCTAAAGTTTCAGAAAACTTATTAATGTACCGTTACAACCAATTACCAGCTGCATTCCACAATGCTCAACAACAAGGTTTAGATGGTGCATTATACCCAATGGTTACATTTAACGGTGTAGAATGCCACAACGAATGGGAAATTACATTTGAAGAAATTCACCGTAATAGTGATATTGCATACGCAATTTACAACTATGCAAAGACAACAGGCGACAACACATATGCTTTACACGAAGGTAGTGAAGTATTAGTTGCAATCGCTCGTTTCTGGGCAGATCGTGTACACTTCTCAGAAAGAAATGACAAGTACATGATTCATGGTGTAACAGGTGCTGATGAATACCAAAACAACGTAGACAACAACTGGTACACAAATGCCACAGCTAAGTGGGAATTAAAATACACATTAGAAGTATTAGAAGAAGTTTCAGAAGAACAAGCTAAGAAATTAGCAGTTTCAGATGAAGAAAAAGCTAAATGGCAAGATATCGTTGATAAGATGTACTTACCAGAAGATAAAGAATTAGGTATTTTCGTACAACACGATGGTTTCTTAGACAAGGAAATTACATTAGACGAAAACAACAACCCAATTAACAAAGTTCCAGCTGATGAATTACCAATTAACCAACACTGGTCATGGGACAAGATTTTACGCTCACCATACATCAAACAAGCTGATGTATTGCAAGCAATGTGGTACTTCATGGATGACTTCACAGAAGAACAAAAGAAACGTAACTTTGACTTCTATGAACCATTAACAGTTCACGAATCAAGTCTTTCAGCTCCAATTTACGCAATTATGGCTGCTGATTTACGTTACCAAGAAAAATCAGTTGAATTATATGAACGTACAGCTCGTTTAGACTTAGATAACTACAACAATGATACAAAAGATGGTTTACACATCACTGCTATGTCAGGTGGTTGGTTAGCAATTGTTCAAGGTTTCGCTGGCATGCGTGTTAACGATGGCCAATTACAATTCAAACCATTCGTACCACAAGCATGGAATGGCTATAACTTCCGCTTGAACTTCCGTGATCGTTTGTTAGAAATCGACGTAACAAAAGAAAACACAGAAATCAAGTTGTTGAAGGGTGAACCATTAACAATCAAACTTAACGGAGAAGATATTGAAGTAAAATAATTACCTAAACATCAACTTGTTAAGGAATAACATCAAACACTAAACGCCAGGGGAATACTTTGGCGTTTTGGTGTAATGATATGAAATTATTGGAGGTACAAAATGGAAACAATGCAAGGTGCCGTTTTTGATTTAGACGGTGTAATTACAGATACAGCACGTTATCACTTCGCTGCTTGGTGCCAATTAGCTAAGGAAAAACTTGGCTTGGATTTACCAGCAAAATTTGAAATTGAATTAAAAGGTGTTAGCCGTATTGACTCTTTGAAAAAGATTTTAGAATATGGCAACATGTTAGATAAATACAGCGATGAACAAATTCAAGATTTAGCAGCTGAAAAGAATGGTTACTACTTGAAAGCAATTGAAGATTTATCAGAAAAAGACATTTTACCTGGTATTCCTGAATTGATTGATCAATTAAAAGAACACAATGTTAAGATGTCATTAGCATCAGCATCAAAGAATGCTCCTGCAATTTTGAAAAAATTAGGTTTATTCGATGCATTTGATGCAATTGCAGATCCATCAAAAGTTGAACATGGTAAACCAGCTCCAGATATCTTTTTAGCAGGTGCTGCTGCAGTTGACTTAAAGCCAAGTGAATGTGTTGGTGTTGAAGATGCAGTTGCTGGTGTACAAGCAATTAAAGATGCTGGAATGACAGCAGTTGCAGTTGGAGATGCTGCTGAATTAGGTAAAGCTGATACAGTTGTACCAACAACAGCAGATTTCAGTTATGACTTATTCGAAAAAACATTCGAAAAAGCACATAAATAATTGTTGTGAAAAAAGCAAGATTTATAATCTTGCTTTTTTCTTTTGCTTTTTTTTAATAAAAGAGTAAAATGTTTGGTTAGAAATAAATGATGTCAGCGAGCATCAATTTTGGAGGGAATTGAATATGAATAAAATGAAGTCTCGTACTACTACAAGGATGACAAAGGATCAAAAATGGGTAATGGCGTCCACAGCAGCTGGATTTTCATTGGAAAATATGGATATTATGTTTTTATCATTTGCATTAACTCCGATTATTGCAAGTTTACATATTTCTCAAGGAGCAGCTGGTTTTATTGGAACAATTACCAACCTAGGAATGCTTGTTGGTGGTGCGATTTTTGGTTTATTAGGCGATAAAATTGGCCGGGTAAAGACTTTTACATATACAATTTTTATTTTTGCAATTGCAACGGGATTAATGTATTTTGCTAACTCATTACCAGTAATTTATATTCTTCGATTTTTAGCAGGAATTGGTGCTGGAGGAGAATATGGAGTTGGAATGGCATTAATTGCAGAAAACTTCCGTGAAACACAAGTTGGTCGGATGACTTCAGTAGCAGCGATTGGCGGACAAGTAGGTGCAATTATTGCTGCATTAGCTGCTTCAGTTATTATTCCAAGATTTGGTTGGAATGCACTTTTCTTACTTGGAATTGTACCAGTTATATTGACATATTTTATTCGTCGACACTTAAATGAAAGTCAAGAATTTTTAGCAGTTAATAAAAAGATCAAAGAAAATAAGGTAAAAATTTCAATTAAGCGATTATTTGAAACTCCTAAATTAGCATTACAAACACTTGGCTTGATGGTAATGACAATTGTTCAAATCGCTGGTTATTTTGGTTTAATGAACTGGCTACCATCAATTGTTCAAGAACAACAAGGCCTTTCTGTTTCTAAATCTTCAATTTGGATGATTGCTACAATAATTGGAATGAGCTGTGGCATGATTGTATTTGGATACATTATGGATAAATTTGGAGCAAGAATTGCATTCAGTATTTTTTTAATTGGATCAGCATTAGTGCTATTCATTATTTTAAAAGCAACCACTCCATTTACAATGATCCTTGCAGGAATGTTGATTGGATTTTTCTCAAATGGAATGTTCGGAGGATATGGTGCTGTGATTAGTAGATTATATCCAACAGAAATTCGTTCAACTGCAAATAATATTATTATGAATGTAGGACGTGCAATTGGAGGATTCTCATCACTAATTATTGGATTATTAATGCAATACTTCAATTTAACTATTACAATGATGTTTTTATCTGGCTTATATGTAATTAGTTTTATTGTGATGATACTCTTACCAGGTTTCAAAGAACTAGCTGTTAAAAATACTGATTATGAATAATAGCTAAATGAATGTATTAGTTTATAATTCAATGGATAAAGCGCTTGCAAAAAATAACAAAATGTGAAAAAATAAGATTGTGTAAGTGGTCTATTCCAATTTTGAATTAGAAAGAAGTTTTAAAATGAGCTATTACATTCATGCTGCAAAATATTTTTTGAAAAATACAACAGAAAATAATGGTTATTTAGAAATTAATGATGATGGCACATTTGGTAAATATTATCCAGAAAATCAAAAGCCACAAGGAAAAATCGTCGAGTATCCAGATAAATGGGTTTCTCCTGGTCTATTTGATACACATATCCATGGATTATTAGGTCATGATGTAACTGATGGTGATTGGGATGCAATTAATGAAATGTCCGAGGGATTATTAAAAGCAGGAGTTACATCTTGGTTACCAACAACAGTGACGGCATCGTTTGAACAATTAGATAAGGTATGCCACGCAATTGGAGAACACCAAGGTCAAGAAAAGGGTGCTAAAATTCGTGGGATTCATTTTGAAGGGCCATATTTTACTGAAGAACATAAAGGTGCTCAAGATCCTAAATACTTACGTGATCCAGATTTTGATGAATTTCAAAAATGGCAAGAATCTGCTAATGGATTATTAAATAAAATTTCAATTGCTCCAGAACGTAATGGAGCAGCAGAATTTACGCAAAAAGCAGTTAATAGTGGAGTAGTTGTTTCAATAGGACATAGTAGTGCAACGTATGAACAGGCTAAACGTTGTATTGAGGCTGGAGCAACTATGTTTACACATACATATAATGGAATGAATGATATGGGACATCGTGAACCTGGAATGGTAGGAGCAGCATATACGATGGCAGATACATATTGTGAAATAATTTGTGATGGACATCATAATGCTCCGGCTGCAGTACAGGTATTAATAAATCAAAAAACTCCTGATAATGTTGCTCTCGTTACAGATTGTATGCGAGCTGGTTTAATGCCAGAAGGAGATTATATGCTGGGCGAGTTGGAAGTTTACGTTAAAGACGGAATGGCACGTTTGAAAAAGGGAAATAATTTAGCAGGTAGCATTTTATTATTAAAAGATGCTATTAAAAATTTAGTAGAATGGAATGTAGCTACACCTGAAGAAGCAATTAGGATGGCTACACTTGTTCCTGCTAAAAGTATGAATATGGAAAATGAAGTAGGTGCAATTGTTCCAGGAGCCGCTGCAGATTTCTTAATTTTAGATTCAAATATGAATTTATGTGAAACATATTTAAATGGAAAATCACGGTATCTTGCATAAAAAATTGTCTATAAGAATTTTTATGGAAGAGTGCGAATAAAATAAAATAATTCTATTGAAATTTAACAGTAAATATTTTATTTTATTCCATTATTTTGGTAAAATAGAAAATGTTGAGAGCTTTAGGAACTTTAAAGCTCTGCTAAGGATTATATCCTTAAATAATTTAAGAGGTGATTTCAATGGCTACATTGACAGCAAGAAAAGCTGCTATCGTCGGTGTCGGCGGTGTAGGTATGGGTTGTGCATACTCAATCTTAAACCAAGGTCTTTTAGACGAAATGGTATTAATCGACGTTGCTGGTGACAAGGCAGACGGTGAAGCACGTGACTTAATGGATGGTGTTTCATACGCTCCTGAAAACTGCAAGGTTTACCATGGTGACTACTCAGACTGTAAAGATGCTCAAATGGTAATCATTACAGCTGGTATCAACCAAAAACCAGGTCAATCACGTTTGGAATTAGTTGGTACAAACGCTAAGATCATGCGTTCAATCGTTAAAGAAGTTATGGCTTCTGGTTTCGATGGCAACTTAGTAATCGTTTCAAACCCAGTTGACGTTTTAACATATGTTGCATGGGAAGAATCAGGTTTACCACAAAATCGTGTTATCGGTACAGGTACATCATTAGACTCAACTCGTTTACGTATGCAATTAGCTAACAAGACTGGTGTAGATCCACATGCTATCTCAGCTTACATTGTTGGTGAACACGGTGACTCAGAACAACCATTATGGTCACAAGCTTCAATCGGTGGTAAGCCATTAATGGACTGGATCGAAGACGGTGACGAAGGTGTTATCAAGAAAGAAGATCTTGAAGAAATCCGTAAGACAGTTCGTGACGCTGCATACTACATCATTGATCGTAAGCAAATCACTAACTGGGGTATTGGTTTAAGTACAGCTCGCGTTGTTCGTGCTATCTTAAACGACGAACGTGCAATCTTACCAGTTTCAGCATACTTCAATGGTGAATATGGTTTGAACGACATCTTCACAGGTATCCCAACAATCGTTGGTGAAAACGGTGTAGAACGTATCGTTGAAATGCACATCACAGACGAAGAAAAAGCTGGTTTACACAAGTCAGCTTCAGAACTTAAAGAAGTTCTTGACTCAGTTCGTGGAAAATAATTAATTGAAATTAATTAAGGGAGACAGCGACTTAGGTTGCCGTCTCTTTTTTATTTAGAATAAGAAAGGCAAAAATTGTAATGGAATACCCTGAAAATCTAGTGAATCTAGTTAAGCAAAGAACAAAAGATTTTAAAATGGAAGGATTTTTATCTGGAAATGGTAAAATAAATCCGCCAATTATGATTGTTGGAGAAGCTCCGGGAAGAAAAGAAATTACCTCTCATATTCCATTTTCAGGTCAAGCTGGTAAAGAACTAATGAAATCTTTGGCGATTACGGGATTAACTCGTAATGATGTTTATATTACAAGTGTTGTTCGTAGTCGACCATATTCAATTAAAAAAGTTAAGAATAAAAAAACTGGTGAAATAGAGACAAAGGAACCAAATCGTACGCCAACAAAAAAAGAAGTGCTAGCCTTTGCCCCATTATTTGATTGGGAACTTCAGCAGGTAGCACCACAGATTATTGTTACTGTTGGAAATACAAGTTTACAACGAATTTTAGGTTCTAAGTATAATGTAGGAGAAAATCACGGACAAATTTTTCATCAAGCAATTCAACGATTTGATGAAGAAAATGAATGCTACAGATTAAGTGGGAAAAAATATACTGTTATTCCAACATTTCATCCAGCAGCAGTGTTTTACAATCGCAAACTCACACCTATGATTAGTGAGGATTGGAATTTGATTAATCAAATTTTAAAAGATAAAAGCAAAATAAAACAGTGACCCAACGATCATGATTAATAGTAGCCATTGTGATAAAGCAATGTTATCATGGTAACTTTCTGTACGAGAATAGTTATCTGAGAAACCTTGTGCAACTAGAGAATTAGAAAGCGTTTCAGACCAATTTAAACAACTGACAATTATTTTTAAATATAACATCGGATTCCACCAATAAAGTGTTTTTTGTCTCATATTGGATGAAATCCGAATTTTTTTAATTTGGGTAGTTACATCATTTAACATTTCACTTGCTGTTAAAAGTCCATAAACAAATGTATTTGGAAGTCTAAAATGTTGATGGAGGCTTTTAAGAATTTGTTCTAAATTAAAGAGTAAAGTTACAATTGCACCGAGTGCAAAATAAACATAAATTCTAGTACCATATAGCCATGCAGCGTGAAGTTTATGACCAAAAGTAAAAAATGATAGCCAACTTCCTAGTGCAAATGGAAATGCAACTAATAAAGCTATACATAATTTTTTCCAGTCAATTCGGCAGTAACCAAGATAAATTAAACAAAATATAAACACAACTACATTTAACCAGATCTTTTGTGAGAAAGTTAATATCAAGCCAGATAAGAGCATTATTAGAACAGCAATTGTAGGGTTTAATTGATTACGATTATTCATTAATAATTGCTCCTTTCTCAAGTAAAAATAAATGGTGATCTTGTAGTTTTATAACATAATCATAATTTTCTGGTTGACTTAATTGATGATCAACAACTAATATTGAACATCCTATGTTTGCTATTTCACGTAATAATTCCATTGCATTATAAATTGAATCTTGGTCTAATCCAGCAAAAACTTCATCAAGTAAAATAACTGGTGCACAAATCAAAGCAAGAATTAATAATTGAACTTTTTTTTGCTGACCACCAGAAATATAATATGGACTTTGCTTTAATATTTCTTTTAAAGATAAGCGATCTATCCATTCATTTAAGCGTTGATCATTCCAAAACTTATTTTGCTGAGTAATTGAATATGCAGCATTTAATTCGTCTAAAACAGTTGTTTTGATGAATTGATTTTCACTATTTTGAAAACCTAAATTTACGTATTGAAGCCATTTTCGAGTTTTCATTTTATTTTGATCTTTATTGCAATAACAAATTGTACCGTTATATTTGCATTGTTTGGTTAATGCATTCAGCAAAGTGGATTTCCCACTTCCATTTTTTCCACATAATAATCCCAATTTTCCTTTTGGAAAATTAAAATTAGCTGCAGTTAAAATTTCTTTTTGGGGATAAGTTATATTTAATTGTCTGAAAGTTAATGTATTTTGAGAGTTATCCCCAGAAATGGAATTAGTTACACGTGGAACGTTTCTTTTTAAAGATAATTGTGGATGCTTTTTGTGTATAATTTTTCCTGCATCAAAATAATATAAATTATCTAGTAATTCAGCATACAGAGAGAGATCATGGTCTGCAATAATAATTGTATGGTCTTGTTTTAAAATTTTTAAAATCGCTAAGATTTCTTCACGATTTTTCTGATCTAGGTTTGCTAACGGTTCATCAAGTAAAATATATTCAGCATTAATGCACATCACTAAAGCAAAAGCTAATCGCTGAATTTCTCCACCAGATAATGTAGTTATAGGTTGATTTATTATATATTGTAAGTTTAAACGTGCCATAATATTATCTATACGTTTTTGAATTTCGTCTTGTGTTAGATTAATATTTTCAAGTGCAAATCTTAATTGTTGTAATCCTGTTTTAAATGTAAAAAAATGACGAGGGTTTTGTGGAAGATAACTTACATATTGCACACGATAGCAAGGAATAACTTGACTAATATCTTGATTGTTCAATAAAACTTTACCTTCACTAGCTTTTTTTAAACCACTTAATATTCTAAGGAAGGTAGATTTTCCACAGCCATTTTCACCAGTAATTAAATTTAATGAGTGCTTCTCAAATTGAAGATTCACATTTTTAAAAAGAAATTTTGTATGATTAGAATATTTAAAAGCTAAATTACTAGTTATTAAATCAAGCATTATTAAGGACCTTCGTTCTAATTAATAGTTTTTGAATTGCAGCAACAAGAATTCCTGAAAATAGTCCAATTGAAATAAATCGGATTATAAAAAGAGTAATTAACATTTGAAGTGGATAACTTAAGTATCCATTTTGAAATAAATCCCATAAAAATGTAATAATTGTGGATGTTATTGTGGATAAAAATAGTCCCCAACCATTGAACTTACGGTATCCGGTAAATGCAAATCCCAATTCTGATCCAAAACCTTGAACAAATCCAGAGATAATGTTGCCAACTCCCCAACTAGAGAAAAGAAACATCTCAATAATCGCAGCTAAAAGTTCACCAATTAAACAAGCATTTCTTTTTTTGATTAAAATAGCACTTAATGGTCCTGCCATCAGCCATACGCCTAAAGTTAAATCATTGGCATATGGTTTTAAAGGGGTAGCAGCCAAAGCATAATAAATATAATTCCATACTTGATAAATAATGCCGAAGAAAACAGCAATTAATGAAATTAAAATAACATCATGAATATTCCAATGATTTTTATACGATTTAATTGTTGGTAATTTCATAAGACATAATCCCTTTGTTAAATGATTTGCTATACTTTAATTATACAGGATTAGAAAGTGAGTGGATAAAAAATGGAAATAGATGAATATGTGGATAATTTAATGCAAATAAAAGAATATTTCCACAATTTATCCCAAATTGTGAAAAAAGTAAATTCGATTTTGGATACAGTTGCTGCTTTTCAACAAAACTCGCTACCTCAAAGCCCAGTATTGAATTTAGAATTATCAGATGAATATATTTTAGATCATATAATTGAATATCCTGAATTAATGCAGGTATCATCATATTTAGAAAATTTACGACAAGTATTGATTGAAAATTTAGGCATATGGCACGTTGTAAATCAGAAATGGATTGACGACTTACAACGATTTATTGGAAAAGATTCACATAATTTAGAAGTGATGTGTGGTAATGCGATAATTAGTGCAAACTTACAGAATACGATTGCTACTGATAATTTAGATTGGAAAAATCAAGATAATCAAAAACCGCATCCTTGGTGTCAAGTTGAGCAATTAGATGCAATGCAAGCAGTAAAAAAATATTATGCACATGTGGATAACATTATTATGGCATGGGCGCCTGATTGTGGTGAGAGTGATTATGAGATTTTATGTTATTTGCGTAAAGTTAAATTTAAGGGGAATTTGATTGTGATTGGAGAGCGAAATGGTGCAACAAATTCTAAAAAGTTTTGGCAAAAAGCCAAGTTAGAATTGAATTCACAATTAAATTTACATCATCGTCCGTTTGATTTTATTAAAGATAAAGTTTGGTTAGTAAAATAAAAAGACCTTCAATTGAAGGTCTTTTTTTAATTAGTCGATAATATCAAAGTTTTCAACAAAGTTTTCAAAGTCTTCTTCAGTATATCCATAAAGAGTCATGAATACTAAAATTTGACCTAAGATAGTATCAACATCATAATTTGCTAAATCATTGATTGTTAAATCAGAACCATCTTCTTGATTTAATTCATAGTATGCAATTTCTTCAAATGAGTACACACCTGTGTTAAACATATTATAGAAGCTTAAGTCACGCTTACCATGGAAACCATAATCTTCCATAGTTAGAATTTTAACATCACCATTTTTGCTTGCAAACATTTGAGGAACTTCAATATTATCGTTTTCCTTTTCAACAGGGAAAAGATTTCTTAAAGTTGAGTAATCAAGTAATTGTTGTTCTGTTTTATCAATTTCATTTGGTAAAGCAGCAATGGCATCTTGAAATTTAGTTAATTTTTCCTTAAATGCTAAAAATGTAGGATTATCTTCAGATGCTTCTGTAGAGAAGTACATTTTATAATCTTCATTGTATTTGCATGGAAAATCTTTAGCACCTAAAATTTCATTTTCATGAGTCCAAAGTAATTGACGTTCCATGATTTGACTGAATTCAGGACGGTTGTGTTCGATTTCACGAATCATGGCACCAAAGTGACCAATCAAATTAACAACCATCTTATTGAAATTATTAGATGTTAAAGAATTGTCAATAAAGTCTTTGATTAACATCAAAAAGCCTCCTTAAAAAATCTATAATACCATTTTAAGCTATTTTTATTCATTTTGAAAATAATAATTTTACAAAAAATATGAAAAATTAGTGATTAAATATAATATTTATTCGCTTATGGCAAAATTTTTGTTAAAATGTATAAGAGAGAATAAAAGTTAAAAGTCTTTTTTTACTTAAAAGGCTTTAACAAGTTTATTTTTTTAGAATAGGAGACTCAAAATGAAGATTTTGATTGTTGATGATGATAAAGACATCGTAGAATTAATGAGTATTTATATTACTAACGAAGGTTATGATGTAGAAAAAGCCTACAATGGTAAAGAAGCAATTACTAAATTAAATACTAACCCAGACATCGCATTGATGATTTTAGATGTAATGATGCCTCAATTAGATGGTTTAGCTGTACTACGTGAAGTACGTAAGGATTCACAAATTCCAGTTTTAATGTTATCAGCTAAAACTGATGATCTAGATAAAATTCAAGGATTAATTCAAGGGGCAGATGATTATGTAACTAAACCATTTAATCCACTTGAAGTTATGGCTCGTGTTAAATCATTACTTCGTCGTTCACAACATGATGTTCGAAATGAAGAACCAGATCAAATTGAAATTGGACCATTAGTAATTAAGAAAGATTCACATGAAGTTACAACTACTGATGGTAAGCCAATTCAATTGACTGCTTTAGAGTTTGGTATTTTATATCTTTTAGCAAGTCATCCTAATCGCGTCTTTTCAGCTGATGAAATTTTTGAACGTGTATGGCAACAAGAATCAGTTGTTTCAGCTAAGACCGTTATGGTTCACGTAAGCCACTTGAGAGATAAAATTGAAGAAGCTACAAATGGCGAAAAAGTTATCCAAACCGTATGGGGCGTTGGATATAAAATTGAAACACATTAAAAAGTAACACGCGAAGAAGGCAAACATTAATGAAGCTCAAACTAACTTCACGTGAAAAGCGTGAATTGTTTTTAGTCGGGCTTTTCACATTGATATTACTAATTATTTCTAATATCGCTATTTACATTTTATTAAATGAATGGGTACGACAAAATCCTGGATTAGAAGATGGAATTTTCCAATTAAAAATGTCCCTAGCATTAGGGCCAAATGATGTCCAAGTTGGTAACTGGGGGCTAATGTTTATTTTCTTAGTTTGTGTAGTTGACATTTTTGTTGTGTATTTACGAGTTTCGTTTCGTTATCGTCAGATTCAGTTGCTACATGTAATTACAGAATTGCATTTTATTGCTTCTGGACATTTTGATCATCGTATTACGTTTACTCTTTCAGGACAAATGCAACGTGTTGTTGAAAGTATCAATACATTAGTAGATAGCACGATTAAAGCGATGGAAGAAGAACGTCAAATTGAAAAGTCTAAAGATGAATTAATAACCAATGTTAGTCATGATATTCGAACACCATTAACTTCGATTATTGGGTACTTAGGGTTGATTGAAAATCATCAATTTCAATCGGAAGAAGATTTATTGAAATTTGCTCACATTGCATATCTTAAGTCTAACCAAATGAAATCACTTGTTGATGATTTATTCGAATATGCTAAAGTACGTCAGACTGATACACCACTTGAACTAATGGATTTATCTTTAAATTCATTATTTGAACAATTAGAAGCAAGTTTTGAATTGGAAGCAAAGCAAAATAATATGAAAATTGTATTGCAACTACCACAAGAAGATTTAAAGATGCAAGCTGATCCAGAAAAGTTTGCTCGTATTTTTAATAATTTAATTACTAATGCATTAAAATATGGTGAAGGTGCAAAGCACATATACTTATCTGCAAGAAAAGTAAGTGGTACTGAGGTAGAAGTATGTGTTTCAAATGATGGTAAACCAATTCCTAAAGAATCATTGCCACAAGTATTTGATCGATTTTATCGAGTTGAAAAATCACGAAATACTAAAACAGGTGGGACTGGTTTAGGATTAGCGATTACCCAAAGAATTGTTGACTTACACCATGGAACAATTAAGGTTGAATCAAATGATAAGTTAACCAGTTTTATAATGTATTTTCCAATTAAACAACCTGAAAAAGCTCAAATTTAAGTTTAAAAAATTCCAAGGAGATACATAATGAAATTTTTAAAGAAAGCACAAAAAGCCATTTTAGTCTTGATGGCAACTTTAATGGTCGCTATTTGCGTCCCATTTAATAGCATAAAAGCTGCTGAAACTAAAAATGATACAAATCAAGATTTAAAATTGGACGTAAAGGGAGCTATTGCGATTGATGAAAAAACAGGGCAAGTTTTATTTGCACAAAATGCTACTGAAGCATTGCCTGTTGCTTCATTATCTAAACTTTTAACATTGTATATTGTGTTGGATGAGATTAAAGCCGGAAAGCTCTCATGGGATCAAAAAATTACACCGGATAAAACAACGGCAGAAATCAGTCAAGATACTTCACTAAGCAATGTACCATTAAGAACTGATAAACAATATACCGTTAAATCATTATATGAAGCTACTTTGATTTACTCAGCCAATGGGGCAGCTATGGCATTAGCTCAAGCTGTTGCAGGAAGTCAAAGCAAGTTTGTTGATATGATGCGTAAACAAGTTAAAAAATTTGGAATTAAAGATGCAGAAATTTATACATGTAATGGTTTGAATAATGAGCAAATGAAATCTGCCGCATATCCTGGGGCTGCTAAAGATGCTGAAAACAAATTTTCAGCTAAAGACATGGCAATCATTTCAATGAAATTATTACATAAATACCCAGAAGTATTGAAAACAGCTAGTGTTCAAAAGAAAGATTTTGATAATGGAAATGGCCAGACAGTTATGGAAAACTGGAATTGGATGCTTCCAGGACAATCAAGTTCATATGAATTATTACCAGTTGATGGTTTGAAAACAGGAACATCGGATGCAGCTGGAGCATGTTTTGTTGGAACTGTTAATAAAGATGGACATCGTTTGATTACAGTTGTCTTAGGTGCACAACATAATAGTGATACTGATAATTCAAGATTTGTTCAGACGCAAAAATTAATGTCATATGTTTATAATACATATAATTATGTGACTTTAGATAAAGGACAAGAAAAAGCTAGCTTACCAGTATATCATGGTAAGGAAGAAAAGGTTAAAGTTCAGTCTGATCAAGCAGTTGGAATTTGGTTGAAGAAGGGAACATCTAAGAAGGATATTACAGCTAAAGCAGTAGCCAATAAAAAGTTAACAAAAGATGGAGCATTAGAAGCTCCACTTAAAGAAGGGCAAACTGTTGGTAAAATCAAATTAGAAGTTTCAGGAAAGACAATTAAAACAGTATCATCAGATATTGAATTAAATGCACAAACAACAACGGCAGTAAAAAAAGCAAATATTTTTGAAATTATATATAGAAGCATTTTCAAATAAGATTATTAGGTCTAATATTTGTAAGTAAGAAGTGGCTCTAGCCCTTCTTTTTATTTTGTGTTGGAAGTTTAATTTCTTTTAGTTTATAGATATATTCAGATTCCTTATCATTCAAAGAATTAAATACGAATATTTTCTTATGTATGTTATAATTATTACGTAGGACTTTAAAATAGATGGAGGTTTATTGTGACTAAAGAACAACCACGTTGGCTGGAAGTATTAAAGGTTTCACTTCCACTTTGTCTAAGTTACATTCCAATCGGATTAGCGTGTGGTGTTTTGCTTCATGCAGCTGGTTTTAATACTGTGCTTACCGGATTAGTATCTTTATTAGTATTTTCGGGTGGAGCACAATTTTTAATTGCTTCAATGTTAACGGCAAATGCGCCAATGCATACAATTTTATTTATGCTGTTTTTCCTTGAACTACGTTATGCATTGTTAGGTTCAAGTTTATCACAATATGTACGTGGAACTAGCAAAAAGTTTATTTACTTTTTTGCAATTTCACTTAATGATGAAAACTACGCGGTTAACTATTTGAAGTTTGCAACTGATAAAGAGTGGACACCTGATGATGCCTTGATGGTGGAACATTATTCATTAATGTTTTGGACTGTTGCAAATGTAATCGGTAGTTTAATCGGTGGGATGTTACCAAAAATTAATTTAAGTATTGTTGATTTTGCATTAACTTCATTATTCTTATACATGATTGTTATGCAAATTCGTAATAAATTAACAATTGTAATCAGTGTTTTCTCTGGAATTTTAGCAATTATTTTTATGTGTTTATTAAAAAGTACGATGGGATTAGTTGTAGCAACGTTGATTGCTTCATTCACTGGTTTTGTAATTGAAGATTATTTACGCAAGCATGGTAAAGAAAAAGGTTTCTTACTGAAAAATATCAAGCCTAATAAGCAATAACCGAGTAGTTAGGAGATTATTATGTATATGTCTAGTTGGGATCATCTTTTGTTGATCATTTTATCAATGCTAGTTGCATTGGGACCACGTTTATTGCCAATGAAATTCTTCACTACACGTAAAATTCCTGAATGGTTTAATGAGTGGATGAAGTATGTTCCAGTTTCATTGTTTACAGCATTGGTCGTAAAGGATTTATTCCTTAATTCAGATATTTATACATTTGTAGGATTACAACATGTAGCTAAATTATTAGCGGCTGCTCTAGTTGTGATTGTTGCTTATAAATCGCGTTCAATGGGATTATCTGTTGTATGTGGTTTAGCCGCAGTAGCATTACTATCAACAGTTGTTGGATAATAAATATTAAGTAAGTCATTGTAAGGTTGATTGAATTTTCAAGTTTTACAGTGGCTTTTGTTGTATAATAAAGGTAGATTCTTAAATAAAGAAGGGTATACAATGCAATATTTTACAAAAAAAATTCAAACACCAATCAATGATGATGCTAAATTAACCGGTTATGTATTAGATAACACTCCTGAAATTGATGAAAATCGTGTACGACCAGCTGTAATTATTTGCCCTGGTGGTGGTTACAAGATTGTTTCTGAACGTGAAGGTGAACCAATTGCAGTTCAATTATTAGCGATGGGTGTACATGCATTTGTATTAGATTATTCTGTAATGCCAATTCATCATCCTGCACAATTAGCAGAATTGGCAAGTGCAGTAAAACTAATTCGTGAAAATGCAGCAGAATGGCATGTAGATCCTGATAAAATTATAGTAATGGGAACATCTGCAGGTGGTCACTTAGCAGGAATGCTTGCAACAATGTGGAATTCTAAAACATTAACTGATTTAGGATATGATCCTCAACAAATTAAACCTAATGGATTGATTATGGGATATTCAGTTGTAACAGCTGATAAGGAATTTGGCCACCAAGGTTCATTTGATCATCTTTTAGGCGAAGATGCTGATCAAGTAGAACGTGAGAAACTATCATTACAAAAATTAGTAAGCAAAGATACACCAATGAGTTTTATTTGGACAACTGATGAAGATACAGTAGTTCCAATGGAAAATAGCTTGATGATGGTTGAAGCTTTACGTAAAAATAACGTCAATGTAGAATTTCATGTATTTCCACATGGACAACATGGCCACAGTTTAGCAACTGCAGAAACAGCTAAAACTGATGCTCAAATTGTTAAAGATTTACAAATTTGGCCTGTATTGCTAAAAGAATGGTTAAACGAAAATTTCTAAAAAGGTAGGAATAAATTTGAAAAAGAAGATTCTAACTGGTTTAAGTATAATTGTGATTGCAATTATATTTGTCGGTTTTGGATTTACTAAGAATGTTGAAATTGAAAAAGAATATCAACGTGCAATGGATCGTGGTATTGAAGCTGTGAAAAAAATGCACTATCAGGCAGCTAAAATTGATTTTCAAGATGCTTTAAAACGCAAACCCAATGATCGTACAGCAAAGCAGAATTTAAATCAGTTGAATTTTTATATAAATGCTAAAAAGGAATTAAAAAATAAAAATTATCAACAGGCTAGTGCAATTTTTAAACAAGTAGCGACACAAGAACATGGAATAAATGTTTTAGTTAGAAGAGCAACGGCATATTACACAGAACTTGATGAGGCTGAAGAAGAATTAGCAGTTTTTAAAAATCACTATCAAAAAGCAGTTGATTTAAGTGATGAAGGTAATTATAGTGCATCTAATCACAAATTATCATTGATTTTAGAGTACCGAAATATTGACCAAAGTTATTATGATCAAATTCGTACTAAAGCAAAACAATTGAAAGAATCTAATGATAAGAATATTCCTAATGAACAAAGTGCTCCACGCAAAACCAAAGCACCAGCTGAACCCGAACCGAAATAAAAAAGCGAGACAATTGTCTCGCTTTTTTATTATTTATTTTTACTGAAAAAATGTGTCCAGATTATTAATGCAAATTCCCAAACTGCACCAGCTAATAAGAGACTTCCAAATGTATCAGTTGGAAAGTGAACTCGTAAATAAATACGAGTCAACATGATTATAATAATCCAAATGATTGCAAGTACTTTGATGACTGTTTGAGTTGTTTGATTTTTGATACGTGGCACAATTAAATAAATTATTAATAATGCAAACATGCAAGTACCAAATGTATGACCACTTGGGAAACTAAAACCATCTGCAGGTGCCAAGCGTTGTGATAACTCAGGACGAGGACGTGCTGCTAGATGTTTGAAAACATAAGCAATCCCATTACCAAAAATTAAAGTTGCAAATCCCCAAATTGCAAGTGCGTATTCGCGTTTAAAGAAAATAAATGCTAATACTAAGATTGACAAAATTAAGGAAACCATTGGTGAACCAAAATTTGTTACGATATTTGCAATTGTTGTTAAGTGTTCATTAGTAATTGGAATAATAATTCCACGGACAAAATTATCAATGCCTTGAACAATCGGACTATTTATTTTTACAAAAATAAATAGTAATAAGAATAAAATAGAATAAATAATAGCCCAAATTGGACGATTTTTATTTTCTTTAATCTCCAATATTTTTCACCTCATGAATTATTCAATTATTACATGTAATATCTTACCATTAAGTCAGGATATTTTTACAAAAATTGGCTGTTTTTTTCTTAATTTTTGAATTATGATAAGGATATTAATTAATTAAGGATTAAAAAAATGCAATATACATGGAAGAAAAATTTAAATCAAAAAGTAAAACTTCAAACTTTTCTAAAAGAAAATGGGATTAGCGGAAGAACGCTTAAAAAGATCAGACATGGAGAGGGCGAAATTCTTGTAAACCAAGCTATTAGCAAACAATCCCAGTGGATCAGTGGCGATGTGGAAGTTACGATAATACTAAAAGATGAGAAGGCAGATCCTACTGTAAATCAAAGCATGCTACCAATTGATATTGTTTGTGAAAATGATTACTTTTTAGCAATTAATAAAGCAGCTAATTTATCTAGTGTACCAGGGCCAAAAGATTCACAAAATACATTAGCAAATCGAGTGTTAGGATATGCACAACATCAACTACCATCTTATGTGCCACATATTTTAACACGATTAGACTATGATACTAGTGGTTTAGTGTTATTTGCAAAAAGTAATTTTATTCAAAGTATGTTACAGCAGCAAATTAGTCAACATACTATGAAAAAGACATATTATGCCCTGGTGAGTGGCAAATTAGAAAAAGAGCATGCATTTATTGATTTGCCTTTAGAAAAAGAAAGTTTTGAAAGTGCACGTAGAGTTGTACGGGAATCAGGAAAACCTTCTCAAACAGAATATTGGATACAAGAGAGATACGAAAATGCTACCTTGGTTAAAGTGCGATTACATACAGGGAGGACTCATCAAATTAGAGCGCATTTTGCTGCAATTAAGCATCCATTAGTAGGAGATGAATTGTATGGGGGACCTACTACACTAATTAAACGTCAAATGCTTCACGCATATCAATTAGAATTAGTTAATCCATTTACGAATAAATTAGAAAAATTTACTGCAGAAATTCCACACGATTTTAAGGAAGTTATACAAAAACTTAAATGAGCCACATTAACTTAAAATAATCAGTTATTTGTTTTATTTTTTGTTATAATGTAATCGAAACAATAAAATGAGGTGAAATCAATGACACCTAAAAAAGAAGACTATTTAAAAATCATCTTTGAACTAGGCGGTCGTAAGAAAAAAGTTTCCAATAAGCAAATTGCAGTGAGTTTAAACATTGCTGCTGGATCAGTTACTGAAATGGTGCGTAAATTAGTTCGTGAAGGCTTAGTGCATCATGAACCTTACGCAGGAATTTCATTAACTTCAAACGGTGTACGAGTTGCTGAAGAATTAATTCGACGTCATCGTTTATGGGAAACTTTTTTAGTAACAAAGTTGGATTATCCATTACAAGATGTTCATGAGGATGCAGAAGTATTAGAACATGCTACAAGTGATAAGTTAATGGATCACTTAGACAAGTTTTTAGGATATCCTAAACGCTGTCCTCATGGTGGAATTATTCCAAATAAAAATGGTGATTATGAAGAAGATAGTCATGATGTATTAGGCGATATGCCTGACGGCGCTAGTGTCGAAGTTGATCGCTTTATTGATAACCATGATTTATTGGCTTATTTAGCTGGAGTAAAATTACAACTTGGAGATAAAATTACAGTTATTTCTCACAAACCATTCGAAGGGCCAATTGAAATTAAAGTTGAAGACACTGGAGAAATTATGGAAATTGGCTATAAAGCCGCACATTATATTTTTGTGAAATAAATATAATAATTTTAACTAATAAAAAGCTTAATAGTACGATGATTATGGGATAAGATTCTGAAACCTCTCGTTTCCATAAATTATGACTATGAATGCAGCAAATACCAACTTTATAAAGAGGTGAGAATCTTGACCAAAGCTAATTTAGTTATTGATACAGTATTATTAGCTGGAAAAATTATGATTGAAAATGGTGCAGATATGGCTAGGGTTGATGATACATTGACTCGAATTGCACATAATGCTGGGATTCAAAATCCACGTATTTTTGAAACTACAACAGGATTAATGATGTCTATCCAAGGATCAGAAAATGCACAAGTAGAAGCGATTGCTAAAAGAAGGATAGACTTAGAACGAATCTCACGTGTAAATGATGCTTCTAGAGCATTTCAAGCACATAAGATCACTTTAGATCAAATGTATGAATACCTACAACAGTTAGATAATACTACAAGAGATTTTAGCCCGTTGATGAAAATTGTTGCAGCTGCAATAATTGGTGGGACTCTTGAAGTAGTATATGGTGGCTTATGGTCAGATATGATACCAACAATGATTATAAGTGGAATTGGCTATCTAAGTTTCTATGTTTTAAGTCATTTATTCCATACACAATTTGCAAGTGAGTTTATAGCTGCAGTTGTAATTGGTATGTTAGGATTATTTGTTACTCGTATGCATTGGGGAACCCACATGGGAATGATTATAACTGGTGGTATTATGCCATTAGTTCCAGGAGTACTTTTAACGAATGCCGTACGTGACTTATTGGCAGGCCATATTTTAAGTGGTGCTGCACGTATGATTGAAGGTCTAATTACGGCCTGTGCTCTAGGTATGGGAATTGCACTAGTATTACGGTTTAGCTAGGAGGAATCTAAATGAGTTTATTAGCAATCACGCCGATGAATTTATTAGTTAACTTTGCATTTAGCTTTTTAGCAACAATGGGATTTGGTTTTCTAATTAATATTCCTCGAAATGCTCTTCTAGCAAGTGGTGCAGTTGGAAGTATTGGATGGATGACATATATATTGATATATCATCTTCATTTAGGAACGATGTTAGCTAATTTAAGTGGAGCATTAATTGTTGGTTTAGGTGCAGCAATTATGGCAAGAGTAAAAAAAATGCCGATGATTTTATTTAATGTTCCTGGAATGGTTCCACTTGTTCCTGGAAGTCAATCATATAAAGCAATTTATAACTTTGCCTTTGGACGGAATAGCATAGCATTGCATTATTTAGTTCAAGTTGGAATGATTGCTGGAGCAATTGCAATGGGCTTTTTCCTGGCTGAGTTGTTAACACGAATCTTTTTTAAAACTATAAAATTAAAATAATTTTTGATATGGCATTATGATTTTCATTTTGCCATTTTTTTATTTATGTGTAGCATACAATTTAATTAATTAAAGTAAATAGTTGTAATTTTAATAATGATTTAAAATAAAAATTGTTAGTAAAACTAAATTTGACATATGATAAAAATATTTGTATTATATCCTTGGATTTAAGTGAGTGTGTAGGACTTTTTAATAGGGAATTTTTTTGATTTTACAACTTAACTGATAATAACAGGACTGCACATGTATAGTGACAGTCTTTTTTGTTATTTAAGCATAGTAAGTGACTTACATAATTGAATCTGGGGGGATTTATATGTCAAGGAATTACCAGTCATTTAAAAAACTAAATCGGGAATGCTATCAACTTACAACAGAGTTAAGCAATGTCGAACAATTGCTATGTGAATATGAGCATATGCTAATGAGACAATTAAAAGTACAAAAGGAAGATCGAATTTGTTTGGCATCAAGTCAATATGCATTACAAATTCAAGAAATGGATAATAATTTAATTCGTGAAATTGAGAAACAAGTTGATTTCTATTTAGATAAAAAAGAAAAATTAACTAATGAAATTCAAGATGTTAATCAAAAGTTAGATACATTGAAAACTGAAAGAAATGAATAGGAGTGATTGAATTGCATCGTATTGATGAAGCAGGGAAAATAACTGCTAAACAAGCTTTATGTGATTTTTGGGTAGGATTTTTTGATTATATGGGAAAAACAACTCGACGTGGATATGGATGGGCTGTTCTATGGTGTACTGGTATTTATTTTGTTTCTTCATACATAAGTTCATTATTTTTTAATTACACCTCATTTTATAAAGTTGGAGTATGCATTGTTGTTATTACATTTTTAATTTTTTTGATCGGAATTCTTGCATTGAGTTTCCGTCGTTTGAGAGACATTGGTATTAATGGACGAGCAACACTTTGTTTAATAGCTATTAACTTATTGCTTAGTGTATTTTTACCTATATTCGATTTGATTTTGATAATTGCATTAAATTTAAGCATTATTTTGGTTCCAAGTGGAAAATGGAAAACAACCAGTCAAAATGGCTTTATGAAATTTATTTTTGTAACCGAAAAAGGAGAGAATGAATAATGAACTCAAGACGGGTATTAAAAGATCATGCAAAAAAGTTAATTAGTGAAAATTTAGGGAAAATATTTTTAATTGAATTTGTAACGGCGGCCATTTTAATTGGCATGTTTGTAGTTTCTGGTGGTTTGTTTTGTGTTGACGTAGCACTAGGGGTAATTTTTGTTTTAGTAACATTAATTTGTAGTATCTTACTAGGCTTGGGATTATCTTTCTTGTTTTATGATTTAGTTAAAAATAATAAATTCCCAGAGAAATTGTGGAAGAAATTATTTATTTGTTTTACTCCACGTTACTGTTGGTCAGTAATTAAATTATTTATTGCTTACTGTTTTTTCAGCTCTTTATGGGGAATAGTATTTATAATTCCAACATACATTAAAATATTTGAATATTCGCAAGCTTTTTGGATTTTGAAAGATCATTTGGATAATGGAGAAAAAGTAACAGCACGTGAATGTTTGAAGGAAAGTTCACGGATGATGCAAGGACATAAAGAGGATTTATTTATTTTATCCTTTAGTTTTATTGGTTGGCAATTATTGGCTTTATTAATTTTATTAGTATTAATGATAATTACTGGTCCTTTAAGTATCATTGGTATAATGGTTTATTATATTTTATGGCTTACACCATACTGTTCTCTTTCAATTTTAGGATTCTATTTAAATGTAAAATCTGCTTATGGTGAAAAAACAACATTGATATTTAATCCTAATGGCTCATGTTCTCCTATGATTGAAAAATCAAATAAAAATTTAACTAGAGCAAATTGGATTGCTTTTGGATGTGAATTGTTGTTGATTGCTGTATTTTTGCCATTATCATATTTTTATCCAAGTATAAATCAAAGTATTGAAAATGAAACATTTGTAATGAAAATTAAAAGTTCAAAGTCAGATGAAGTTAAAAATTGCGATATAAAATTTAATAAAATTAAAGATGGCAAAGGTAAAGCAAAAGTAATACTAGATGATTATTCAGCTAATGAATCTAAATCAAATGAATCACAATATGATAAGTTAATAAATGAATTGCAAAAGCCAAAAATTAAATGTAATGTTACATTTGATTCGATCTATTTAGGTAGTGAAAAATCACATGATGTGATAGCGTTATATGATTTGAAAATCTCAGATAAAGGGCAAAAAATTGTTGGAAATGTCCAATTGAATGAGAAGAAAGTTGGAACAGTAGTTCTAGAAAAAGAATAATAAAAAAAGAGATTAGGTAATCCTAATCTCTTTTTTTATTATTTAGTTTCAGTATTAATTTCCATGTCATCAGTAAGAGTGTTTCCAGTTTGAGCAGAAGATAATTCTAAAGCTTTGCGTAAAGTATTAGTTATCTTTTGCTTTTCATCCACACTGACAACTTCAAAATCGGCACTACCGATTTTTTGAGTAGTTCCTTGTAAATGTGTAGATTTGACGTGATGAGTTGCAATACGATAATTTTTACCGAGAGCAATTAAATCGTTAAATGATAAATCGGTTTTTAATTGTTTTGATAAAGAATTTAAAAACTTATCATTCAATAGACTCGATAATTTGACGCCTTTAAATGCTAATGCCATTATGATTTGTCGTTGGCGATTTTGACGTCCATAATCTCCTAATGGGTCATCATCACGCATACGGCAATATTGTAATGCCTCATTACCATTCATATGAACTTCTTTATCTTTAGTAAATGTGTATCCACCATAAGAAAAACTAAGTAATGGTTTTATGTTTAATCCACCAACTGCATTGATTAGACCTTCAAGTCCTCCCATGTTAATAGTTGCATAAAAATCAATCGGAACATTTAAATACTTTTCTACTGTTTTGATTGCTGCAGTTGAGCCACCATAAGCATAAGCAGAATTTAATTTACTTGGATAATATTGTTCATAGCCGTTTACAGCAACTAATGCATCCCTTGGTAAACTAACTAGTGTCATTGTTTTTTTAGATGGGTTTAGCACTGCAACAATCATTGTATCTGTTCTACCTTTAAATGAACGGCCTAATGCGCCGGTATCAGTTCCCATTAGTAAAATTGAAACAGGTTTTCCATCTTTTAGTAATTGTTCAACATTACGAGACTTATCATTAGTACTAGGAGCATAGACTGTATTAGCAACTTTTCGTGCAGTAATAAAATGATCATAAAAATAATTTCCACTCACAATTAAACCAATAATAATAATTAAAAGTGACCAGAAAAAAATTATTTTTTTATAATTAGTCTGATTATTATAAGAGGTATCTTCTTGTTCTTCATCTTCTTGGATTTCCTCAAAATCTTCATGCTGAGATCTTTGCATAATAATTAGGTTACCTCCATTTTTTATAATTGATTATATTATAACAAAAGTTAGTAATCTGCATGACCTAAAAAGAAACTAATAATCAAAATAGCTAATACAATTACGGTAATTATAGTATATAAAGTATCATGTGCTTTAAAAAAAGCATAGATAGAAGCGGCAACCCGTAATGCAGGTGTAAGAATTAGTAAGAAAATTCCAGCCATCATTAATGCATAGGGTTTAAGCTGAATGACTCCAGATATAATTGAAACTAAAGTAGTTGGAAATGTATTTGCGGGATATCCAGTAGAATGTTTAATAAATAACATTAAATATCCAAGCAACATAATCATTGCAGCAATTGCAACCCCAATTCGCATAATTCTTCCAATCGCGATTTCCATACGATCCATTTCTTCGTCAGTATTTTTTGTATTTTTCATTTAAATTGTCACCCCAAATGCTTTTAATGCCATTTGTAAACCTAGATATATTAGAATAGGAATAAAAATAATACGAATCCATCTTGATGGTAAGTGTTGCATAATTCGACTTCCTAATGCAGCACCAACAATTATTCCGAGGGAAAGTGGAACTGCGATTTCAGGACGAATAGAACCATTAAAGAAATAAATTGTTGCACTAGCAGCAGCGGTAACTCCCATCATTAAATTACTTGTTGCGCTAGATGGCTTAAGAGGCATTTTCATTGCATTATCTAATGCCATGACTTTAAATGCACCTGATCCAATTCCTAATAGTCCTGAAGCTAGGCCTGCTCCAAACATAATTGTTAAGCCAGCAGGAACATTTTCGACATCATAGTCAATTTGTTTATGTAAATTTTTATCATAATATGAACTGTTTAATTTTAATTTTTCAGCTAATTTATCTGGAGTAGCTCGATGCAAAACTTCATTACCTTGGCGAAGTTTGCGATACATATTCCAACTTGAAAATAGTAGTAAACATCCGAACAAGAAATATAAAATTGCGGGGTTAAAAACTCCGGTTAACAACGCACCGACAATTGCCCCCACACTAGTTGCAATTTCTAAAAACATTGCAACTCGTAGATTTAATACATCATCTTTCAAAAATGCGATTGTTGAACCAGAACTAGTTGCAATAACTGCAATGATACTAGCACCAATTGCATATTTAATATCTAATCCAAGACCCAGAGTAATGATTGGAGTGATGATCATTCCGCCTCCAATACCTAAAATCGCTCCCATTGTGCCAGCAAAAAGGCCGATTAGAAGCATTAGTAATGCACTTTGCATATTCTTCCTTCTCTCTGTTTTAATACATGTAACATGTAAATCGTAACATTAAACTTTCATAAAGAAAATATTTATTTATTGTAAGAGATATCCAAAAATTGTATATGTAGAAAGTAAATCATTTATTTTGGAGATATGTTATGAATTTTAAACAATTAAAATATTTTGTAACGGTGGCAGAAGAACAACAAGTTACAGCGGCTGCTAAAAAATTAAATATTGCGCAACCGCCTTTAAGTTATCAACTTAAGCAACTAGAAAAAGAATTAGACGTCCAATTAATTAAAAGAACTGCACATGGTATTCAGTTAACATCTGCAGGTGTTATGTTTGAAAAATATGCAAAACAAATTATTGATTTGGCAGAAATTACACAATATAAAGTAAAAAATATTCAAAATGGTACATTTGGTACTTTACGTCTTTGGATGACTCCTACAAGTACAGCAACGATTCCGAATGAAAAAAATGAATTATTAACGAAATATTATCCAGACGTTAAGTTTAAAATTAAAGAAGGGAGCACATATGAGTTATTAGATTTATTACGTAAAAATTTAATAGATGTTGCTGTTGTTAGAACTCCATTTAATGAAGAAGGTTTAGGGATTCGTTTCTTTAAGGCTGAACCAATGGTTGCTGTAATTCCGCAAAAATTCCAAACAAAATGTTTATGTGAAAAATGTTCAATAGATATTGAAGAACTAGGAAATTTACCATTGATTGTTTATAACAGATTTAAAATTACAATTAAAGATTCATTTGAAAATCGAGGATTACAATCTTTTATTGCGGTTGAATGTGATGATAGTAGAACTGCAATTCAATATGCTGAAAGTAATTTTGGTGTAGCTTTAGTTCCTCAAAATTGTGCAAAATGTTATGCTAATAATAATGTTAAATTATTACCTGTAGCATATGAAAATTGGAATACTCGTCTTGCAATTGTTTGGCAAAATAAACAAGAGATATCAGGGGTTTTACAAAAGTTTATTAAAAGTTATGAAAATATTACTGTTGAAAGTAAATAGAAGGGATGAGAGAAATGACTTATTATTGCGAAAAATGTGGTCATAAAATGGATTCTAATGAGGAATACTGCTCATTTTGTGGTGCAAAACAAATGCGTTTTGCTAAAGAATATGAAACGAAGAAGTGTAAAAAATGTGATAAAGATATTTATGTAAATGCTAACTTTTGTCCATATTGTGGGACAGATCAGGCTATTTTAGATTTACATAAAGATTTAGCAGAAAATGATGAAGAAACAGATCATGATAATCAAAAGAATCTAACAAAAGAGCAACGAATTCAACAAAGTTTATTAAATGCCGATTTAACAGATAAAGATTCATTAGAAAAATTTGTAAAAGAAATGAACGATGCTGGCATTAAAGTACGTGTACTTAAACCTGAAGAAAAAAATGAAAATGTGCAACCAGGATTATTTGTATCAACAAAGTTGATTTTAAAGGATATGTTTAAAATTAATAAACGAATGGGAATAAATGATTATTGGTGGGGAGTAGGCGGATTATTCCTATTGATGACCTTATTAAGTACATTAATTGCCTATTTTGCAACATCAGTATTACATGTAACAACAATTGTTGGACTATTGAAATCATGTTCAATAGTCATTGTTCCACTTTCAATTATTTTTCAAATTATACTTTTTACTGCTACATTTAGGAGATTGCATGACGCTAAATTACCAAATTGGCTAATGATTTTTTGGGTACTTGGTACTGTTGGACAGTTAGCTTTAATGTTTCTTTGTTTAATGGGGCCACGTTTAGATGATAATCCATATACTTTTAATGTAAAAGATTATTACAATCATAAAAATAAAATGTAAAAATAACTTGATTTTTTTTCAAAAAAAAGTAATAATAAAACTAATCGAAGAGAGGTCGCGATGATTATTAGTATTTTCACGGAGTTGCTAAAGCAACATTGATGTGAAGTGAAAGGATGATTCGCCGAAGAAGACACTGCTTTAGAAGTGTCTATCTGGGCTCTAGTTTAATAGACTAGGGACTGTCGCAGTTGAACATTGCGGAGCGCTATCGAGAATTTTTATTATTGATTAGATTTTTTATCTTATTTTCAAAAGATTTTCATGGCGCATTCTGTTAGTAGAGTGCGTTTTTATTTTAGCTTTGTAGTGATGATATCTGTGCTCTTTGACCGTAATTTTTAGGAGGTCTAAGTATGGCAGAAAAGAATCAAATGAAGCGATCTTTAAAGACAAGGCATTTGTCGATGATTGCTTTAGGTGGAAGTATTGGAACAGGGTTATTTGTAGCAAGTGGTTCAGCAATTTCTAAAGCCGGTCCTGGTGGTGCAATTTTAGCATATATAGGAATCGGTGCTATGGTTTACTTCTTAATGACATCACTTGGAGAGATGGCAACCTATATGCCAGTAACTGGCTCATTTGCGACATATGCTAAAAGATTCGTTGATCCAGCCTTAGGATTTGCTATGGGATGGAATTATTGGTTTAACTGGGCAATAACGGTTGCAGTTGATGTTTCAACATGTGCATTAGTATTGAAGTTTTGGTTCCCACATGTTCCTAATTGGGTTTTTAGTTTATTTGCATTAGGGTTAGTGTTCTTGATTAATGCTATCTCAGTTCGTTCTTTTGGAGAAACTGAATACTGGCTATCTTTAATTAAAATTATTACAGTTATTATTTTCCTAGCAGTAGGAATTTTAACAATTTTTGGTATTTTAGGTGGAAAAGCAGTTTATTTAGAAAACTTTACATATAAGAAAGCACCATTTGTTGGAGGAATTCCAGCAGTATTAAGTGTTTTTGTAGTTGCTGGTTTCTCATTCCAAGGAACTGAACTTGTTGGGGTGACTGCTGGTGAATCAGAAAATCCAGCAGAAAGTGTTCCAAAGGCAATTAAGCAAGTATTTTGGAGAATTTTATTATTCTACATTTTGTCAATTTTTGTAATTGCTGCAATTATTCCTTATACAAGTAAATATTTACTTGGATCAAGTGCATCTGATATTGCAATTAGTCCATTTACTTTAGTATTTAAGCGTGCTGGATTAGCAGCTGCTGCAAGTATTATGAATGCAGTTATTTTAACTTCAGTTTTATCATCTGCAAATTCAGGAATGTATGCTTCAACTCGAATGCTTTATTCAATGGCTAAAGAAGGAGATGCACCAAAGATCTTTGGTAAGGTAAATCGTCGAGGAGTTCCATTCGTTGCATTAGTTGGTACAACAATAGTTGGTTTATTAACATTTTTAACAAGTATTTTTGGAAATCAATTATATCAATGGTTAGTTGCTGCTAGTGGATTAACTGGATTTATTGCATGGATTGGAATTGCAATTTCTCATTATCGTTTTAGAAAAGCATATGTAGCTCAAAATAAGGATTTAAATGATTTAGTTTATAAGGCTAAACTATTCCCATTTGGTCCAATTTTGGCATTAGTATTATGTATATTAGTAGTAATTGGACAAGATTTACAAGCAGTTGCCAGTTTTGATTGGAAAGCAATGTTAGTAACATACATGTCAGTTCCATTGTTCTTAATACTATTTTGTTATTATAAGATTAAGCATCATACACATATAATTCCATTGGATGAAGTGGATTTATCAACACCTGATCTAACAGATAAATTTGATGAGGAAGATGAAGAATTAATTGAAGATCATTAGAACTTGTTAAATTTTATTGAAAAGGGTAAAATAAACGTAGAAATAATTAAACATCATGGTCGCCATAAGTAGGTATCAAGAGAAGCGGTGGTTGGTGCGAACCGTTACCGAAACTCCAGCGATTTTTGCATGGGCAGGTAATGCTGCACGGCTTTAAGTCGTTATTCTTTTGAGTGCACTATTAATATGGTGAATTTGGGTGGTACCACGGAATAGTCTTTCGTCCCATATGGGGATGAAAGGCTATTTTTTTATTATTTCAAAGATTTTTAGGAGGAAAAAACATGTTAGATATTCGTGATATAAGAAAAAATACAGATGAATATAAAAAACGTTTAGGAACACGTGGCATTAAGCCAGAACAAATTGATGCTTTACTTAAAAAAGATAAAGAACGTCGTGATTTGCTAGTTGAAGCAGAAAATTTAAAAAAACAACGTAATGATGTGTCTAGTGCAATTGCTAAAGCAAAAAGAAATAAGGAAGATACAACTGCACAAATTGAAAAAATGCGTGAAGTTGGAACAAAAATTAAAGCATTAGATGAAGATTTAGAAAGAATTCAAGAAGAAGAAAAGGATATGGCTTCTCGATTGCCTAACTTGCCAAATCCAACAATTCCAGTAGGAAAAGATGAAGATGCAAATGTTGAGTTGCGTAAAGTTGGTACTATTCGTGAATTTGATTTTACTCCAAAAAATCATTGGGAAATTGGCTCTGATTTAGGAATTTTGGATTTCGAACGTGCTGCAAAAGTTTCAGGTGCTCGTTTTGTTTATTACATTGGTGCAGGTGCAAAATTAGAACGTGCAGTTTATAACTTTATGTTAGATCAACATGCAACAGAAGGTTATACAGAAGTTATTCCACCTTATATTGTTAATGCTGCTTCTATGTATGGGACTGGACAATTTCCTAAGTTTAAGGAAGATGTTTATCAAGTTAACGGAGAAGATATGACTTTAATTCCAACTGCTGAAGTTCCGTTAACTAATTATTATCGTGATGAAGTTATTCCAACTGAAAAATTACCAGTATATTTTACAGCATTATCACCATCATTTCGTTCAGAAGCAGGAAGTGCAGGACGAGATACTCGTGGATTAATTAGAATGCATCAATTTAATAAAGTTGAAATGGTGAAATATGTAAAACCAGAAACATCATATGATGAATTAGAAAAGATGACTAATAATGCAGGAAATATAATGGAAAAACTAGGATTACCATATCATGTTATAACGCTTTCTACTGGGGATATGGGATTTAGTGCTGCAATGACACATGATTTAGAAGTTTGGATGCCAGCACAAAACAAATATCGTGAAATTTCAAGTTGTTCAAATTGCGAAGCTTTCCAAGCACGTCGTGCACATATTCAATATCGTGATGAAAATGGCAAATTACAATTTGTACATACACTAAATGGATCTGGTTTAGCTGTTGGTCGAACAGTTGCTGCTATTTTGGAAAATTATCAAAATGAAGATGGTAGTGTAACAATTCCAGAAGCATTACGTCCATATATGAATGGAATGGAAAAAATTACAAAATAAATTTAATGTAGATACAAGCGAGGCTTTTTTAAGTTTTGCTTGTATCTTTTTTTGAAATTTATTAAATAAAGTTCAAAAAAGATGTTGACGACTATAAAATTTGTTGGTAGAATAAATAACGTTGTCAGGAGATAACAAAAAAGTTAAAACTTAATTTTAAAAAGTTTGAAATTAGTTGTTGACATTTGATTTTAAACGAGTATAATTTTAAGAGTTGTCGATAAGATAACAAACAGATGTAGATCTTTGAAAACTGAATATGTTTCGATGAACAAATGTGCAGGGCAATTCATGGAAATGAATGCAAAAACATTTGCGAAGTCAATTCGCTAGTAAAATTTATGAGTCACAAAACTTTTAAAATGAGAGTTTGATCCTGGCTCAGGACGAACGCTGGCGGCGTGCCTAATACATGCAAGTCGAACGAGAAAATCTTACACCGGATGCTTGCATCCACCGTAAGAATTTCGAGTGGCGGACGGGTGAGTAACACGTGGGTAACCTGCCCAAAAGAAGGGGATAACATTTGGAAACAAGTGCTAATACCGTATAACCATGACAAGCGCATGCTTGTGATGTGAAAGATGGTTCTGCTATCGCTTTTGGATGGACCCGCGGCGTATTAACTAGTTGGTGAGGTAAAGGCTCACCAAGGTGATGATACGTAGCCGAACTGAGAGGTTGATCGGCCACAATGGGACTGAGACACGGCCCATACTCCTACGGGAGGCAGCAGTAGGGAATCTTCCACAATGGGCGCAAGCCTGATG
>CALVCU010000010.1 GCA_944326135.1 uncultured Ligilactobacillus sp. | reverse complement strand
AGCCTGATAGAAAAGGCCGAAACATTTTCATTACTTTTTCTCCCCTGAAAAGTAGTTGATTACAAATCATGAAACTCAAGCTTCCCCTTTGAGATTTCATAAAATATACTCCTTTTTTCTCCGCAGTTTTCTGCGGAGTTTTTTTATCTAAAAATTAAATTATAAGAGGATGATTTTTGATATTTAACTAGTGTAAAATAATAAATGCACCAATTTTTAATACGATTCAATTAAAAATTAGTTAGTTTTTCATACTTTCACTTCTTGGTTAATGAGGTTATTATGAAATAGGAGTTTTTAATTTGGTATACCCATTGCAAATAAATTAACATTGTCAATGTTATATTAAATTTAGCAAGTTAAAAAGTTTGCATTTTAAACTAACTATGAACTATAATCGAAAAATATTTAAGGAGGAATATATTATGAAAGATATTATTGTAGTAACAACGGAAAATATTCCAGGACATCAATATGAAGTGATTGGAGAAGTTTTTGGGGTAACAACGCAATCAAAAAATCTTTTTAAAAATATAGGGGCAAGTTTAAAAAATGTTGTTGGTGGCGAAATCAAAGCTTATACTGAAATGATTCATGAAGCTCGAAATAAAGCTATTACTAGATTAAAAAATGAAGCACGAGAACAAGGTGCTGATGCTGTAGTAATGATGCGTTTCGATTCAGGATCTATTGGGGGAGATATGCAATCAGTCGTTGCATATGGAACGGCGGTGAAATTTATTGACTAATGATATAGATGATATTATTACATTGGCCAAGAATTATTTAGCAGATGATCCAACAGGGCATGATTTTTTGCATTTACAGCGAGTTGATAAATTAGCGGTAATGATGTATCGAAAAGAACATCCAACAGATTATCATGGAATTAAACTGATTCATATAATGTGTTATTTACATGATTTAATTGATGAAAAACTTACTTCTCAAGTTGAAGAACGTTTAAATGAGATAAAGCAGTTAAAAACAATTGAATTATTATCAAAAGAAGATCGCGAAAATGTATTTGATACGATTGAGAACATGTCTTATTCTAAAAATATAGAACAAACGCATTTGTTATCAATTGAGGGAAAATATGTACAGGATGCAGATAGATTGGATGCATTAGGTGCGATTGGTATCGCTAGGGCATTTGCGTATGGAGGCTACCATCATAGGTTGATTTATAGTGATGAGAAGCCACACGATTTTAAGTCAGCTAATGAATATCATCAGTATCAAGGAACAACTATTAATCATTTTTACGAAAAGCTATTAAAACTTGAAAATAAAATGAATACTGAAATTGGTTTAAAGATTGCTCATGAACGAACAGAATTTATGAAACAATTTTTAACTGAATTTTTTACAGAAGTTCAAGAATAATGATTATTGGAGGTAAAAATAGTGACAGAAGAATTAAATGGAAAAGTTGCACTTGTAACGGCAGCTAGTCGAGGAATTGGTTTAGCTATTACTAAAGAATTAGTTGAAAATGGTGCAATTGTTTATATGGCAGTACGTGATAGCGAAAAAAATCGTAATTTGACAGCAGAACTACATGCTGAGAACGATAAATTCCGTAGTGTAATTTATAATGCTTTTGATTTTGATACATATGAACCAATGATTGAAAAGGTCGTTGAAGAAGCTGGTCATTTAGATATTTTAGTAAATAATTTTGGAACAACTGATATTCAAAAGGATACAACATTAGCTGATGGAGATAGCGAAGTCTTTTTTGATATTGTAAATAAAAATATTGCAAGTGTATACTATACTTCTAAATATGCAGTTAAAGCAATGAGAACACAAGAAAATGGGGGGAATATTATTAATATTTCTTCTATTGCAGGAACAACTCCTGATATTAGTCGTTTAGCTTATGGGGTTTCTAAAGCAGCAATTAACTCACTAACACAACAAACAGCAGTTGAATATGCGCGTAATAAAATTAGAGCTAATGCGATTTTACCAGGTTTTGTTGGAACTGATGGTGCATTACAAAACATGTCAAAGAGCTTTTTAGATGGATTCTTAAAGAATGTACCATTAAATGAAATTGTTAAACCAGAAGATATTGCTAATTTAGTTGTATTTTTAGCAAGTGATAAATCTCGGTACATTACAGGAGAATTGATTCCAGTTGCTGGAGGATTTGGATTGCCAACACCAATTTATGGTGATGTAGTTAATAATAACATTCAAGAAAGCTAATAATTAAGGAGACTATATTTATAGTCTCCTTTTTTTATAAAAAAAGAGGCTAAAATTATTAAGCCTCTTTATTTATGTTCAAAAACATAACCAAACCCACGTACTGTTTTAATGTACTTAGGATGGTCAGGATTAGGTTCGATTTTATCTCGAAGATGACTAACATGAATATCTACAATTCTAGAGGTACCAACTTCATCATAATGCCAAACTCCTTGAAGTAATTGATCACGAGAAAGAACTTGACCTTCATGTTTAATCAAAAATTGTAAGAGTTTAAATTCCTTAGGAGTAAGTCCTAAATCAACATCATCTTTTAGAACACGGTAATGATCAATATCAATTAAAAGATCGTCAAATTTAAAGTGCTTATGATGTGTTATATGATGAGCTGCTGTTTCTTCTTTAGATTCAGATTCCAAATCTGTAAAATCCAAATCTTCATGTTCTACCAACTCAGGAATTGCTTTAGATGTGGCTAAAGTACGACTCCAAAGTAATTGTTGCATACGTACGATAATTTCTTCATATTCATATGGTTCAACAATGTAGTCATCAATATGAAGTGCAAAAAGTTTCATTTCATAATCAAGTTCTTTTTTGGAGGTTAACGTAATTATAGGTTTGTCAAAGTTGAGACGAATTTTTTGGATTAGCTTTAAAGTTTCATTTTTATTAGAAATATTAAGATCCCAAATTATCCCAGCGACATGTTTATGTTGAGTAAAGTCTAATACTTCATTTGGATCGGTAGTATTATAAACCATCCAACCATGATCATTACAGTATGTATTAAGTTTCATAAATAATGAAATATCTTTTGTAACTAAGATTAAACGATCCTCCATAACCGTTCTTCCTCCAAAAATCTAATATCATATACATTATACATTATAAATGAAATAACGAACTAGTTTCGGAAATATACAAAAATGATAAGAAATTTATCTATATTTTACATAAAAATATAATTTTACATAGGATTTACAGCTAATTAAATGGAACTTTACGTAACATTTGTATTCTAGAAATATAAAGAAAGAGGGTTTAAATATGAAAAAGAAAAAGCTATTTACACTTGTTACGTTGTTTGGTGTCGCTGCAGGCTTACTGGTAGGATGTGGTAATCAGAAAAGTCAAAGTAATGCTAAACAGGGAGAGAAAATTACGATTGTAGGTTCAACAGCACTACAACCTTTAGTTGAAAAGGCTGCTACCCAATATACTAGTGAAAAAGGTGGCGACATTACTGTTCAAGGTGGTGGATCAGGAACAGGATTAAGCCAAGTACAAGAAGGTGCGGTTCAAATTGGTGATTCAGATGTATTTGCTAGCCAACAGAAAGGGATAGATAGTAGTAAATTAGTTGATCATAAAGTTGCAGTTGTTGGAATGGCTCCAATCGTTAATAAAAATGTTGCAGTTAACAATCTAACAATGGATCAATTACGCGATATCTTTACAGGAAAAATTACAAACTGGAAACAGGTTGGAGGAAAAGATCAAAAGATTGTTGTGGTTAACCGTGCAAAAGGAAGCGGAACGAGAACAACCTTTGAGGAGGCAGTTTTAAATGGACAAAAGGCAATGAGTGCTCAAGAACAAGACTCAAATGGAACAGTACAAAAAATTGTTACTAAAACACCTGGAGCAATTAGCTATATTGCATTTTCATATTTAAATGAAGATGGAATTAAAGCATTAAGTATTGACGGTGTAAAGCCAACTGATGAAAATGTAGAAACTAATAAGTGGAAAATCTGGTCATATGAACACATGTATACAAAAGGACAACCAACTGGTGAAACAAAGGCCTTCTTGAAATATATGACAAGTAAGTCTGTACAGAATAAACTTGTTAAGCAAATGAAATACATTAGTATTCATGATATGAAGGTTCAAAAAGAAAAAGATGGAACGGTAATTTCTAAAAATTAATTAAGAAATGACTGAAATAAGGTTGTGACGTAAGTCCAACCTTTCTTGTTATATGCAAGAAATTCGGCATTAATCGGAAGTTTATGACGACTGCAATTAAAAATCCTTTTACTTATCTTTACATAAAATTTACAATAGCTAATTTTTTTACACTCGCTTTACAATTAACAAACTAGAAATTTACATGTTTTTAGTAATCTGTTATTTGTAAAGAATAGTGTAGAAGGAGATTCGCTATGAAAAAGAAGATGATTGCAGTAGTTACAATGTTAAGTTTAGCTGCTGGTCTTATTAGTGGATGCGGAAATCAAAATAATGATAAAAAAATAACAATTGTGGGTTCAACAGCATTACAACCATTAGTTGAAAAAGCTGCTGATGAATTTGACAGCAAACATGAGGGAAATATCACAGTTCAAGGTGGCGGATCAGGAACTGGATTAAGTCAAGTTCAAGAAGGCGCAGTTCAAATTGGTGATTCAGATGTATTTGCAAGTCAGCAAAGTGGGATTAAAGCAAATCAATTAGTTGACCATAAAGTTGCAGTTGCAGGGATTGCACCAATTGTAAACCAAGGAGTAACTGTAAAAAATATTTCAATGGAACAATTACGTGATATTTTTACAGGAAAAATTACAAATTGGAAACAACTTGGTGGCAAAAATCAACCAATTGTTGTAATTAATCGTTCTAAGGGTAGTGGGACACGATTAACGTTTGAAAATGATGTAATGAAGGGTGCAGAACCAATGAGTGCCCAAGAACAAGAATCTAATGGAACAGTTCAACAAATTGTATCAAATACCCCTGGTGCAATCAGCTATATTTCTTTTTCATATTTAAGAAGTCAGGGAATTAAATCATTAAGTATTGATGGTGTAAAACCAACTAGTGAAAATGTAGAAACTAACAAATGGAAAATTTGGTCATATGAACATATGTATACTAAAGGAAAACCAACAGGTGAAACTAAGAAGTTCTTAGAATTTATGTTATCTGATAAGGTTCAAAATAGTTTAGTTAAAGAAATGAAGTACATTAGTATTCACGATATGCAAGTTGAAAAGACCCCAGAAGGGCAAGTAATTCCTAAGAAGTAAGGAGTAGAGTTATGGATGAAATAAAGAATAAACTTTTATCTAAGTCACGACAAATGGCAGAAGATCGCCGTGGGAAAATTTTATGTTACGCTTGTTTAAGTTTAATTGTTGTATTGATTGCTTCAATTTTATACTTCATTACAAGCAAAGGGATTGCAACATTTACAGAAAATCATTTGAGTATTGCGCAATTCTTTACTGGAACTAAGTGGGATCCAGGCCATAAGTTAATTGGTGCTTTACCAATGATTACTACTTCTTTTTTAGTAACGATTTTAGCTGCGGTATTAGCAACACCTTTTGCAATCGGAGTAGCAATCTTTATGACAGAATATGCTCCTAAAAAAGGAACTAAAGCATTACGTGCTGTTATTGAATTACTTGTAGGGATTCCTTCTGTTGTATATGGATACATCGGATTAATGGTTGTAGTTCCTCTCGTTAGAAAATTAATTGGTGGAACTGGTTTTGGGATTTTAGCCGGAACATTAGTACTATTTGTCATGATTTTACCAACAGTAATTTCTTTAACTGCAGATAGTTTAAAAGCAATTCCCGTTAGTTATCGTCAAGCTGCTTTAGCTTTAGGTGCAACTAAATGGCAATCAATTTACAAGATTGTCTTACGAGCAGCAATGCCAGGAATTTTAACAGCGATTATTTTTGGAATGACACGTGCCTTTGGTGAAGCCTTAGCGGTACAAATGGTTATCGGAAATGCGGTATTAATGCCAGAAGGTTTGGGAACACCAACTGCAACATTAACTAGTCAATTAACAAGTCAAATGGGTAATACTGTTTTAGGAACAGTTTCAAATAATGCTTTGTGGTCATTGGCATTAGTCCTATTAATTATGTCACTAGCATTTAACCTCTTGATTAGATTTATTACACGGAAAGGAGCAATTAAGCGATGAATCCTAAAACAAGCGATAAGGTTGCCAAAAAAGTAATTTATGGCATTGTAGGCCTATTAATTTTATTATTGGTTTTCTTGATTGGCTATATTTTAGTTACAGGATTACCTGATATGTCTTGGCACTTCTTAACAAGTGTAAGTGAATCATTTGAAGCTGGGGGAGGAATTCGTGATCAAATTTTTAACTCAGTATATATTTTGATCTTAACAACATTAATTTCTTTTCCAATTGCTTTAGGAGTAGGGATTTATCTAGCTGAATATGCAAAAGATAATTGGTTTACAAGCTTTTTAAGAACAATTATCGAATTATTAAGCTCCTTACCTTCAATTGTTGTTGGTTTATTTGGTTATTTATTGTTTGTAATTAAGTTCCAAATTGGTTTCTCAATTATTTCCGGGGCAATAACATTAACATTCTTCAATTTACCTTTATTGACTCGTAGTATTGAAGATGCATTCCGATCCGTTTCACGTGACCAACGAGAAGCTGGAGTCTCATTAGGAATTTCAAAATGGAAAACAATTACAGGTATTGTTTTCCCATGTGCGTTACCAGAAATCCTTACAGGAATTATTTTAAGTGCTGGACGTATTTTCGGTGAAGCTGCTGCTCTAATTTATACAGCAGGACAAAGTAACTCAGTAATTAATTATGCTAACTGGAATCCATTTTCAGAAACAAGTCCATTAAATATTTTCAGACCAGCAGAAACATTAGCGGTTCACATTTGGAAAGTTAATACAGAATCAATTTTATCTGATGCCCACCAAGTTTCTAGTGGTTCAGCAGCAGTGTTGATTATTGTAATCTTGATTTTCAACTTTGGTGCTCGTTGGATTGGAAATCTCGTTTATCGGAAATTAACAGCTACAGATAAGGATAGATAATTATGACACAAGAAACATATATTAGAAAAATCAATGAAGAAGTGGCCCTTTCAACTGAAGACTTAGCTGTTTTTTATGGTGAGAAACAAGCTTTTTCAGATGGAACAATTTGTTTTCCAAGATACAAAATTTCAGCATTGATTGGACCATCAGGATGTGGTAAATCAACATTTTTACGTTCATTAAATCGAATGAATGACGGAATTGCACGGGTAGAAGGAAAAATTATGTATCGTGATTTAGATATTAATAATGATGATATTAATATCTATGAACTTAGAAAACATATTGGAATGGTATTTCAACACCCAAATCCATTTTATAAATCAATTCGTGAAAATATTACTTACGCATTGAAATATAATGGTATTAAAGATAAAAAAGTACTAGAAGAAAAAGTAGAAAAAAGTTTGAAGGCAGTTGCCTTATGGGATGAAGTTAAAGATTCACTTGATAAAAACGCTAAAGCATTATCAGGTGGGCAACAACAACGATTATGTATTGCACGTTCAATCGCAATGGAACCAGATATTTTACTTTTAGATGAACCAACAAGTGGTCTGGATCCAATTTCAACACGAAAAGTTGAAGCAACTTTACAAGAATTAAAGAAAAAATACACAATTATTATTGTTACACATAACATGCAACAAGCATCACGTAGTAGTGACTACGCTGCATTTTTCAATATGGGACGTATTATTGAATTCGATAAGACAAAGAATATCTTTACAAATCCACATATTAAATTGACAGAAGATTATGTTTCTGGAAACTTTGGATAAGAGGTGAGAGCAATTGGAAATTTTGACAACCGAAAATGTACACTTGTATTATGGTAAAAAGGAAGCATTACATGGCTTTGATTTAGGATTCAACGAAAAAGAAATTACAGCGTTGATCGGGCCATCAGGATGTGGTAAGTCAACTTATTTACGTTGCTTAAACCGAATGAATGATTTGATTGAAAATGTAACCATTACAGGTAGTTTCAAGTTAAATGGACAAGATATTTATAGTCCTAAATTAGATGTAGTTGAATTACGAAAAAAGGTCGGAATGGTATTCCAACAACCTAATCCATTTCCTTTATCAGTATATGATAATATTGCTTTTGGATTAAAATTAAAGGGAATAAAAGATAAAGATGAAATCGATCAACGAGTGGAAGAAAGTTTAAGACAAGCTGCTGTTTGGAATGAAGTTAAAGATAATTTGAAAAAAGATGCTTTAGCTTTTTCCGGAGGACAACAACAACGTATCTGTATTGCACGTGTATTAGCAGTTCAACCAGAAATCATTTTGATGGATGAACCAACAAGTGCCTTAGATCCAGTATCCAATGCTAAGATTGAAGAAATGTTAGTCGAACTTAAGAAAAATTACACAATTATTATTGTTACACATAACATGCAACAAGCATCACGTATTTCAGATAATACGGCATTTTTCTTGAATGGTGACTTGATTGAAGCAGGAAAAACAGCTAAATTATTCTTAAATCCAAAAGAAAAATTAACAAACGACTATTTAAATGGTCGATTTGGTTAATTATAATAGACTAATATAAGTTGTAGACAATGAGGAATGAAAGGCGGAGAAACGATGAAAGAAATCTTTCATGATGAAATGAAAAAATTAAATGGACGCTTCAATGAAATGGGGATTGATATTAGTGAACAAATTTATCAAGCCACAAAGTCATTTGTTGACCACGATCAAAAATTAGCTGAAGAAACAATTGATCGAGACGAAACAATCAATGATAATGAAATTTCATTGGAAGAAAGAGCCTTAAAAGTGATTGCGTTACAACAACCAGTTGCACGTGATTTCCGTAAAATCATCAGTATCTTGAAGGCTAGTTCTGATTTGGAACGAATTGGTGATCACGCAATTATGATTGCACGTGAAACAATTCGATTAAAGGGTCAAAATCGAATTGAAGAAGTTGAAAATATGATTTCAGAAATGACAGCAAATATTCGTAGTATGCTTGAACAATCACTAGATGCGATTATTCAAAATAATACTGAAGAAGCACAAAAGATTGCTAAGTCAGATAGTGAAATTGATGAACAATACTATAACATTTATCAATTGTTAATTGAAATCATGAAACGTGAAACAAGTACTGCAGTTGCAACAACTAGCTACTTGATGGTTATTCGAATGTTGGAACGAATTGGTGATCATATTGTAAATCTTTGTGAATGGGTTATTTACGATAAAACTGGTAAACTAAGAGAATTAAATCCAGGTAAATTACACCGTGATGAATACTTGAAGATTGAAGAACAAGAAGCAATTATTCGTCATGAACGTAAAAAAGAAAGATTAGCTAAAGAATCAAAAGAATAATAGATGATGGAGACTATAGTGGTCTCCATTTTTTTATTGAAAAAAGTTACTAAATTAAATTGATTTTAGTAAATGTAAAATAACTCTCCTTTTTGTCAGTGGTGTTAGAATGAAACTGTAATCAAAGGAAATGCTAATTAATAGCAGAAGTGATTACTTATAACTATTGCAAAGGGGAGTTTTATTATGGCAGAAGATAATTCAACATATGCGCCTTTAAAGGGAATTAAAGTAGTTGATTGGACACAAGTACAATCAGGTCCATCATGTACACAACTACTAGCTTGGTTAGGTGCAGAAGTAATCAAAATTGAACGACCTGATACAGGTGGAGATCCAACAAGAAATCAATTATTAGATATAAAAGATTCATGGGGAATGTATTATCTTCAATTAAATGCTAATAAAAAGTCACTTACATTAAATATTAAAAGCGATCAAGGAAAGAAGATCATGACAGATCTTCTAAAAAAGGCAGATATTTTTGTTGAAAATGTACGTCCAGGTGCTGCTGATCGTGCCGGTTTTGGTTGGAAAGATGTTCACAAAATGAATCCAAGATTAATCATGGCTTCATTAAAGGGATTTAACGAAGGTTCACGTTTTGAAAATGTTAAAGCTTATGAACCAGTAGCACAATCAGCTGGTGGTGCAGCTTCTGCAACAGGTTGGAATGATGGTAAGTATAATGTACCAACTCAGTCAGCTGGTGCTTTAGGGGATAGTAATTCTGGTATGCACCTTACAATTGGTATTTTAGCTGCATTATTACAACGAGAACATACTGGAGAAGGAACATATGTATATCAATCCATGCAAAATGCAGTACTTGATTTATGTCGAATTAAATTACGTGATCAAGTAATGTTAGATAATTTGGGTGCATTACCTCATTATGCTGTATATCCTAACTTCAAATGGGGAAAGGCAATTCCACGTGCTGAAAATACAGAAGGTGGAGAAGTTATTGGTTGGACATATAAAGCTAAGGGATGGGAAAAGGATCCTAATGCTTATGTCTATATTGTTATTCAAAATTCCAATAAGAGTTGGGAAACAATTGCTAATACAATGGGTCATCCAGAATGGATTGATGATGAACGTTTTAAAGATTGGCAACATCGTCAATTACACAAAGAAGAATTATATCCATTAATTGAATCATATACAAAGCAATATGATAAATATGAATTAACAGAAAAATTAGGTAAAGTAGGAATTCCAGTAGGACCAATTCTTGATTGGTATGAAATTGAAAATGACCCTGAATTAAATGCAGATGGAACAATTGTTACAATTGATGAAGGTGGAAACCGTGGTAAATATAAAACATTAGGAATTCCATTTAAATTAGGAAACTATGTTCCAGATTATAAACGTGCACCAGATTTAGGTGAAAACAATAATGAAATTTTAAAGGGACTAGGATATAGTGAAGAACAAATCAAAGAACTTGAAGAAAATGGTACTATTATTCCTGCCCAAAAGCCAAAAAACCCACGGCGAGAAGTTATCAAAGGCAAATAATTTGGTAGAATAAGGGTGTGACCAACTCAATAAAGAGTTGCGTTAACCCTTATTTTAGTTTATAAACATAATGAAAGGACTAATTATAATGACAACAACAGATGATGAAATATTTAAAATGCATGGTGGTAAAAATCCTGGTGTATTAAGCATGAAACCACGATTTGATGTTACTGATCGTGAACAGTTAGGGAAAGCATATACACCAGGAGTTGCAAAAATTGCAAAATTAATTGCTAAAGATCCACAAGCTAAAAATGAATATACAATGAGTGGAAAATTAGTTGCGATTGTAACTGATGGTTCAGCAGTTTTAGGTTTAGGTAATATTGGACAAGCAGGTGGGTTGCCAATTATTGAAGGAAAAGCTTTGCTATATAAAGATTTAGCGGGTGTAGATGCAGTTCCTCTAGCATTAAACCAGGTTCCAGTAGATGAACAGGTTGAAACACTAAAAAACTTGGCAGATTCTTTTGCAGGTTTTCATTTAGAAGATATTGCAGCTCCAAAATGCTTTGAATTGGAAGAAAAATTAGCACAATTAGTTGATATTCCCGTATATCATGATGATCAAGAAGGAACAGCAATTGTTGTATTAGCTGCCTTGATGAATGCTTGCAAAGTAGCTCATAAGGAACTCAAAGATCTAAAAGTATTAATTAACGGAGTGGGAGCATCAGGATATGCAACTGCAAAATTATTATTAGCTGCTGGTATCACTAAATTGATTTTAGTTGATAAAGAGGGGCCAATTACAGCAGAGGATACTAATTATAATCGTTATCAACGACAATTAGCAGAAGAAAGCGATATTAAAACTAAGTTTGAAAGTTTAGATGATGCAATCGAGGGAGTAGATGCATTTATTGGACTTTCTGTAGGAGATATTTTAAGTGCAGATCAAGTAAAGAAAATGGCACAAAATCCAATTATTTTTGCACTTGCAAATCCAAAACCTGAAATTGATCCACAAGTTGCTCATGATGCAGGTGTGAAAATTATGGCAACAGGTTCAAGTCAGTATCCAAATCAAGTAAATAATGTATTAGTATTTCCAGGGTTATATCGTGGATTATTAAAATCGGGGATTAAGAAAGTTACTCCAGAATTGGAAATTGCGATTTCGCAAGGATTAAGTGATCGTATAAAGAATCCAACAGCAGAGAAATTTATTTCTGGTGTCTTTGATGATGGAGTAGTTGATACTGTTACTCAAACAATTATTGATTTTGCTAACAGATAAAAAGGTTAGATATTTTTAGAAAAGAGGGGAATTGTAATGGAAGTATTTTGGACTTCAATTCAAAGTGTCATTTCAATTGTAATTATGATGGCAGTGGGATATTTCTGCCGTGCTAAAGGATGGTTTAGCGATCGTTTCTCGAAAGGATTATCACAACTTATTATGAAAATTGCCTTACCATGTGCAATTTTTATGTCAATGTTACAAAGATTCCATTTAGATCAACTTAAAAATTTATCTAAGGGGCTTATTTATACAATTTTATCAATTGCAATCGGTTATTTGATTAGTTGGATAGCAATTCATGCGTTTAAAATTCCAAGAGGACAACGTGGATTAATGATGACCGGAATAAACGGTGCTAATACCGTATTTATTGGATTACCATTAAACGTTGCTTTATTTGGAAATGTATCAATCCCTTACTTATTGGTTTACTATATTGTAAATACAATTATTATTTGGACAGTCGGTGTTTGGGTAATTGCAGCAGATGATCCTACCACTAAGGATGCTAATGTAAAAATTAGTTGGAAACACTTTTTACCTGCTCCAATTTGGGGATTCATTATTGCATTGCCATTTTTGATTTGGATGCCTAATGCAGCAACTCAATTACCTGCATTTATCACAAGAACAATTTCTGATATTGGAGATTTAGTAACACCATTATCATTAATGTATATTGGAATTATGCTACGTGATTTTGGAATCTCAAATATCAAATTTACTAAGAGTTTAAATATTTCGCTAATTGGAAGATTTATTGTATCACCAATTATTATGTTTTTAATTATTTTATGTGGCGTACATATGGGAATTTCAATTAATCCAATGTTTCATAAAACATTAATTATTCAAGCTGCTACACCATCATTAGCAGTATTACCAATTTTAGCTGATCAATATCATTGCGATGTTGAATTTGCCACAGATTTAGTTGCAGCTACCTCAGTATTATTTGTGATTGTGGTACCTATTATTATGATGATTATGAATTTCATTTAGAAATCAGAGAGGATTATATATGCAAGTCAACGAAATTAATATCAACTTACAGCGAAACTACAATAGATGGCATGATTTTTTAGTAAAGCATGATATTAGTGGTTTTGCTAAACAAGAATTAACTTCCATTGATAAAACCTTTATTTGGAGTAATGAAAAAAGAGAAATTATTGCAACAGGTTCAATTGCAGGCAACGTATTAAAATATGTGGCAATTGATGCTAAATATCAACAAGATGGGGCAATGTTTAATCAGGTAATAAGTTATCTGGTTAATCAGGCAGCTACAATGAATCGTTTCCATTTGTTTGTATTCACTAAACCTAAATATGTTCAAAGTTTTGAATATGTAGGCTTTAATAAATTAGCAGAAGTTGAAGATGGTGCTGTTTTAGAAAATGGAACACCTAATATTTCAGATTACATTCAAACATTGCCACATGTAAAAGATGCACAAAATAAACGAATTGCAGCAATTGTTGCAAATGCAAATCCTTTTACTAAGGGACATCGTTATTTAGTGGAAACTGCAAGTAAGGAAAATGATGTAGTTTATGTTTTTGTTGTTAGTCAAAATGTTTCATTGTTTACATACGATGAACGTTTCAAATTAGTTCAAACAGGGACCAAAGATTTAGATAATGTTTTCGTTGTTCCAGGAAAAGAATACATGGTTAGTTATGCTACCTTTCCAGCTTACTTTTTGAAAGATGATCAAAATGTGGGAAGATATCAAGCTAAGTTAGATGCAACTTTATTTAAAGAGAAAATCGCTAAACCATTAAATATTAAATACCGTTACCTTGGCAGTGAACCATATTCGAAAACGACAGATGTCTACAATGAAGAATTAATGAAGGTATTACCACCTGAAGTGAAAGTCAAAATAATCGAGCGTGCACGTAATGATCAAAATGATATTATAACAGCAACTAAAGTACGTGAAGCAATCAAACAAAATGATCTTTCAACAATAAAACATTTAGTAGTACCAACCACATTTGAGTTTATTAAAGAACATTTAAGTGATTTGCAAAAACGTATTAAGGAAAGGATGTAGTTTAATGGAAATTAAGAAAACAGCACTTGCTGGGACAGTAGAGTCTTCTGATATTCAAATTACAATCAGCAAAGGAGACCATGGAATTCAAATTGAATTAGACTCATCAGTTGAAAAGTTATATGGAAATCAAATTCGTAAAGTAATTACAGAAACAATTGAATCATATGGAATTAAAAATGCTAACGTAAAAGCAATTGATAAAGGGGCACTAGATTGTGTGATAAAAGCGCGTGTAATGACTGCGGTTCAACGTGCTTTGGAAACTAGTGATGAACCTAATTGGGAGGTGCTCTGATTATGGAAGAAAGATTACGGCGAACAATGATGTTTGTTCCAGGAAATAACGCAGCAATGGTTAAAGATGCTGGAATTTATGGAGCAGATTCAATAATGTTTGACTTGGAAGATTCCGTTGATTTAATGCAAAAAGATGCAGCTAGAATTTTAGTATATGAAGCACTTCAAACGCAAGATTATGGTAATGCAGAATTAGTAGTTCGGGTAAATGATATTAATTCTAAATATTTCAAACCAGATGTTTTTGCAATGGTTAAGGCTGGCGTAGATGTAATTCGACTACCTAAAACAGAATCAAAAGAAATGATGCAAAAATTAGTTGAAGTAATTGAAGAAGCTGAGGAAAAGTTTAATCGTAAAAAAGGATCAACGCATGTAATGGCAGCAATTGAAAGTGCAAAAGGTGTAATGAATGTGCTAGAGATTGCTGAATCAACTGATCGAATGATTGGAATGGCTTTGTCAGCTGAAGACTATACAACTGATTTGAAAACACATCGTTATCCTGATGGTGCTGAATTAGAGTTTGCACGGAATATGATTTTAAATGCTGCAAGAACAGCAGGGATTGCTGCCTTTGATACAGTCTTCACAAATATGAACGATGAAGAAGGCTTTAAAAAAGAAGTTGAACATATTCACGAATTAGGATTTGATGGGAAATCATTAATTAATCCACGACAAATTGATCTTGTAAATAAAATCTATGAACCAACTAAAGATGAAATTGAAGATGCATTAGATGTTCAAGCGGCAATCGAAGAAGCCCATCGAAATGGTTCAGGAGTAATATCAATGAATGGTCAAATGGTTGACCGGCCTGTTGTTTTACGTGCACAACGAGTAATTAGATTAGCAAAAGCTTCAGGATTATTAAATGAGGAGGGCGAGTACATTGAAGAATAGTTTAGGCCGAGTTTTATCTGACGATATTATGACTAAAAATGGGTATCAACCTTTTAAAACAACTGAAATTGGAAATCCAGTTGTTCAACGTGTAGCTCCTCAAGTACATGTTTCAACAGGAAATGATAAGGTAACTGATTCCTTAGCTGAAGTTATCCGTGAAACTGTAAAGGATGGAATGACAATCTCATTTCATCACCATTTGCGTGAAGGTGACTTTATCTTTAATCAAGTTATGACAGAAATTATTAACCAAGGAATTAAAGATTTAACACTTGCTCCATCATCAATCACTAATATTATGAATGAAAAAGTAATTGAAGGGATTAAGGCAGGAGCAATTACACATATTGAATCATCTGGAATGCGTGGAACATTAGGAGATGCAGTCTCTCATGGAATATTAAATGACCCTGTTATTTTACGTTCTCATGGAAGTCGTGCACGTGCAATCGAAAATGGCGAAACAAAAATTGATGTGGCATTCCTAGGAGTTCCTAATTCAGATCGATTAGGTAATGCTAATGGAATGACAGGAGATGCAGCATTTGGTTCTTTAGGTTATGCTTTAATTGATGCACAATATGCTGATCGTGTAGTTTTGTTAACCGATAATATAGTGGATTATCCTAATACGCCAGCTTCAATTAAGCAAACACAAGTTGATTATGTAGTAAAAGTTGATAAAGTGGGAGATCCTGATCGAATTGGTTCTGGAGCAACTCGTTTTACTAAAAATCCAAAAGATTTGAAGATAGCTAAAATGGTTAATAATGTTATTACACATTCACCATACTTTAAGGAAGGATTTTCATTCCAAACAGGTTCAGGTGGGGCGGCATTAGCTGTTGCACGCTTTTTACGTCAATCAATGATAGATAAACAAATCACAGCTTCATTTGCTTTAGGTGGAATTACTACTCCAATTGTAGATCTACTCAAAGAAGGATTAGTTCATAAATTAATGGACGTTCAAGATTTTGATAAGGGTGCTGCTGATTCTATGAAAAATGACCCTAATCAACAGGAAATTGATGCATCATGGTATGCAGATGCTGACAATAAAGGAGCAATGGTTGATCAGCTAGATGTTTGCATTTTATCAGCATTAGAAATTGATACTGATTTTAATGTTAACGTAATGACAGGATCGAATGGTCTTTTGCGGGGAGCAATTGGTGGCCATCAAGATGCAGCCACTGCAAAGATGACAATTATCTCCGCACCATTAACTCGTGGTAGAATTGCAACTATTGTTCCTAAGGTAGGAACGGTTGTTACGCCAGGCGAATCAATTGATGTTTTAGTTACGGAAGTTGGAGTAGCTGTAAATCCTAAACGTAAAGACTTGATTGATATTTTTGCAAAAGTGCCAAGTATTCCATTGATGACAATTGAAGAATTACAACAAAAAGCAGAGAAAATTGTAGGTAAACCAGAACCATTACAATATAAAGACAAAACAGTTGCAATGATTGAATATCGCGATGGTACAATTATTGATGAGGTAAAAGAAATTAAAGATTAAGGATCAGCAAAGTATGGAAATTTTTGGACATGGACAAAAACAAGATATTCAACAGATACTAGCAAGTAGAGATCGGCGAGTAGAATTACAACAACGATTAGTTGAAAAAAATCCACAATATACTTTAGTAAGTGCTAAATTAAATATTCCAGGCCCAATTAAAAATAGTAAATTAATTACTCAATTTTTTATAGATGAATTGCTTTGCTTTGAACATCAATTACAACAAAAGGGTGTGCTTTATAAAGTTGCTGAAGAATGGCTGACGGCAGCAAGTGGTCCTGAAAGATTTTATTTGATTAAATTAGATAGTTTTCACGTGAAACAAGTGACAACTCAATTTGAGGAATCAGCTAAACAACGGCGATTATTTGATTTAGATGTACTTACATTGTTTCATGAAAAAGTCGTTTCTATTTCACGTGAACAACTTCATCAAGATCCGCGAAAATGCTTATTGTGTGATCAGGATGCAAAGGAATGTGCACGTTCACGAAAGCATTCACTTGAAAAACTGCAAAGTAAGGTAACAACTTTAATTTCTGAGACGTTAATTAGTACACAAAAATCACAAGTTGCATATCAACTATCTCAAATTGGTGTAAAAGCAATGATAGATGAAGTGACTGTATGGCCTAAACCGGGGTTAGTCGATCCTTTAGAACATGGATCACATCCAGATATGGATCATTTTTTATTTATCAAAAGTGCATTAGCAATTCAAAATTATTTAGAACAATGTGCATATGCAGGATTAAATTATCATGGAAATTCATATCAAGAGGTTTTTGAAGAATTAAGGACTTTGGGAAAACGTGCAGAAAAAACAATGTTTGCAACGACTGCAAATGTTAATACGCATAAGGGTGTCGTTTTTTCACTTGGGATTATGACTGCAGCTGTAAGTATTGGATTAAACCAAGCTAAACTGACTGAAAAAAACATCCAAAATATTATTCAAAAAATGCTGGTCAATTTGATAAAGGAAGATTTTAGCAAACAATCTACTACTCCAACTGCTGGAGAAAAGCAATACTATAAGTATAAATTAGGTGGCATTCGTGCTGAAGCAGCAGCGGGCTATCCTGTAGTGTTTGATTATGGCTTAAAGACATTTAATATTGCTAAAGATTTACCTTTAAATGATCGTTACATTGTTACATTAATGCAGATTGCACGGCATACAGAAGATTCAACTCTGATTAAACGAGCTAAAGACTTGAATATAATTGAATGGAAAAATTGCCAAATTGATCATTTCTTTGATTTAGGGGCAACTTTGACTGAAAAAGGACGAGAGTTTTTGGCTCAATTACAAGTAGATTTTACAAAACGAAATTTGAGTCTGGGTGGAAGTGCAGACTTACTTATATTAACAATTTTTGTTGATGAGGTAGAAAGGATTTTTAAAGATGGACTTTATCACAAGTGATGGGATTCGATTAAATTATCAAGAATATGGTAATGGCATGCCAATTATTTTTGTTCATGGATTTAGTGGGTGTCAGGAAATTTGGACTGAACAAATTGATTTCTTTGTGGAACATGGATTTCGTGTAATCACATATGATCAGCGAAATCATGGAGCTTCACAAATTGATGAGAATCTATCAGATATTTTTGTTTTGGTGCGCGACTTAAAAGAACTTATTGAACATTTGTGCAAACAGAAACCAATTATCGTAGGACATTCGATGGGAGCATCAGTTGCATATGGTATTTTAGGTCAATATCAAAATTTAGTTAAAGCAGTAGTTGCGGTTGATCAGTCTCCTAAAATGGTAGAAGACGATGAATGGCATTATGGATTTATGCATGCAACAAGAACTAATTGTCGAGCTAAGGCAGAACAACTACCACATATACGACAAACACTCCATGGCGTAACCGATAAAACACGTCAAAAAGTTAAAAATGCCCAGCGACAATTTCCTTTCGATTGGCAATTAAATAAAAAATTGTTATATAGCCATGTTAGGGTTGATTGGCGTAAAGATATAGTTAACGCAAAGGTTCCAGTTTTATTAATCACGGCTAATCAGAGTCCATTTTACGATGGTCGGTATGCAGATGTGATGTGTCAGGAAAATCCTAAATTTGTATCACATATTGCAATTGATCAAACTGGGCATTGCGTAATGGCGGAGCAGCCAACTGAATTTAATCAGGATGTTTTAAGTTTCATTAAAAATTTAAAATAAAAGAGGATACCTGTCTAAGCGATTAATTGAGCTTTATAAAACATTTTGGGGAGGACTTATTATGAAAAAAGTCACAGTTATTGATTATTTAATTCAACGATTACACGAAGTGGGAATTGATGATATTTTTGGAGTTCCTGGAGATTACAACTTATCATTTCTAGATGACGTTGAAAAAAGTGATGTTGTTAACTGGGTTGGTGATTGTAATGAATTGAATGCGGCTTATGCTGCTGATGGTTACGCACGAAAGAAAGGTGCAGGAGCTTTAATTACAACATTTGATGTTGGAGAATTAAGTGCTTTAAATGGAATTGCCGGAAGTTTTGCTGAACATGTTCCAGTAATTGCAATTACCGGTGCACCAACAACAAAAGTACAAGAAAACAAAATGTTAATGCACCACACAGATGCAACTGGTAATTTTAAACGCTCATATCGTGCTTATAAACAATTTACTGAAACACAAGCCTTATTAGGTTTTGAAAATGCAGGGGTAGAAATTGACCGTGCAATTACAACAGCTATCATAAAAAGACGTCCTGTATATATTTCATTACCGTTAGATGTTGCTCATAGTATGATTGCTGCTCCAAGTGCACCTTTAAATTTAACAGTGCAAAATACAGATCATACCAAACGTGTAGCTAAGAGATTGATTGATGAATTAAAACAAGCTAAACGTCCAGTAATCTTAGCTGGAAATGAAATTATGACATTCAGAGCTAAAGAAGCATTTGAAAAATTAATTAATAAGACACATATTCCAGTTGCAACTTTGTTACTTGGAAAATCATCAATTAATGAAGAAAATCCATACTTTATTGGAACATATTATCCTAATTATGGTGATAAGAGAGTACTAAATTACGTTGATCAGAGTGATTTAGTAATTGTCTTTGGTAGTAAATTAATCGATGTGAATACTGGTAGTTTCACTCAATGTTTTACACAAAAAGATACGGTTATTCTCAATGGAGACAATACTGACTTCTTTGGTGTGAAGAGCCGAGGAGTAAATATTAATAACTTAATTAAAGATGTTTATGCAAAGAATTTTGTTTTTGATTTTGACAGCACAGGTTTACAAAATGTTCGTCCAGATGTTAAATATGAGGACAATGATGCTAAAGAATTAAATCTAGAGCAATATATGTATGCATTTAAAAACTTTATGCAAGATAATGATACAATTTACACTGAAACAGGAACTTCACAATATGGCTTGTCCTTTATGAACCTAAAAAAGGGTGTTGATTTTGAAGCTCAACCTTTATGGGGATCAATTGGATATACACTTCCAGCTGTTTTAGGAAGTCAAATTGCTGATCCTGAAGGACGGCATATACTATCAATTGGTGATGGCTCTGCTCAAATGACAATTCAAGAATTAAGTCTAATTCAAAGACATCATTTAAAACCAATCATCTTTTTAGTTGATAATAGTGGTTATACAATTGAACGTGTAATTCATGGTCCTCACGCTCAATATAATAATATTGCAAGTTGGGATTATACAAAGATTCCAGCAGCTTTAGGCATTACTAAAGAAACCATGGACATTAATGTCGCTACAACTAAAAAAGAAATGCTTGAAATTATGAAAAAAATTGCTGATGATCACAGTAAAGCACATTTTGTTATCATCAAAACTAAACCATTAGATGCTCCTGAATTAGTAAAGAAAATTGGAAAATCAATGAGTTTAATTGATAAGTCACACTTTTATGAAGAAGATTAATCATTTATAAAAATAACTTCCATGAATTATCATGGAAGTTATTTATTAATAAGGTTTTTTTCTTTAAAAGAAGAATCCCAGGGATTTAGGCATAGCATATCCCAACGAGAATATCTAACAGTATATTTTGCATCTAAAAAAGCTCGAGTTGATTTAGAAACGTCATTATAACTTTTAGTATTAACTAGTTTTGCTTGAAAAACAATTCGTTTTGTGTTGTTTGAATCACTACATGTAATCAATGTGAGTTTAGAGAATTTGCTATTTTGAAAAATAGTTTGATTATAAGCAGAAATAGTAGATTTAGCATATATTCGATAGCTATAAACTTTATTAAAATTGGTTACATATAAGATATCACCAATTTTTGCTTTCTTATACAATGGTGTAAATAAAGCATTCTTACTTGTAGGAACATTATGAGCAGCAAGAGTAAAGTTTCCCTCGCCAAATTTTTGATTAGGCTTTAAAGTTCCTGCACATAAAGCATAAATAGAATTATTAACGCCTTCTGCAATTGGAACATTAAGGCCTAATTTTTCATTATATATTCCACCGATAACATGTATTTCAGGATGATAAATCCGTGCTTTAATAACAGTAAAAAGATTTATAGGTTTTACATCATCCCATTGATAAGGAATTTTATTTTGAGAAGTCTTATTATCTTTATAAATTATAGGATGATAACTCTCAATAAAAAAATTAGTTAAAGGTTGATTGAATGTCATTACGAACCCTGCAATAAGAGCAAAAATAATAGTAGACCATTTAATATAAAGTAAAATTTTCTTTTTCATAAATCCTTGGTAGTACCCCTGAAAAGGGAAAGCGCTATGATATATGAAATATCTCTAGCGCTCCTTTCTAATTTAGTTATATAATTTATTGCTTTTTGAACTTTTTGTTATATAAAATATCGTATATTAAACAAGTTTAAATTGTATTTTTAATAGTGTCAAATGTTTTATGAGATTAATTAAAATCAAAATGAAAGCGCACAAATCTTTTTCTTTAAATCCGTTTCCAATTGGCCTATACTCAAGCTAGTTGGATGAATATAAATTAATTTAGGGATGATTGTAATGAGTCAAAAAGAACATTTATATGATCTATATAGACCTAGTCATTATAATATCTATTTAGATATTAACCGTGAAAAGAAAGTCTTTTCTGGTAAAGTTTCAATTGAAGGTGAAGCTTTAGATTCAAATATTGGAATTAATGAAAAATATATGAATATCACATCTGTTAGCGTTAATGGCAAAGATGCTGCTTTTATCTACGATAAGGATAATGAAGCTATTCGTATTGAAGTCGATCAATTGGGGAGTGCTACTCTTGAAATTGAATTTAATGCCAAATTAACTGATACTATGATGGGAATTTACCCTTCCTATTATGAGGTTGATGGTATTAAAAAACAAATTATTGGTACTCAATTTGAAAGTACTGCTGCTCGTCAAGCTTTTCCATGTGTTGATGAACCAGAAGCTAAAGCAACTTTTGACATGGCAATTAAATTTGATGAAAAGCCAGGTGAAACTATTTTAGCTAACATGCCTGAACGAGAATGTGTAGAGGGTGTTCATTATTTTGAAACAACTAAAAAGATGTCATCCTATTTAATTGCATTTGCCTTTGGTGAGATGGTAAGTAAAAAAACAACAACATCAGATGGCATTAAAATTGGCGTTTTCGCTTCTCCTGCACATCAAGAAGATGAACTTGACTTTGCGTTAGATATTGCTAAAAACGCTATCGAATTTTATGAAAAATATTATGATACTAAATATCCTTTGCCTCATTCATGGCAATTAGGACTACCAGACTTTTCAGCAGGAGCAATGGAAAATTGGGGCTTAATTACATATCGGGAAGCATTCCTAACATTGGATCCTAATAATGCAGCTTTGAGTATTAAACAACATAATGCTACTGATATTACTCATGAATTAGCTCATCAATGGTTTGGTGATCTAGTAACAATGAAGTGGTGGGATGATTTATGGTTAAATGAAAGTTTTGCTAACATGATGGAATATGTATCAAGTGATGCAATTCATCCTGAATGGCATATGTGGGAAGTATTTCAAGAAAAAGAAGTACCAATGGCATTAAATCGTGATGCAATTGATGGAGTTCAACCTGTACACGTTGAAGTAGAAGATCCCGCTGATATTGATGCAATTTTTGATGGAGCAATTGTTTATGCTAAGGGTTCAAGAATGCTTGTAATGGTACGTTCTTTAATTGGCGATGATGCATTACGCAAAGGTTTAAAGAACTACTTTGAAGCTCATAAATATGGCAATGCTGTTGGTGAAGATTTATGGAAGGCACTAGGCGATGCTTCAGGAATTGACGTTAGTGCAGTAATGAAATCATGGTTGAATCAACCTGGGTATCCCGTTGTAACTGCTAAGATTGTAGATGGAAACTTACAATTATCACAGAAACAGTTCTTTATTGGTGAAGGTAAAGATATGGGACGGAAATGGCAAATTCCTTTGAATAGTAATTATGAAACTATTCCTGAATTAATGAAGGATACAACCTTAGATCTTGGAAATTATCAAGAATTAAAACAAAAGAACAATAATAAGCCATTAATTCTTAATGTAGATAATAATTCTCACTTTATTGTAAAATATGATGAAACATTACTTAATGATATTTTAGAGCATCTTGATGAACTGGATGCAATTAGTCAACGTGAATTATTACAAGATATGCATTTACTTGCTAAGGGACGTGAGATATCATATTCAGCATTAATTCCATTAATGGGTCACTTTAAGGACAATCAATCATATATTGTTAATGATGCTTTATTTGAAATTGCTGATGATTTAAAGAAATTTGTTACACCTGATTCTCAAGATGAGAAAAATTTACGTGCTTTATTTAATCAATTAAGTGAAAGTAAATTTGCTAAGTTGGGAATAAAAGCTACATCAAAAGATGATAATGATGCAATTTTAGGTCGTCCAACAATTGTTAAGGCAGCATTATATGGTAAAAATGAAAAAGCAATTGAAGCAGCACATAAATTATTTACTGAATATCAAGATAATATTATAAATATTCCAGCAAGTGTGCGTGCTGCGGTAATGATGAGTGAAGTTACTAATTATGGAAACGAAAAACTATATGAAAAACTTTTGAATGAGTATCGCCAAACAAGTGATGGGATATACCAACGTGACCTTAGTGTTGCTTTAACTGCAACCACAGATAAACAATTTGTCCAAAAATTATTGCAAGAATTCAAGAATGCAGATACTATCAAACCACAAGATTTACGAGAATGGTATTTAGGCTTATTGCAAAATAATGATGGGCAACAAGCTGCTTGGGATTGGATGCGAGATAATTGGAATTGGATGAATGAAACGGTTGGTGGTGATATGGAATTCCATACATATATCACTGTCACAGCTAATACATTTGATACTGAAAAACGGTATAAAGAATTTAAAGCATTCTTTGAGCCAAAATTAAATACTCCCGGACTAACACGTGAAATTGAAATGGATGTAAAGGTAATCAAGGGTAAAGTTGATTTAATTAATGCTGAAAAGCAGGCAGTTAATAAGGGAATTAGCGAAGCATTATAATATTAAGAATAGTGAGTACAAGGGATATAGGAATATATCCCTTGTATTTTTTATTTTGAAATAACACGATATAATAATATATAAAGCGATTACATTTATTTAAAGGGGATTTAATTTATGCAAAGGAAAATAATTGCAATTGATATTGATGGAACTTTAACGGATGATAAAAAAAGAATTATGCCAGAAACTAAGGCGGAATTAATTAAATTAAGTGATATGGGACATAAAATTGTGTTATGTTCAGGAAGAGCAATTACAGGTATTGAGCCATATTTAAAAGAATTAAATTTATGGGGGAAAAGGGTCAATATGCAATTGCGTTTAATGGTGGTGGAACATATGATTTATCAACGGAAAATGTCATTGATGCAGGTTACTTAAATAATCAAGAGGTAATGCAAATTGCTAAACTATCTCATTCTTTGAATGTTAATGGTGAGATAATTACTAGCTCAAGTAATTCATATATCATAAACGGAAAAGAATCAGTCTATAAAAAAATTGATCGTAAGAATAGTCAGTTAATTTTTCACAAAGTGAATGATTATAGTTTTTTGAAAAGTGAACATGTGCAAAAATATTTGTGGGTAGATGAACCTCAAGTAATTACAAAGCAAATCGAGAATATTCCAGCAGATTTCTTTAAGGATTTTCAAATTGTAAGAAGTGCACCTGTTTTCTTAGAGTTTCTTCCAAAAAATGTAAGTAAAGGAAATGCAATTTTACATTTATCTCAAGCATTGGATATTCAGTCTGCAGATATCATTGTCTTAGGGGATGAAGAAAATGATTTATCAATGTTCAACATTGCAGGAGTAGCGATAGCAATGGAAAATGCGAGAGATGAAATAAAAAAATCAGCAACAATGATTTCAATTGCAGATAATAACCATGATGGGGTAGGTAAAACATTAAAATTACTATTTGATTCAAAAAGAGCATAAAAAAAAGACTGGATTTAATCCAGTCTTTTTTATTACATCAATACCACACGTAAAGCTGCAGCAAGAATACCACCAATGATTGGACCTACCATTGGTACCCATGCATATGCCCAGTTAGCTTTTCCCTTATTTGGTACTGGTAAGATAGTATAAGCCAAACGAGGACCCCAATCACGTGCAGGGTTAACAGCGAAACCTGTTGTTCCACCTAAAGCCATACCAATAACTGTGATGATTAAACCAACAATTAATGGCTTTAATCCTTGTGTGAAGTTACCTAAGTTTAATAAAGTGAAAATAAAAATAAATGAGGCAATAATTTCACTAAGAAGATTAAAAATAGGACTGTTAATAGCAGGAGCTGTTGCAAAAATACCAACTGAGTTACCTTCTGCTTCATTCTTAGATGCTTTGAAATGAGGATAATATTGAATTAAGACAAGTGCTGCACCAACAAAAGCGCCTAAAAATTCACCAGCTAAATATGGTAATACATTACTCCATGGAAAAAGACCAAAAATTGCTGAACCTAAAGTAATAGCAGGGTTAATAAAACCTTGTGAACCAAGTGTTCCAGCAACATAAACACCGAATGTAATAGCTAGTCCCCAACCTAATGATACAAATAACCAATTTTGACTACGGTTATATGTGTTTTTTAAATTAATACCTGCACCGATTCCACAACCGAGAGCGGTTAAAATCATTGTTCCGAAGAACTCTCCAATAAATCCATGCATGAATTTATACCTCCTAAAAAATATAATCCATCCAGATTATAGGTTATTTTTATTTAGAAAACGTATAAAATCCTGGATTTTTAAATAACCTTAATTAAAAATTCTTAAATCTAATATGTTAAAATACGAGTATTAGCAAAATGAGAGGAAAAGATATGAATTTTACAATTTATTTAACACGTCATGGTCAAACGATGATCAATAAATATCGTCGACTTCAAGGATGGTGTGATTCACCACTAACAGAAAAAGGAATTGCTGATGCTAAGATAGCAGGGAAGCATTTAAGTGAAATAAAATTTGATGCAGCATATAGCAGCGATACATTGCGTGCAATGAAAACGAGAGATTTCATATTGAGCGAAAATCAAAATGAAATTCCACAAACATTTGAATTAATGAATTTTCGTGAACAAAATTTTGGATATTTTGAAGGTGCTGATGCAGGCCAAACTTGGACAATGGCTGGATTACCTCATGATGCAAAAACATATTATGAGATTATTGATAAATTAGGTTTTGCAGCTACTCGTGATTTATTACATGAAACTGATCCATTTCACGATGCTGAAAATGATAAAACTTTTGTAACCCGTATTAATCAGGGATTTGATTATTTGAGAAAACACCATCAAAATGGAGAAAATATTTTATTAGTAAGTCATAGTTTAACGATTCGAACTATTGTAAATCAATTTGCTCCTAAATATAATGCTCCAGTGAATGGACCTCAAAATGGATCAATTACAAAGCTTAAAGTTAGCGATAATGATGTTATAGTAGAATATTATAATCATTATTTAGATGGCGAAGAATATTAAAAAAGCAGGTTAGTTAACCTGCTTTTTTTATTTATTCAATATTTTTTTCTTTTCTTTTTAATTCAAGTTTACGTAGCCAAGGAAGAAGGAATCCAAGAACAATTAAGAATCCTACAGTTAGGAAATTCATTAATAGTTGATGATCAAATGTGGCAGTTCCTGGTTCAGCATCCTGTGGAATAAATCCCATGGTTGCACAAATAAATGTGAAGAGGAAGCACCACCAACCGACAGCTAAAGCACCTTTTCGGTTTTTAATAAATACATAACTTGAATTAAATTCATCTTGATGCCATCTAATGGCAATAAATGCAACGAAAACTAATGCAGTCTTATATGGAGAAACAATCCCATTTAGATTTAATAGCCAGTTATAAATAGAGTTAATGCTAGGAAGAGTACCACTTAATAATAAAATTAATAAACTAATCCCAGCAGTTAAAATATAACTGTTAATTGGACGACCATTTTTGTTTTTCTTAGTTAGCCAACTTGGCATGTATTTAGAAGCTGTATCGCTAGCAAATACACGACTTGCAGCATCAATTAAAATAGCTAATTGAGCTAACATAAAGAATAATTGAACAAATGCAAAAACATACATCAATGATTTACCCATTCCACATTGTTCACCTAACAATTTAAATGCATAGTATGGACCATTCATCTTGAAATCAGCTGGAATATGATTTGCATTAAAGAAAACAGCAAGAGCTAATGTTCCAAAAATGGTCAAGAAAGCAGTCATTAATGCAAGTGCCCACATCGCTTTAGGAAAATCACGATTGGGATTTTTCAAACGACTAATGTATGGGGCAGCTAATTCAGCACCAGACATCGCAAAAATTAGTAGTCCAGTTGTTGAGAAATAATGGAGACTGAAACTTGGCTTAAACGCTTCTAAACTAAAATGAGTAGCAACATGAGCGCCATGTGTGAGTGCCCAAACTGTCATGAAAACAAAAAGCATTGAAATTAAGAACATAGCACCGCCACCAATGACGGAAAGAATTTCAAGTGAGTTTCTAACTTTATTTTCAAAAATAATGAATAATAAGATGATAATAAATGTCATTAAGCCAAATGTCATGGTTGACATATGTTGGTTTAAAGTGGCATTTCCTAAAATTATCCAACTAATTGATACAACAACAGAGTTTGATACATCAACTAAATAAGGAATGGTTTGTGTCCAATACATCCAAGATGTGACATAACCGAAGAGATCACTGTGAGTTCCACGACGAATCCAAGAGGCAAGACCTCCAGCTTCTTCTCCACCAAAAGTTAATCCCAATTGAGTTGCAATCAATGCATAAGGGATAACGTATGAGAATAAAAGGAAGATCCAGGAAACGACAACAGAAAGTCCTTGGTTTTGAAAAGGGTAGAAAATATTTTCAAAACTAATAATAGTAACGAAATCTAATAAGGCAATAACTGGCCAGCTCATATAATGTTTTTTAGTTGTTGTTAAATCATTCATAATTTGATTTTTCCTTTCTTATTTTGAGTTCAAATTAGTGAATGATTTGCCAGGAGCTTTATTCCAGCTAAGTCCAGCATTATACTGCATGCTTTCTCTCCTTTACGTTATAATTAATTTATGTACATACTAATATAGTTTAATCTAATTTTGATAAATAGCAAATGATTTTGACAATTAAAAGGAGGATAGGAATATGAAGTATTTAAAAATTGCTGCACCTAAAAATCTAATGAAGTATATTCCTGAAGAATGGATAATTGTTACTCTGGACTCAAAACTAAATGGGGCAGAATTAGCAGCTATTGTAATTGATAAAAATAGTATTGATGAAGACAAAACTGCAACTAAAATTCGAGAAGATTCTGCACTTGATATTCCAATCGTTGTTGTAGATGTAGTAAAAGAGTCTGATAAAATTTCTGAGGAAATAAAAAAATGTGCAAGTGAATATGAAAAAAGAATGATTCCTCGATTTTTAACTGATTTAATTAATTTTGCTGATAAACGACCTGTAAGTTTTACAACTCCTGGTCACCATAATGGACGTTATAATGCTAAACATCCAGCAGGAGTTGTATTTAATAAGTTTTTTGGAGATAATTTATTATTTGCGGATACAAGTGATACGGTGGCAGAATTAGGAGATACGATGACTCACGCTGGTTCTCCGTTAGAAGCAGAGCAAAAAGCTGCAGAGGTATATCATGCAGATAAGGTTTATTTTTGTCCTAATGGAACGACTGGTTCAAATGATATTTGTGCGAGTGCAATTTTGCGACCAGATGATTTAGTTTTATTTGACCGTAATAATCATAAATCACTGTATAATGGTGCGTTAATTATGAATGGTGCTAAACCTGTTTATATTCCAACTGACCGTAATCCACTCGGGCTAATTGGTGAGATGGATCCAAGCTTTTTAACAGAGGATAGATTAAGAGCAGAAGCAGCTAAGGTTGATCCTCAAAAAGCTAAGCAAAAACGCCCATTTAGAATGGCAGTAATCCAGGCAGAAACATATGATGGCGTATTTTATAATGCCGCATGGTTATTAAAGAAAATTGGCAGTTTATGTGATTATGTTCTTTTTGATTGTGCTTGGGGAGGATTTGAGCAATTTGTTGATTTAATGAATGAATTATCACCTCTTAGTCAAAGCTATAGTGCTGAGGATCCTGGAATTTTAGTAACTCAATCATTACATAAACAACAAACAGGAATGGGCTCTGCTTCACAAATTTTAAAAAAAGATGCACACATTAAGGGACAAGATAGATATGTTGACCATAAGCATTTTAATAATGCCTATTTAAAATATGTAACTTCAAGTTATAACTATCCCCTTTATGCTTCAATGACAGTAAATTCTTATCTTGCAAGTGGCAGAAGCAACCAAAAGTGGTGGCAACAAATTTTAATAAAGGGAATTGAATGGAGAAAACAATTAATTAAGAATTCAAAATTATTCCGTCCTTTAGTCCCAATTGAAGTTGATGGAAGATTATGGGAGGATATTCCTACAACTGAATTAGCCAGTGATATTAAATATTGGCGGCTAAATCCAGAAGATGATTGGCATGGATTTAAACGAATTGCAAAAAATGAAGCAATTATTGATCCATTAAAATTAACGGTTGTAACGCCAGGAATTGATATTGCAGCTGCCACATATGAAAAAGAAGGAATTTCAGGACCAATTGTTGCTGAATTTTTAACAGAACATCAAATTTTAAAAGCTAAGGCTGATTTAAACTCATTACTATTTCTTTTAACTCCGGGAGATCTGGACAGTGATCTTGATGCATTGCTAGATGCATTTATGGAATTTGAAGAATTATATGAAAAAGATGCTCCACTAGACGTTGTATTACCTCAACTAACCCAAAAGTACCATAGGCGATATGCAAATTATACAATTAAAAAACTTTGTCAGGAAATGCATGATTATTATAAACAAAATCATACATTTGAATTACAACAAGCATTATTTGAAAAGAAAGATATGCAAAAATATGATTTGAGTCCAGCAGTAGCTGACTTAAAATTTAGATATAATCAAAGTGAATTATGTAACTTAGAAAATGTTGAAGGAAGAATTGCTATGGAGGGCGCTTTACCATATCCTCCAGGTGTATTCATTGTTGCACCTGGCGAGAGATGGCAGAAAGTCGACATTGCATATTTTCAAACACTTGTAGGAGCAATGGAAAAATTTGATGGTTTTGTACCAGAAATCCAAGGAGTTTATTATGGTGATAAAGATGTCAATGGTAAAATTCATGTACAATGTGAAGTTTTAAAAAATGAATAATATAACAAAAGAGACTAATTACTTAGTCTCTTTTTCTATGTAAAATTTTATTCATGATAAGTAGGTAACCACTCATCAAGCAATTGAAGGTATTCTTTTTCAAAATAATTATTATTTAAGTAAACCAAATATATTGGATGATTAATATTAATTGAATTTAAATTGACTTCCATCAATGTACCATCGTGAATTTGACGTGCTACAATTCCACGATACATAAAACTAATACCTACACCTGTTTCCAATACTTGTTTGATTGTTTCAGGATTACTAATTTGTGTTCGCTGATCAAAATCACTAACTTTAAGATTTTGAGTGCCTAAAATTTGTTGCATAATTGCATAGGATCCAGAACCGCTTTCGCGATAGATGAGTGGAAAATCAAGCAGTTCATTTAATTTATATTTTTTATTAGGATCTAGACCTAATTTTGGAGATGCAACTGCAATAAATGGCTCGTCAATCAATGGATGAGCAGTGAATTGTTCAGTGTCAAAATTACCCTCAACTAATGCAAAATCTAACTTACCAGAATGTAATTGCGCTAAACACTCTTTAGTGTTCATAATATCACAGTGGAGGATGATTTCTGGATGCTTTTCATTAACAAATGCAATTAAATCAGGCAACATTGAGTTTGTTAATGATTGAGTCGCAGCTAAATGGAGTGGACGTTTATTTTTAGGAATTGCATGTAAATGTTCTTTGAACTTATTACTTTGAGAGCGCAAAGATTCCACAAATAAAAGAAGTTGTTTTCCTGATTGTGTTAAATGTAATTTGCGCTTTTTATAAGTAAAGAGTTTAACATTTAATTCTTCCTCAAGGTTTTTCAATTGTTGTGATACAGCAGGTTGACTAATATAGAGTTCTTCTGCGGCTTTTGTATAAGAGCCCACTTTAGCGACTGTTAAAAAAGTGAGTAATTTGTGATCAAACATGATTTAACCTTCTTTAAAGATAAACTGAATTTATACTTTTATTTTATATTATTAAAATAATTTATTCAATATTACATAATGAAAAATATTATAGATAAGTTATTTTAGCACAAGAATTGGAGAAGGGGTTATTAAAATAAAAAAAGACTATGACTTAGTCATAGTCTTTTTTACCTGTAAATTAGATTTCACTAACAGGCTTTATCTTAAAGCATGCTTGCGAATTTTTCTAATGTACGGATCATTTGAGCTGTGAAGCCTGATTCGTTGTCATACCATGCAGCAACTTTTACTACTTGGCCTTCGCCTTCACCGACAACTTGTGTTTGTGATGGGTCAAATACTGAACCAAATGATGTACCGATGATATCGCTTGATACGATTTCGTCTGCGTTGTAACCAAATGATTCGTTACCATCTGTTACCTTCTTAACAGCTTCGTTTACTTCTTCAGCTGTAACTGCTTTGTCTAATGTTACAACTAATTCTGTTACTGAACCTGTGATTGTTGGTACACGTAATGCGTGTCCATCTAACTTGCCGTCTAATTCTGGAACTACCTTACCTAAGGCCTTTGCAGCACCTGTTGAGTGAGGAATGATGTTTTGTGCAGCAGCACGTGCGTTACGTACATTACCTTTGCGGTCTGGACCGTCTTGTAAGTGTTGTGTTGCTGTGTATGCGTGTGTTGTTGTCATTGTACCTGCTTTGATACCAAATGCATCGTTAACAGCCTTTGCCATTGGTGCTAAGCAGTTTGTTGTACATGATGCAGCTGAAATGATGTTTGCATCTGGTGTGATGATGTCATCGTTTACACCGTAAACAACTGTTGGCATGTCACCTGCTGGTGCTGATACAAGAACTTTCTTTGCGCCAGCCTTCAAGTGTGCTGATGCCTTTTCTTCTGATGTGTAGAAACCTGTTGATTCAAGTACTAAATCAACACCATCGTTCTTAACCCAAGGAATGTTTGTTGCATCTGCTTCTGCATATACAGGGATTTCCTTACCGTTTACGATAAGTGAGTGATCTGTTGCAGATACTTCTGCATCAAATTGACCATGAGCTGTGTCATACTTCAATAAGTGAGCTAACATAGCTGGTGATGTTAAGTCGTTGATAGCAACGATTTCCAAATCATCTGATACTTCAGCAATCCGACGGAATGCTAAACGGCCGATACGACCAAAACCATTAATACCTACTTTTGTAGTCATATTAATATTCCTCCTAAAAGGTAAAATTTGAATGATGAAAATCATCATCCCTTAAACAAGTTTTATTATAACGCTATATCATTAAAAATAACAACTAATATCTTACGAAATTAGAAATAAAATTTAAATAAAAATATTATACTAAAAAAACTTTAATATATGGATATTTTTTTAGATAATTAATTTTAATTAAAATATAAAAAAAGCCCCTTCCAATTGCCAGTAGACCTCAACAGTTCTATGTATAGTAATAGAATTGCTTCTATTACTATATAGCCCGATACGGCAATTTGGAAAGGGTGGTGTTATTACAAACACCATCATAATAATAACATTATGAATTCATAAGTTAAGTATCAACAACGAAATACCAAGAATTGTTGTAAATTTCAAAAAAAGCAAAATTTATTTTACATTTGTGGTATTTTACACTTGTAATATATTACAAATGTGATATACTAATAGTCGTAGGGATGTGATAGAGATGAAAATCGATATTAAAAGTTATCTCGATCACCAAGAATTAACAATTTATCGAGTAGCTAAAATATCGGGTTACGGTTACACAACTCTACATAAGTCGTTTAACAAAGAGCAATCAAAGGCTACTTCGATGAATTTGCGAGATCTTGATGCGTTAGCACAAGCCCAACATAAAGCAATGTGGGAAGTGCTTCGAGAATTAGAAGAAGGATATCTTGTAAATGACGACAGAAAAGATGATAGATAGTAAGGTTTTGTAACCGCAGGAAGTCTTGGTTGAGTCACTTTGGTTTGTGTATCAGTCAGACTTTTTTGTTATCAACTCTTACTGATATATATTACTTAAGAAATTTAGGAGGTATGCTACTATGGCTGATATTCCAGTAGGACCATTTGATAATATGGATGATATTTTTAATCAATTAATGGGAGGTATGAATGGAATTAATTCCGAAAATCGTCGTTATTTAATTAACGGACGAGAAGTAACTCCTGAAGAATTTGCAGAATACCGTAAAACAGGAAAATTACCAAAGGGTGCAAATGCACAAGGAGCACAAGTTGCAGGTAAAGCTAAGAAAGATGGTATCTTAGAAAAATTAGGACGCAACTTAACTCAAGAAGCTCGTGATGGTAAGTTAGATCCTGTAATTGGTAGAAATAAAGAAATTCAAGAAACAGCTGAAATTTTGTCACGTCGGACAAAGAATAATCCTGTATTAGTTGGAGATGCCGGTGTAGGTAAAACAGCTGTTGTAGAAGGATTAGCACAAGCAATTGTAAACGGAGATGTTCCAGCTGCTATTAAAAATAAGGAAATCATTAGTATTGATATTTCTGGTCTAGAAGCAGGGACACAATACCGTGGAAGTTTTGAAGAAAATATCCAAAATTTAATTAAAGAAGTAAAACAACGTGGAAATGTAATTTTATTCTTTGATGAAATTCATCAAATTTTAGGCGCCGGTGGTATGGGTGGCGACAATGGCTCAAAAGGTTTAGCAGATATTTTGAAACCAGCATTATCACGTGGCGAAATTACAGTAATTGGTGCAACTACACAAGATGAATATCATAATACAATTATGAAAAATGCAGCTTTAGCACGTCGTTTTAATGAAGTTACAGTTAATGCGCCAAGTGCAGAAGATACATTTAAGATTTTACGTGGAATTCGTCCACTTTATGAAAAACATCACAATGTAGAATTGCCAGACAATGTCTTAAAAGCAGCTGTGGACTATTCAATCCAATACATTCCACAACGGAGCTTGCCAGATAAAGCAATTGATTTAATTGATATGACTGCTGCACATTTAGCAGCACAACATCCAGTAACAGATGTTAAGGAAATTGAAAAGCAAATTGCTGCAGAAAAAGAAAAGCAAGAAAAAGCAGCTGAAGATGAAGATTATGAAGCAGCATTAAATGCTAAAACAAAGATCAAAGATTTGCAAAAGCAAATTGATAACCATGCTCAAGAACAAAAAGTCACTGCAACAGTAAATGACGTTGCTGAAGCAGTTGAAAGATTAACTGGTATTCCAGTATCTAAGATGGGTGCTAGCGACATTGAACGCTTAAAGACAATCGGTAACCGTTTGAAGGGTAAGGTTATTGGTCAAGATGAAGCAGTTGATGCAGTAGCACGTGCAATTAGAAGAAATCGTGCTGGATTTGATGAAGGAAACCGTCCAATTGGTAGCTTCTTATTCGTTGGACCAACTGGTGTAGGTAAAACTGAATTAGCAAAACAATTAGCTTTAGATATGTTTGGTTCAAAGGATGCAATTATCCGACTTGATATGTCAGAATATTCAGATAGAACAGCGGTATCTAAATTAATTGGAACTTCAGCAGGATACGTTGGTTATGAAGATAACAACAATACGTTAACTGAACGTGTTCGTCGTAATCCATATTCAATTATCTTGTTAGATGAAATTGAAAAGGCTGATCCACAAGTTATTACTTTATTATTACAAGTGTTAGATGATGGACGTTTAACTGATGGTCAAGGAAATACTGTTAACTTTAAGAATACAGTAATTATTGCTACATCAAACGCTGGATTCGGTAATGAAGAATTAAACGGTAATGAAAAGAAGGACGAAGATATCATGAAGAAGATTGCTCCATACTTCCGTCCAGAATTTTTGAATCGTTTCAATGCAGTTATTGAATTCTCACACTTGACAAAGGATGACTTGAAGAAGATTGTTGATTTAATGTTGACTGAAGTTAACCAAACTTTAGCTAAGAAAGACATTGACTTAACAGTTTCTGAAAAAGCTAAAGATTACTTGATTGAACAAGGTTATGATGAAGCAATGGGAGCACGTCCATTGCGTCGAGTAATTGAACAACAAATCCGGGATAAAGTAACAGACTTCTATTTGGATAATCCAAATGTAAAACATTTAGCTGCAGATATGAAAGATGGTAAGTTAGTTATCACTGAACGTAAGTCAACTGAAAATAAGGATCAAAAAGAAGAAAAGAAGACAGATGAAAGCAAGTAATTAATAGTTATAAGCGGTTCACTGACTTTTATAAAGGGAATCATGATTATTCATGATTCCCTTTTTTTGTATATTTTGAAGGAAAAGCTAAAAAGATAAGAGCGTTTTGTTATAATAAAAAATGAAACTTATTTTGGAAAGGGAAATAATAATGACCAAAATAAAGGTAACATTACCTGATGAGGTAGTTGAAAAATATAACATACATGATGGTGACAAATTTCATATTAGCGAAAAACATGGAGAAATTCGTCTCAAAAAAACTAATAATACTAGCAATAAGCGTCAATTCAATGTAATGTGGCTAGTATTAGCATCAATTATTGCAAGTGCTATTTTTGGCTTTTATATTAATGCAATACATTTAAAACAAGTTCCATTGGTTGGGAATCAATCAATTGCTAGTGGTTTGATTGTATTAGGTGGTTTATCAGGAATGATAATGTTTAGTACCTATTTCATTGTAAACCGAAAAAACATCACTACTAATTATTCAGCGCATACTTTTTGGAGAACATTTCCAGTGATCGTAATATCGTTCGTACTAATTTTAGCACTTGCTTTAATGGGAATTGCATGGGGAATGGGAAGAATTTTCACAGGAATTACTTTTGGCCATGTTACAGCAATAATGTTATTTTTAGTTTTTGTTTTAGCAATCAATTATATTATGGTCAGAATTGGCTTAGCTGTAGATTATGGCATGTTAACGACAATTATGATTTTAGTGATTATTAGCGGTGCAGTATTATCAATGGCATCTAACGGTAAAAATTGGTGGCAACATAATCTTAGTTTTTTAGGTACTAAAAATGCTAACAATAGCTGGCAATTTAATTTAACGCTTGTTTTTTCATCATTATTAATGGTTGCGTTAATTGATTATATTTTTGTTTCATTACATGATGTAGTTAAAAATTCATGGCGAACAATTACATTAAGAATCTTATTGACTTTAACGGCTCTTGATGTAGGTGCTGTTGGGGTCTTCCCTAACAATGCAAATTTCCATATTTTGCATGATAAAGTTGCAGGATATTTAGTTTATTTTATTATCATCTTAATAGTAGGAATTCGTTGGCTTTTACCCGAAGTGGGAAAACGGTTCTTAACTATTTCATATGCAATGTGTATAGGACTAATTGTTGTTGATTTAATGTTTAAACCATTCTATCTGATTTCATTAACAGCTTTCGAATTGATTGCTTTTGTTCTTGCTTTCGGATGGATCTTATTACTTTTTGATACAATGATTGGAATTGTAGAAGATGATGGACAAAATTATCAAATTAAACTTAAATTTGATAATAAAGATTAAAAAGGAACATCTATAATTAATTACCGGGGAAATAAATGTAAGGAGATTAAATAATGAAAAAATGCCCTAAATGTGGGAGCGAGAATCCAAAGAATGCCAATTTTTGCAAGAAATGCGGTAAAAGTTTACTAAATGTAAAACCAGAAACTCAATCTTTACGACGAACAGGAAATCATAATGGAGGGCAAAATTATAATCATAAAAGATATAAATATATAGTATTTTTAATTGCTGTCATTATTATTTTAATTGGATGGATGCTACTTTCAAAATCAAGTAATGAAAGACATTCAAGTGAAGAATCGATGTCAATAGATGTTGTACAGAGTGCAAAGAGCAAAAAAACAACAGAATCGACTTCAAAATTGGAAAGTTCTTCTTCAAGCCAGACAGTGAAACTATGGAATAGTAATAAAGCTAGTCAACTTGCATCATTCATGCAGTCTTGGGGAAATCAAATGAATCAACAATATGAAAATTGTGGAGAAGATACAAATAATGATGTTGATTTTCATGATTACCATTTTCCAAATGATTTCGGTAATATTAATTACAGAGTTAATAATGAACCAGTAAGCGTCACTTGGTCAGCGGATGGACAGGGTGATGCAGATTATAATGTAGTTGCAGTTTATAGTGATGCAAATAATCCAAGCAGTGCGGGGACACACTTGTACTTTTTTGCAATTCATAATGGAAGTCCAATTGTTTTAATTACAGAACAAAGCGATGGAGAAAATCAATTGAATTTCAAAGAAACTGCCAATCGAGACTTGCGGGCAGGATTTGAAAAAATTGTCAATGAAAATTAAAAATTTATAAAGAGACAATGCCCATTTAGGATATTATTCCACAATATATAGTAATCATAAACGTTTTTCATCGCAAAATATTGACTTTATTTTTTAAATAAATGGGCGTATGATATAAAGTGCAATTAAAAAAGAGACTAGTTTTGTCTGGTCTCGGAGGAAAGGATGCATCTATCATTTTGATTACACTTTCAGGTATTATCGGATCAGGCAAATCAAGCCTTACACAAATTTTATCAGAGGAATTAGGAACAAAAGCTTTTTATGAACCAGTAGAAGACAACCCAGTATTGCCTTTGTTTTATAAAGGTAATGAGATTGCTGCTAAAAAGCGCTCAGAAGGAGATAAAGAAGCTACTAATCCTTACGCATACTTATTGCAAACATTCTTTTTAAACCGTCGTTTTGCAATGATTAAACAAGCAATGGAAGAAGACAATAACATTTTAGATCGTTCTATTTATGAAGACGAGATTTTTATGCGCATGAACACTGAAATGGGTAATGCTACAGATGTTGAATATGATATCTATAAGAGTTTGCTTAGCAATATGATGGAAGAATTACCATATGCTTCACATAAAAAATCACCAGATTTGATGATCATGATTAATGTATCTTATGATACGATGCTCAAGCGAATTGAAAAACGTGGTCGTGAATATGAATTGGTTGAAAATGACCCTTCATTAGTTGATTACTATCACCGTTTATTAAAACAATATGATATTTGGCGTGATGAATATGAAGCATCTCCAATGCTTGTAATCGATGGAGATAAATTTGATTTTGTAACTAATTTAGAAGACCGTGTGACTGTTCTTGAAATGATTGAAAGTAAATTAGTTGAATTAGGCAATTTAACAGAAGAAAAATTTGCTGAATTAAGAAAAAAACATAAAATTATGTTAGATGAAATGTAATTAAAAGTGGAATGAGAACTAGTTTTAAAAGAGCTATTCTTTAAGGCTAGTTCTCATTTTTTATAAATATGTTCTTTGCTTGAAAAAAATAATTGATACAGCTATCATTAAAATAGATAGGAGTGTTGATTATGGCATTAGGCTACAAAAAAATTTTAGTAGGTATTGATGGTTCAAAGGGTTCAGAACAAGCTTTATTTGATGCTTTAAATATAGCTAAAAGAAATGATGCTCATTTAGATGTTTTATGGGTATTAGATATGAATTCACTTGAATATGGTAATGCGGGGATTACTTTAGATGGTGAACGAATTTACAAAGAAGAACAAGAATGTGAAAAATATATAAATGATCTTAAACAACATTTGATTGAAGAAGGATTACCTGAAAATAAAATTGCAGTTCATTTGAGATTTGGTAATCCAAAAACAGTAATTGTCGAAGATTTTCAACCTGAATATCAAAATGATTTAATTATTGTAGGGGAAACAGGTAAGAATTTCTTCAAACGTATTATTGTTGGTTCAGTTGCCTCATATATTATGCGGACTGCTAAGTGCGATGTAATGATTGCAAAGGCACCTGAAAAGATTTTATCAAAAGAAATTGATATTGATTTGAAAGATATTGACGCAGAATAATTATAACCTAAGATTAGATCTTGTAACTCTTTTATGATCTAATCTTAGGTTATTTATTTTCTGCGTTCTTTAATTTTTTTAACGAGATATTGAATTGCAACTGTCATTAATGATGTAAATGTACTTAAAACGATGAAGTCAACAATTAATAGTAAAATCATCCCTAATGATAAGGATGGATGCAAAGAAAATTGTTGAATTGTGAATGCTAAGCAACCAATTAATACAATTGCATTAATAATAAATATTATTGTTAAATTTCGTTTTAAATGTTTCATAGACACTCCATCTTTATTAGAAATTTAAGCAGACTGAATTATTCGCTACCTACGATGCTGCGAACTTGCATTCCAAGATTTTCCCAAAACTTATATGGATTTTGTTTAAAGTCATCCGCAAATGTTTTGAAACCTTCACGGGGAACCATTTCACCAAGACGTTCACTCATTGCGCCTCTAACCCATAACTTTTCATCTTCCACGTCCCATAATACAGTCCAGTAGGATTCTTCTAATGCTTCGTTGAATAAATCTTGAGCACCAGAAATAATTGTGTCACGTAATACGCCTTCTTCAGTTGCATCAGGATATCCATTTGCTTTAAGCCAATTAAGTTTGGCAAGAACTTCTGGATAATCATTTGGAATTACATTAAACATTGAATTGCTCCTTTGAATAAATATATGTTTTTATTTTACAAAAAAATTCCTATAAGTAAAAGACTTATGATATTCTATAAATGAAAAAGAAAGCGATTTCTAAAAGAGATGAGGGATCCAAATGGCAATCAAATTAATTGCTACTGATATTGATGGAACTTTGGTAAATGATGAACGTAAAATTACATCATTTACAAGGAAAGTATTAAAACAAGCTCGAGCTAAAGGAGTTTATGTTGTTTTATGTACAGGACGACCTGTTTCAGGTATTCAAAATTATATTGAACAATTAGAATTAAATACTACTGATGATTTTGCAATTACCTTCAATGGGGCGCAGATTTAAAATATAGGAACAAATGAAGTGATTGCACGTAATGAGATTTCGATACCGGATTGTATTGAATTAGCAAATTTAAGTTGTCAATTAGGAATTAAAGCTCAAATAGTAACTGCTGATTCTGACCTATATGTTTTTGATCAAGATATTAGTCGTTATTCAGTGAAAGATGCTTTCTATACTAACATGGAATTGCATTATCGTGAGATATCACAATTATCAGTCAAAGCAACTAAATTTATGTGGGCTGACGAACCTAATAAAATTTCAAAGACAATAAAACAAATTCCGCAAGAAATTAAGTCAAAATATTATATTGTAAGAAGTGAGCCATTTTTCCTTGAATTTACTTCTCCCCAAGCCACTAAAGGACATGCTGTAATTGAACTTGCTCAAAAGTTAGGGATTAAGCAAAATGAAATAATGACTGTTGGTGATGAAAATAATGATTTAACCATGTTAGAGGCTGTTAAACATAGTGTTGCAATGGGAAATGGAAATGAAAGGGTAAAACAAGTTGCTTCATATATTACTGATGACAATAATCATGATGGCCTTGGAAAAGCAGTAGAAAAATTTGTTTTATGAAAATTAACAATTAGTGATTGAAAATGACTGAATGTGATTGAAACTGGCAATTAATGATGCTAAAATAAAGTCATGGAGGGAATGAAAATGCTTGCAGAAGAACGACAACAAATTATTTTAGAGATGTTGAGATCAAATCGAGTTGTTGAAGTTCAAGAATTTTGCAAACGCACCCACGGATCTGAATCTTCAGTTCGGCGTGATTTAAAGACGTTAGAAGAACAAGGACTTCTTGAACGGGTGCATGGAGGAGCAAAGATTAATTATGCCTTACAAAATGAACCTGATATGTTTGGAAAAGCTTCACAGAATCCAGATGCTAAACGAGCAATTGGGCAACAGGCGGCTACACATGTTAATCCAAATGATGTAATTTTTTTGGATGCAGGTACAAGTACATTGGCAATGGTTGATTATTTGCCACAAAACCAGGGGATTACAGTAGTAACAAATGGAATTTTACATGCCTCAGCACTTGCTGAGAGGCATATTCGATCAATAATCATTGGTGGACATTTGAAAGAAACAACTAAAGCGATTGTTGGAGTCAGTGCACTTTCTCAATTAAACAAATTACGTTTTAATAAAGCTTTTCTAGGGATGAACGGAGTTGATATTTCTGATGGATATACTACTCCTGATCCTGAAGAGGCAGCTATTAAAGAATGTGCAATGCAAAAGGCTCAGTATTCATATGTTTTAGCAGATTCATCGAAATTAAATGAAGTTTCATTTGTGCAAGTAGCTCCTTTAAAAATGGCTACTCTGATTGTTGAAAAAATATCTGCAGCATTACTTCATTCATTTATGAAAGAAACAACTGTTGAGGAGGTCAAAAGATGATTTATACAGTAACAGTAAACCCATCAATTGACTATATTGTTCAATTAGCAAACCTAAATTTAGGTGAAGTAAACCGAATGGATTATGATAACATGCTTCCTGGCGGTAAGGGGATCAATGTTTCCAGAATTTTACAAGAATTAGGACATGATAGTATTGCCTGGGGATTCTTAGGTGGTTTCACTGGAGATTTTGTAAAATCTTCACTAGAAGAAGTGGGACTAAAAACAGATTTTACACCGATTGAAAAAAATACTCGAATTAACGTTAAAATTAAAGCTGAGAAAGAAACAGAAATTAACGGTCGTGGACCTAAATTAACTGATGAAGAACTTGCAAGTTTTAAAAAGCAATTTGACAAGTTAACAGCAGATGATACTGTTGTTTTTGCAGGTAGTTTACTTCCAGGATTAGATGATAATTTCTATTTTGATTTAATTAAAATTATTCGTGAAAAAGGTGCACAATTTGTAATTGATACAACTGGAGATAGTTTATTAAAAACATTGCCAGAACACCCACTAGTTGTTAAACCTAATAATCATGAATTAGCAGAAATGTTCCACGTGAAATTTGATGGAATCGATGACATTGTTAAATATGCAAAGAAATTGTTAGACATGGGTGCGCAACATGTTTTAATTTCTATGGCAGGCGATGGTGGCTTAATGGTAACTAAAGACAAGGTTTACCGTTCTCTTGCACCGAAGGGAACTGTAATTAATTCAGTTGGTGCAGGGGATTCAATGTTGGCTGGATTTACAGGAACATATGCTCAAACAAAAGATCCTGTTGAAGCATTTCGTTATGGATTAGCTTCAGGTTCTGCAACAGCGTTTTCTGAGGATTTAGCAACAAAAGCTAAAATTGACGAAATTTTACCTCAAATTAAGATTACAGAATATAAATAAGGAGAATTATTATGGATATTCGTAAATTATTGATGAAAGATATCATGATTATGAACCTTAAAGCTACAACCAAAGAGGGCGTAATTGATGAAATGGTTCATAATTACTATGAAAAAGGTATCATTAGTGATGAAGAATTATATAAAAAAGATATTTTAAAGCGTGAAGCAGAAGGTTCAACAGGAATGGGCGATGGAATTGCAATTCCTCATGCTCATGATGAAGCTGTAAAGAAACCAGCAGTAATGTTTGCACGAAGCATTAAGGGTGTCGATTATGACTCAATGGATGGTCAACCAGCACACTTATTCTTTATGATTGCTGCTCCAGAAGGTGCAGATAATACTCACTTGCAAGCTTTAGCTGCTTTATCACAAGTGTTAATGAATCCAGATGTAGTGGCTGCTTTGAAGAAAGCTGAAACACCAGATCAAGTTCAAGACATCTTTGCAAAGGCTGTAGCTGAAAAAGAAGCTGAGAATAAGGCTGAAGAAGAAGCTGAGAAAAAAGCAGCAGAAACACCTGCGAATAGTGACAAGCCATATATTGTAGCTGTTACAGCATGTCCAAATGGTATTGCTCACACATATATGGCAGAAGAAAACTTAAAGAAAACAGCTAAAAAAATGGGTGTTGATATCAAAGTTGAAACAAACGGTTCAGAAGGTATCAAACATGAATTAACAAATGACGAAATCAAACGTGCTAAAGGAGTTATTGTAGCTGCAGATAAAAAAGTTGCAATGAGTCGATTTGATGGTAAGCATTTAGTAAATAAACCTGTAACAGCAGGGATTAAGGAACCTGAAAAATTAATTCAAGATGTTTTAGATGATAAGGCACCTATTTATCATGCAAATGGTGATGATAGTTCTAACGAACAAGAAGAATCAGGTTCAGGAATTTGGGCAAATATCTACAAACAATTAATGAATGGTATTTCACACATGCTTCCATTTGTTATTGGTGGTGGGATTTTGATGGCCCTTTCATTTGTAGTTGAAAACTACATGGGTGGTTCAAAATCAGAAGCATTTGTCTTTTTGAACAATGCTGGTAATATGGCATTTGCCTTTATGGTACCTGTATTAGCTGCATATATTGCTGAATCAATTGGTGATCAACCAGCCTTAATGCCAGGTTTTGTTGGTGGATTTATGGCAATGGTTTATAAGGGATCATTTGGTGGAGCATATATCGCAAATATTCAACATGGTGCTGCTTCATCAGCAGGATTTTTAGGTGGTATCGCAGCTGGTTTTATTGCTGGATACATTATGGTTGGCTTAAAGAAACTCTTTGCTAAATTACCTAAATCACTTGAAGGAATGAAACCAATGCTTCTATATCCAATCCTTGGATTACTCTTTATTGCATTGATTATGTACTTCATTATTAATCCAATCTTCTCTGGAATTAACCTTTGGATTACTAATTTCTTAAATAGCATGGGTACAGGTAATTTAGTCTTATTAACAACTATCCTTGCTGGAATGATGGCTATTGATATGGGTGGTCCATTTAACAAAGCTGCATATGTTTTTGCATCAGGAGCATTTGCTAATGATCCACATTCAGCAACAGCTGCAATTTTAATGGCTGCTGTAATGGTTGGTGGTATGATTCCTCCATTTGCTACAGCTATTGGTACAGTTTTATTTAAGAACAAATTTACAAAACAAGAACGTCAAGCAGGTGTTACTAACTGGGTATTAGGATTCTCATTTATTACAGAAGGAGCAATTCCATTTGCTACAGCGGATCCATTACGTGTTATTCCATCATGTGTAATTGGTTCAGCAATTGGTGGAGGAATTGTTGGTTTGATGAAAGTTGGAGTTCCTGCTCCTCATGGTGGTTTATGGGTAACACCATTAGCAACTAATTGGGTTGGTTATGTATTAGCAACAGTAATTGGCGCAATTATTGCGGGAATTATTATGGGATTAGTGAAGAAGAAAGTTTCTGAAGATCCATATGAATAATAAATAAAAAGGTAGCAAATTGACTGCTACCTTTTTTATTTAGTCAAGATTTTGAAATGGTTATTAGTTCAGTAAAATTTAATCGGTTAAAAAGAGGTTGTGACACATAAGCCATAACCTCTTTTATTTTAGGGCTCGAACCTATTTATTTTGTAAATTAATTAATTTATTCGTCATCAACATCAAATTTGTGTGCTTCAACTAAAATTTCTTTAGCTTTTTCAATGTAATCTTTTTCGGCTAAGAATGCTTTAACTTCATAACCTTCAGACCCCTTCAATTGGTCAAGTTTTTTGTCCAATTCTTTAAATTCTTCGCGTAAATGTTTGATTACATCTTCTTCGTCTTCTTCATATACGTAGTGATTTTGTACTGAGTCTTTGTGGCCTTCATCTTCATGCACCATGATCTTGATTTCATCTTTATCAACCTTAACAGCATGTTTCAAAATTGATTTGATGTCTTTAATAGTTTCATGTTGTGCAGTACGATGTTTCTTTTCATCGACACCGTCTTCAATTTTTGTTAAGTGGTTCTCAGCGTCCATGATTTTCTTTGAAATTCTACTCAATGCTTTTAATTGTCTCTTTGCGTAATCCATAATCTAACACTCCCAATTTTTAAAGATTTAGGTTTCACCCTTCATTCATTAAAATATATCTATTGTCATTAAAGTAAAAGAAAAAAGGCTTGGCATAACGCCAAGCTTTTTTGCATTATAATTAATTCCAACCAAAAAGATTTTTAACCCAGTTAACAAAACGTTCAAACCAGTTTTTGGCATTTTGAGTAGCGGCTTGTCCTTCTTTACTATTCATCCAATCTTTAGCCTTATTCATTAAATTACCAGTAGAATCTTTAACATTTTCAATTGTGTTATTAACGTTTTTAGTATAAGATTTATCGGCAGAAATTGGAGAATTTTGGAAATTAATCAAAGCATTTACGATGTTATTCTTTTGTTCATCACTAGTTTTATTTTCGATGCCTTGTTTAGCTAAAGCTTTATCAAGCATATCTTGAATATCTTGTTTTGTTGCTAGATTTTGTCCATTATCATTTTGTTTTTGCTTAGAAATTTCTTTAGAAGCTTCTCCAATAGCAGCCATTAGTTTTCCGGGATACTTCTTATCATCTTTATTGTCATCAATAGCATTTTGAGTAGCAGTTAACATTTCATTAGCTGTTGAAGTATTTTGAGTGTTTAGTTGAACTCCGTCTTCAGCCAAGGCTTCATATACTCCTGTAAGAGCTGATTCTCCCGATACAGGGCGGTTAGCACAAACGACAATAGTGACATCTTTAACACCAGCCATTTGGGCAACCATAGCATATTGTTGAGCTGTTACTTCAGTGATATTATTATCGCCTTCATAATTTTTAATATTAACTTTTACCCCAGAACCAGGATCACTTGGTGCAATTGCAACAGAACTAATCATAGCGGCATTAGTAGTACCAGAATTGCCATTAGCAATATACTTGTTATAATCTGCGGCAGTAGCTGTCAATTTTTTAAATGAGGAATCTACGCCAAAAATATCATCTAATTGTGAGCGTACTTCGCTTGAAGTTCCGGCACCATAAACAACATATGCAGAATTTAAAGTTTGATGACTATTTGATTCTGAACTTGATGTTTCTGATGTACTTTCATCAGCAAAGACCATTTGATTAGTTGATGGTAGCATGCTAATAGTTGTGATTAACATGCAAGTACTTATTAAAAGTAATAATAGTTTGTTTTTTTTCATAACAAACTTCCTTTCTATTTTCTTATATACGAATTTTATCATTTTTTAAATATAATGATTCAAATTATTTATGAACTTTATTCGAAAAAAAACAAAAAAAGACAGAAAAATACAATATATTGTAATTTGTTATTGATATACATACTATATGTATGTATAATGAAAAATGTTGTTTTTAATAACAAAAAAATTTAGAAGGAAGTTTTAGTATATGTTTGACCGTTATCGGGATGTATTGACCCATTTACCACAATATTCAAAAAATGTATTTCGTAAAGGATACTTTAATTGGTTAATTGATCAATGCAAAGGCTGGGGTAAATTCAGTTATGGATTATTAGCATTTAACTTTATTTTACAAATTATTTCATTAGTGCAATCATTCGCTAGTCATCCATTCACATCAATTATTGCATTTATTGGTGGAAATTTATCAGTAGCATGTGTAATTGGTATCTCTAACCGTTCTGGAATTCAAGGATGGGCTGGATTAATTAGTGCTTTATGTATTGCTACTACAGCATTTATTGCACATAACTATGCAAATGCATGGGAACAAATTGGCTATATTTTATTCTTAGATATTTTTTGTATTTTGGATCCAAAATGGAATGATGATATTAAGGCTGAAAAATTTGAAAGCTGGCTTGAATGGATTAAGTATGGAATCTTTTTCTTACTTTCATGGGCAGTATTACATTACATTTTCAGTTTAACAAACGACCCACGCGTCTTTTTAGACAGTATGAGTTTAGCAATGTCTGTTACAGGATCACTTTTAGAATTAAATCGTAAACGTGAACAATATTTTGTATGGACATTGGCTTCAGTTTTGACCATTGCATTATGGGTACAAACAATGTTAGAAGGAGCCGGAAACTTTGCTTTGATCTTTAGTTATTCAATCTTCTTCTTAAATGATATGTATGCATTCTTTAGTAGAAAAGGTTGGTTCCGTTCAGAAACAGGAAAATAAAAACAAAAAATTTATTAAATCCAATGACAAATGCTGACAAGAATTGTATACTAAGTACAATCAAACTCATAACCAAGAAAAAAGCTTCGGTTTTCCGGGGCTTTTTCTTGTATTATCTGAGTTAAATTATCGAATTGAATTATGTGGTAAAATATATAAGGATATATTTAATAAAATGAGGGAAACTATGGAAAAAAGAACATCAAAAAAATTCTGGCGTCTTCCTGAGTTTATGAAAGATAATCGAATGCGTATAATTGCGCTTTTTATGCTAGGATTAGCAATCATAAGCGATGGCCTTGCATTTTTTGTGAGTCCATTGACAGGTGTTTTTGTTTTAATTTTAGTGATTATAATCACCGTTATTGGTTATACTATGCTAAAACACTTAAAAGAAGAAACCAGTGAATATATTTCTGATTTATCGTATCGGTTAAAACGAGGCAGACAAGACAGTTTGATTAGAATGCCGATTGGGACAATCTTTTTTAATGATGATTATGAAGTTGAATGGATCAATCCTTATATGCAAAGATATTTTGGAAAAGAAGATATTTTAGGGAAAAAAATAAATGATATTGATCCTACATTAATGGAAATTTTTAAAAATCATCAAAGTGATAAAAAAAGTCAACAAGTAAAATGGAACAATCATGTATTTGATTTAATGATTCAAGATGATATTGGTGTGGCATATATGATGGATGTAACTCATTATGCTGAAATCCAAGAAAAATATGATAATTCACACGTTATGATTGGGCAAATCTTTTTAGATAACTATGATGAAGTTTCAAAAGCAATGAATGATAAAGATATTTCAAACTTAAGTAATTTTGTGACAAGTGCTTTATCAGACTGGGCTAAAGAATTTGGAATGTTTTTAAAACGTGTTGATGAAGATCATTATATTATGATTGGCTATACAGGAACATTAGCTAAGCTTGAACAACATAAGTTTGAAATTTTAGATCGTATTCGTGAACGCACAGTTAAAAGCAATTCGCCAATTACTTTAAGTATTGGGATTGCATACGGTGAAGATGATTTAAATGAATTAACAGAACTATCACAATCTAACCTTGATTTAGCACTAGGACGTGGTGGTGATCAAGTTGTTGTACGTGAAGTAAAGGGACAAGCACGTTTTTACGGTGGTAATACTAATCCGATGGCTAAACGTACTCGTGTACGTGCTCGAGTAATTTCTCAAGCTTTAAGTGAATTGTTAAAGCAATCAGATCAAGTTTTTGTTATGGGACATAAGCGTCCAGATATGGATGCAATTGGAGCCTGTTTAGGAATTCGCCGAATTGCATCAATGAATGGCAAAAGATGTTGGATTGTTTTGAATAAAGAACATATTCATTCTGATGTTAAACGACTCTTAGATGAATTAGATAAATATCCTGAAATTAAGGATAGTATCATTTCTCCAACTGAGGCATTAGAAAAAATAACAGCTAATAGTTTATTAGTATTAGCAGATCATTCTAAGCCATCAATTTCAATTAGCCATGATCTTTATGAAAAATTGGCTAATCGATGTGTTATTATTGATCACCACCGGCGTGGAGAAGAATTTCCAGAAAATCCAATTTTGGTTTATATTGAACCATATGCAAGTTCAACATGTGAATTGATTTCAGAAATGTTTGAATATCAATCACGTGATAGTGAACCAATTAATTCGTTGGAAGCAACAGCAATGTTAACAGGGATCATTGTTGATACTCAGTCATTCTCTCAAGGAACAGGGACAAGAACATTTGATGCTGCTAGTTATTTACGATCAATGGGAGCTGATCTAAAGATGGCTCGTCATTTAATGAAAGAAAGTGAAAGTAGCTATATGCAACGTAATCACTTAATTGATCGGACAGAATTTATTGGCAACATTGCCTTGTGTACCGGTGAGGATAAAAAAATCTATGATTCAGTGATTGCAGCTCAGGCAGCTGATTCATTATTACAAGTTAGCGGAATACAAGCTACATTTGCAATTACGCGCCGTGATGATGAAACCGTTGGAATTTCTGCACGGAGTGATAATTCAATTAATGTTCAAATTATAATGGAAAAAATGGGTGGTGGCGGACATTTAGCTAATGCTGCTACTCAGATTAAAGATATAACGGTTGCCGAAGCTAGAGAACGTTTATTAGCAATATTAAAAGCTGATGATGAACCTCAAGATGCAACAGAAGATTAGGAGGATTAAAATGAAGATTATTTTTACACAAGATGTAAGAGGAAAAGGTAAACGTGGCGAAGTTAAAGAAATGGCTGCAGGATATGCTAATTTTTTAATTAAAAGTGGTAAAGCAAAGCAAGCAGATGCAACAGCAATGAGTCAATTAAGAGCTCAACAAAAAGCTGAAGCTAAAAAGGAAGCTGAAATTTTAGCAGAAGCAAAGGAATTAAAGCAAAAATTAGAATCTGGAAAATATGTTGTTGAATTAAAAGCTAAAGCAGGCGAAGATGGTCGCTTATTTGGTTCAGTAACTTCAAAACAAATTTCACAAGGATTACAAAAACAATATGATATTAAAATCGATAAGCGTAAAATGGATTTACCTCAACCAATTCGTTCAATGGGATATGTAAATGTTCCAGTGAAACTCCACAATGAGGTAACTGCGACAATCAGAGTACATATTTCAGAAAAATAATTATTAATTAGTCAGGGTGGCAATTCAAGAATATGACGATTTAAATCAGAATTAATGAATATAAATGATGGACTTTATGGTGTAACATGTTTCATACTGATTTAATTTGTCATATTTTTTCTATGATATGAAAGGATAAGCTTGTGGATAATAATGGAATAGAAAATGTTATGCCGCATGATGCGCGTGCCGAACAAACAGTTTTAGGATCGATTTTTTTAGATGGTAATACCCTTGCAGATGCAGTTGAATTTTTAATGCCAGAAGATTTTTATAATCGTGCAAATCAAGTAATCTTTAAAGCGATGATGGCGGTTGATGATCGTGGAGATAAAATTGATCCGGTAACAGTTGCAGATGAATTACAACGTTCTAATCAATTAGAAGATGCTGGGGGACCAGTATATTTAAGTGAATTGATGAATAATATTCCATCAAGTAGTCATATTCGTGAATATGCAAAAATTGTTCAAAGCAAGGCACTTTTAAGACGATTGATTAGTGCATCACAAAATATTATCAATTTAGCACAAAATGAAGATGATGATGTTACAGAAATTTTAGATAGTGCTGAACGTCAAATCATGGATGTGGCAGAAAATAAAAATAGTGCAGGCTTTAAGTCAATTAGTCAGGTTCTAGACCAAACGATGATAGATGTTCAAGAACTATCACAACAAAAAGAAGAAATCACGGGATTACCAACAGGGTATCATGATTTTGATGAAATGACATCAGGCTTACAGCCAGATAATTTAATTATTTTAGCTGCTCGTCCGGCTGTTGGTAAAACTGCTTTTGCATTGAATATTGCACAAAATGTAGGGAAAGCTACAGACGCAAATATTGCGATTTTCTCTTTAGAAATGAGTGCAGAATCACTTGTTAATCGAATGATTTGTGCTGAGGGTGGTATTAATGCAAACCACTTGCGAAATGGTCAACTAGATGATCAAGAATGGAATGCATTAACGGTTGCGATGGGGACATTATCAGGAACTAATATTTTTATTGATGATACCCCAGGAATTAAAATGTCAGAAATTAGAGCTAAGTGTCGTCGATTAGCAAAAGAACAAGGTGGTTTAGGACTAATCGTTGTCGATTATTTGCAATTGATTGAGGGTTCAAATAAGGAAAGTCGACAACAAGAAGTGTCAGAAATTTCACGGCAATTAAAAAAATTAGCAAAGGAACTAAAAGTGCCAATTATTGCTTTATCTCAATTATCTCGTGGAGTAGAACAGCGTCAAGATAAGCGACCAGTGTTGTCTGATATTCGTGAATCTGGATCAATTGAACAGGATGCCGATATTGTTGCATTCTTATATCGTGATGACTATTACGAACGTGATTCAGGCGATGATGATGAAAATAATCAAGAAGAACCAAATGACACTGATGCTGGGGAAGTTGAATTAATTATTGAAAAGAACCGGGCAGGTTCTCGTGGAACGGTTAAATTATTATTTATCAAATCATATAATAAATTTGCTAACTTGTCACCAATTTCTGAAAATAATTAATTTTAAAATTATCACAATAATAATATTTTTGTTATGATAAAAAATAGATTTTAGCGGAAATGTACGTAATTTCTAGATATTATTGTCTTTTATTATATAATTTTATTTATCTTTTTTTGCCTACAATATGCATATTGTAGGCATTTAATATTAATTTATGTTGGTATAATTAAAAAAATTAGAAAAAATCTTAGAAAAAAATTTTTTGAGTAGGAAAAACCCGGAAATATAAAGTTTGTTATGTCAAGTAAAATTTTTTAAATAATTTTGCACTTTTTTTTTATAAAATTCAGCGCTAGAATATATCAAGTAAATAATAAATGTGAACGGCTGTTCGATAGTTGGGGGTTTTGTTTGTGACGATTTCATCAAAGATGTCAACGGAAGATTTGATTAAAGAAGTTATGCACGAAACACAATCAAGTTATCAAGAAGCAATTGATATGCTTTTGGAACTGACTGAAAAATAGCATAAGTAATGGAGGTCATGATTAAATTCATGCCTTTTTTATTTGCATTTAATTGTATTATGTATAGTTTTATATTTCGCACTTTATTTTTCAGGACTTAATGAGTTATAATTGCTAGAGTTACAAAAAGATAACCATGGAGGGAATAACCATGAAATATAGTGCCGATACTGTAAACTTAGCAATCAGTAAAGGATTAGCTGATTTAAAAGTGGGCAGAGATCAAGCTGAAGTAAAAATAATTAGTCAAGGAAGAAAAGGATTTTTGGGTATTGGCAAAAAACCAGCAGTGGTTGAGATTAATGCATTAGCCTCAAAAGAAATTGATGATAAATATTCTAATAAAATTGAAACAGAGATTACAGATGATTTAAAAGCAGCTGAACAAACAACTACTGAGACAAAAAGTGAAGTAGTTGCAGTGCAAAATGATGATGAAGATTTAGAAGATGCTTTTCATGCAGCGGGTAATTATTTAAGTGATATTATCGATCAATTGGGAATTGATGCAGAAATTTCAGTGACAATTAGTCGTAAATGTGTCTATTTTGATTTTGAAACTGATCAACAAGGCTTATTAATTGGAAAACATGGAAAAACAATTAATGCATTACAAATTCTTGCACAAGCATATCTCGATAAGTTAATCAAACAACATTATCGTGTAATTTTAGGTGTAGACGATTATCGTGAAAAACGACGTGAAGAATTACAAAAAATTTCAAAAGAATTGGCACAACGAGCAGTAGCTGAAAAACGAGCATTTAAATTAGGCCCAATGCCTGCTCTAGAGCGCAAAGTGGTGCATAAGACTTTAGCTAATAATCATCAAATTAAAGCTAAGTCACATGGAAATGATCCATACCGTTATGTAATAATCGCTCCCAAATTTCATTAAATTTATGTTAAAATAATTTTAAGAAAATATTGGTTTGGAGAAATCCAAATCGGGAGGATTAGACATGCTTGAACATAGACCATATCATCTTGAAGATGAATTGTGCTTTGCAATTTACTCTGCACAAAAGAGTTATCACCATTTTTACAGTGAGGCTTTGAAAAAATTTGATTTAACATATTCACAGTACATTACGTTACTTGTGTTATGGGAAGAACGTAAACCAATGATGATAAAAGAAATTGGTGACCGTTTGAATTTAGATACAGGAACATTGACCCCATTGCTAAAACGATTAGAAAAAAATGGTTGGATAACACGGACGCGTTCAGGAATAGATGGCAGACGTGTATACTTGGAATTGACTGATAAGGCTGAAGAAAAGGAAAAAGACGTTAAGTTTGCTGTTTCGTATACATTTCGTTTAATTGATATGGATTCAGAAGAATACCAAACTAGTGTTAAATTATTAAAAAATATTACTCAAAAATTAAATGAATTAAATGCAGAAGTTGACGAAATGAATGAAAGAAACAAATTAATTTAATTGGGTAAATAAAAAAGACTATGATGATAAATTATCATAGTCTTTTTTATTTAACTTAGCCAATCATATCTGAGCAATTGATTGGTGTTTTGGTTTACAGGGATCCATAGATGGTGTTTCCAAATGTCTTTTAATATTTCAGTGAAAATTTTAAAAGTATGCTCTTTTTGTTGGCTTTTAGGATATTCAACCTTTATATATTTGCCTTGTTCTGTTTTTAAATAAATCTGTTTATTTTTAATTTTTATAATTTGTGCTGAAACAATTTCAGCCGAATTTTTGTTATTTGTTTGCATAAAATGCATCTCAATTCTAATAATTATTACTTACTCCCTATAGTTATTAGGTTATTAGATACTTGTGAAGATTATGTGTAATTGCTGTTAAAAGTTACAGAAATAACTGGTTCCAAGTAACGAATAAATTCTTAAATTTATTTAACATTTTTAATTTACATTAAGTTTTATCAAGAATATAATGAAACCAGGGAAAATTAAGGGGTAACTTTATGGACAAGGAAAAATATTTAGTAGATTTAGAGAATGTTATTAAACAAATTCCAGAAAAAAAGCGTAAAGTAATTATTGCAAAATATAATCGCTTAATAACTCGGTCGGGTTTATCCACAGAAGCAGAAATAGAACATTTTTTAGGAACTGCTCAGCAAGTTGGATATCAAATTTTAGCAGATGCAGCTTTGAGAGAAAGGAAACGTCAAAAGCGAAACGGAATTGAGATGCATGAAATTGCTACTAATTGGCATGTTTTTATGATGATGTTAATGGCAATTAGTAGTTCACCAATGACATACTTGTTAGGAACTTTCGCGATATGGGGCTATTTATTAATTGGTATATTAGCATTTTTAGTTGGCTTTATTATTGTTATTGGAATGTCAGCTACAATTGCTTTAGGCGGAATATTAGTATATGCCGGAATCGGTACACTATTAAGTGCATTTGCAGTTGGTGTTTTTCATTTAGGTATTGGCTTGATATTTATTAGCATAGTTTTACTTTTAGTTCCATTAATTCATAAAACTTATATATTGATTTTTGCATTATTAAATAATTTAGGAAGTTGTTTATATTTAAAATTTAAACAATGTTGGCATAATCATTTAAGTGAAAATGGAGAAAATGGATAATGGAAAATAAACAAAATTTAGGATGTGTTTTCTTAATTTTATTATTTGGCATTTTTTGTACATTCTTTGGTGCATTGAATAATGGAGTAAAAAATATTGCTTTTAATGGAATTAAACCAGTAGTTCCTGAAAAAGAACGACAATATCATAAAGTAATAAATAAAAAGAAATTTGTTTCTATTGAAGTTGATGTTAAACGTGCAAGAATTAAAATATTACCTGGAAATGAATATTCAATTAGATATCAAGGAAAACGAGCTAATTTACCTAGAATATCAATTGATGATAATCATTTAATGATTAGTCAGACTAATAATATTTTATCTGAAACAACTCATTCAATTCATTGGAAAGAGTCATCAAATGTTGATCGTGATAATAGCATTATTACAATTACAGTTCCGGCTAAAACTAAATTACATAAGATTCGCATATTTAATAATTATGGTACAACAAGTGTATTAAATATTGATACATCAGTACTTGAAATTACTGAAATGGAAGGCGGTGTTGTATTAAAAAAAGTAGCCGCTGATGCAGTAGATTTAGAAGCCCATGCAGGAAGGGATATGTATTTAGAAAATGTTAATCTTGCCAATGGCCAAATTCAAAATACACAGACAAATTTGAATTTTAACAATGGACTATTAAAAGATGTAATTTTTGACATTGATCAAGGTTCAATTGATGCTGATAGTTTAATTGCAGACAACACTATGATAAATAGTAATCATGGAAATGTAACTTTGAATAAATTGAAGATTAGGAATAAGTTGACAATTAATACCCAAAACGGTAATAATACCATTAATAATAGTAATATAGATAATTACAAATTAAATGTACAAAATGGTAAAAACCAATTGTTCAATAATACACAAGTTGCCAATAATCAAATGCAAACCCTTAATCAAATAAAAAATAATAAGGGAAGTTTGAAAATAACAACAATAAATGGCAATAATGTAGTTAAGTAGAGAGGAGTTACTTTACTATGAGTAAAAAGAAGCGATTGACAAAATCAGCAGATAAAGTAGTATGTGGTGTATTTGGCGGAATTGCTGAATACTTTGGTTGGGATAAAGCAATTACTAGAATTGTTGGTGCATTTTTAATTATTTTCCCAGGTACAATTTTTGCGGGAACATTATTATATTTTATTGCTGCAATGGTAATGCCAAGTCCTGATAAACCAGATATTATTGAGGGCGACTTTAAAGAAAAGTAAATTTATTGTAGACCTCATGTATTGATGTTAAGTGCTATAATAAAGTTATGATCTGAAGGGAGCTCGGAAACTTATGATTTCAGAAAAATTAAGTCTAACATTTGGCCCAATGAAAGAATTAAAAATGATTATTGCTGATAATCCAGAACGAAAGTTTAAGTTATTTCATTCAACAAGCGATAATTCAGAATATATGTTAATGGATTGTTCAGGTGAAAAGTCAATTTTTCATTCAGGCCTAGACTATTATCTTTGTGGAACAGTTAATCCTGAAAATGAGACAGGATACTTAGAATGTCGATATGTAACTTTAAATGAAGATGAACAAAAGGTGTTTAAGTCAGTCTTTAATTCATGGAATACAGAAGCAAAACGACCTGTTGGCTTAACATCAAGTGCATTAGTTCATTCTTTAAAAGATGATTTTGAATTTTTATTAATTAATCTTTGGGAAGATGAAAATGCATTTATGGTATGGGATAACGAAAATGGAAATATTATGAACCAATTTGGTCATGATGGAAATGCAACTCCTGTAATCAAGACATATCGTGAAGTTGATTAATTAGGTAAGTGGAGATCGAGTATTAGTTTTAAAATTAATACTCGATTTTTTATTGTTTAAATTTAAACCGAATATTAGAAAAAGAAACTAATTTTATAGCATTAAATTGGTTTAGGCTTATATTATAAAAAATTATATTGTTTTATTTTTCTAATTTAACAATATTGCTGTTATAACAATATAATGTTAGTGATTTTTTGATATAACAAAGCTAAAATAGATGTTTGTTTATCTAATATATATAAATTTAAATATAATTAATTGGAATTATATTGCGAACATTATATTCTAATTGGAAGGTAATGTCTTGACTTTAAAATAATAGTAGCAGTAAAGTAATATCGTAGATTGTGTTAGGTTAGTAATATAAAAAGGATTCTTTAAAAACTTGCAAGTTGATATCAATTTATGGCAAATCTAGCATATTCATATCATTTAGACTAATTATCATTTCTTTAGTCAAAATATTATAAGGAGTTTATAGGAGGCAATCATGGCTAAAAAATTCTGTCCACAATGTGGAACTGAACGACAATCTAATGAAAAGTTTTGTCGGAAATGTGGCTATAATTTTAATTCTAGTAAACCAAACAATCATCAACGAACAGAGGCACAAACAACTAGAAATGCGCAAAAATCTTCTCCACGGCAATGGTCGAAAGGAAAGAAAATTGGCGTAATAAGTGGGATTGTTTTGGCAGTGGCATTAATTATTTTCTATATTTGGGGAAATGATTATTATTCACAAACAAAGCAACTAACTAGAATTTCTGAAGTTATGAGTAGTACAAAAGAAGATGCTTCAAAAATTATAACAAGTTCAGATTCTAATTTGAAAGTTACGAAAGCATCTGTAGAACCAACTCAAAAATATTTCTCAGAAAATAAAAGTGAACTTAATACAATGATTACTACTGTAAGTACAGGTGCAAGTTACCATGGGATTAATCTTGTCCAAGATGGACATTACTGGTTGATTTTTCCAAAATATAAATTAAATGTTGAACCTGCATACGGTACAGTTGAAACTAATCATAAAAATTCAAAAGTTTATATTGATGGTAAAAATGTTGGAACGGCTAAGGGAAGTGATGGTGAATACACACTTAATTTTGGCCCATATTTCCCAGGAACACATACTTTCCAAGTGAAAACTACTGTTAATGGACGTAAATTAGCAACTAATAAAGATACTGATAATATTTGGAGTAAGGGAAATAATGAGGAAATGACAATTACTACTGCTTCTTTTAAAGTTCAAACAATTCCTGGCGCAACTGTTTATCTTGATGGTGAAAATCAAGGAAAAACAAATGGCGATGGAGAAATGGACTTTAAACAATATCCAATAACTGAAGGATTGAAGTTACAAGTTGAAGCTAATGTAAATGGTAAAAAGATTAGATCGAAGAATTTAAATGTATACGACTATGTAGAAAATGAAGGCGAAAAAACATTAAGTCCAAAATTTGCAGGAACAGCTTCAGAAGAAACTGTCCAAGAATTACTTTCCGATGCATTCCAACCATATCAAGCAGCATCTGACGATAATGCAAATATATTCCAAAATCAGGAAAGTAATGGCGACTTCAAAGATATCAAAAAGATGTTTGATGGATTTAATAAGGATGATAATAATTTATCAATTTCAACAGATGTCACAGTCAAAAGTGTATTGCCAGCTGGAGATAATAAAACGGATGTTGTATTCGATGTTAAATATACTTTTGACCGTATTGATGATAAAAAGATTGTGCAAGTTATGGAATACACTGGTGCAGTTATTGAAAAGAATCCAGATTATGAAAAGAATAATTCTGCAAGAGAGTATATGATAGATACAATTGGTAAAGGTAAGTTAATTAAAAACGATACTTTATCAAGTGATGATTAGTTAAGAGAAAGGGATTGTAATTATGAAAAAATGTCCAATTTGTGGAGCGGAAGTTAGTGAAGATGCTAGATTTTGCACAGAGTGTGGCGCTGATTTAACTAAAACAAGTAACGAATCAGAATCAAAGCCAACAGCCACAGTTACTAAAGAAAAAATTAATGATAACAAAAGTACAGTACAACCGACTGTAAATACAGAACAAGTAAAACAACATGCGCAAAATTATTGGAAATGGTTATTAGAAACTTGGAAAAGACCAAGTAATAATGAACAACCACTAGTGAAATGGTTGGGGATTGTTTCACTTGCGTTGGAGACATTTATATTTTCAGCTTCATTTTTCGCATTAAGTAATCGACTTGTTTCACAGGCGAATGATTCTATTAATGGCATTATGAGAAACTTTGGAGTAAATAATAGTAGTAATGTCATCGGATATGATGCATTTGGCACATCATTTGAATTATTTATTACTTTAATTTTTGTAAATGCATTAATTCTTGCAGGAACATACGGAATTAATCGTTGGGTATTTAAGCCTGCAGAATCATTTTTTGATTTTATTAATCGATTTGCAGGATATACAAATATTCTATTAATAGTAAATACATTGTTGTTCATTATGGCAGCAATAACAAATAGTTATAATTTTATTACAATGCTAGTTATCATTAGTATTGTGATGTATGTTTTGGCAATTGAAGCGACAATTCTTGCGCGACAAGATGTTGAACGTTTTGATAAAATTTATGGTTCCATACTTGTGTTTATTGTTTTCTTAATTGGCATATTTATTCTTACTTTAATTTGTGGATCAGCAATTGAAAGTATCGGTAATTCGTTATTTAGTTAATAGATACATTAATAAATCTCGTATTTAAGTATTTATACTTAAATACGAGATTTTTTTATAATTAGATATATAAAAATTGTATATCACTCTTGACTTATATAACAAAAAGTATATTATTGCTTAATAGATAAAAAGTTAATAAAAAATAAAAATTATTAATTTTGTTTAAAGGAAAACTTGGAAGGAGGAGCCGAAAGTGTCTTGTAGTGATTAATTTACGCTATAAGGTACTCGCTTTTATATTAAATAAATTATGAAAAATAAATTTCTTACGATAATAAAGAAATTAGCAATATATACAATTTTCATAATTGGGTTTGCTTTAACATTTAATAGACCGATTATGAATTATTTAATTAATAGTTATCATCCGATTATTGAGAATTTTACCGTATTAAAAACTAAACCAAATATACATTGGAATGATGTTAGAACGCTTAATTTATTTAGTGTAATAGGAGCAAGATTGGCAAAGCAAGATATTCCAGTGATTGGTGGAGTCTTTAATGAGAAGATTGGTTTGAATACACCAATTTATAATGGTGCAAATAATGATTGTTTAGCACTTGGCGCAGGTGTACTTTTAGATCATGAACATATGGGAATTGGAAATTATGTTTTAGCAGGGCATAATTTACATGGAGAGTCAGATGCACTTTTTTCACCTTTATATTATAAAGCTTCCCCAAATACGATTATAAATATTACTGATTTTAAAAAAGTTTATCAGTATCAAATATATAAAAAACAAGTTATAAAACCTGATAATCTTTCAATTTTGCAACAAACAGCAACGCCAAAATTGACATTAATTACATGTAATAATGATGATTCAAAAAGATTAGTTTTAACTGCAAAATTAGTGAAAATAATACCATATGAAAAATTATCTGCACATACAAAAAAATTTCTTGCACAAAAGTATGTTTTTAAATGAAATTATTAAATTGATAATAAGTTTATTTTTATTAAGATGAAAATCTTTATAATATAGCATTTTAAATTATAGAAAGAAATAATTGTTAAGTAATTAATATATTTGCAATTTTTATTAAGAATATCTTTGTATCATTATGAACATATTAATTTTTTAACTATTTAGTTAATGTACTTAAAAAAAGTCAATTATTTGAGATTAATTATCGTTATAAGGTTTTTTTTTAGTATAATCAAAAAGCTGAAAAAATTCGTATTAAATGTAATTTAATAGTAAAGGAGTTCGAAATGTACGTTTTACTTGATGATGAAGGGAACGTTCTAATTGAAGAAATGGATCTTGTTTCAGGGGGAAGCATAGATCGTTTCGTTAAACCAGAAAAAATTCGTGTAATCAATTCATATCGAAACAAGATGCACGTGTAAAAACATTTTTTCCTTGGTATTCATTTAAGAACAAATATCATTTAGTAAAAAAGAGTAAGTGGCTTCGTAGTATTAAAGGAAATATCGCTCTATCTTAAATTTATAGAGAAAAAAGATGCTATCCAATTAAATGGATAGCATCTTTTTTTACAATGATTCTTTTTCTAATTGTGGTAATAGTTTAGAAAAAGTATTTTTAGTTAATTCAGCAATTAACTTTTTCTTTTGTTCGGCAGTAATTTTTTGCTCAAGTTTCTTTTTTTGATTGTCAGACATTGTTGGATCTTTTTGCAATTCTTTTTCCATTTCAGTTTTAATTGCATTTGGAAGTTGTTGCTGCAATTGTTGTTTGATATCATTTTGAGCTTGTTGTTTTACAGCTTGTAGTTGTTTCATATCTAAAACTAACCAATTCTTAGGAAGTTTAAAAATATAAGTATATTGATATGTTTCTTTATTTAAACCTAAACCACCAAACATTAATTGCCAAAATTCGTTTTTATATACGTAATGTTTTTTCTTAATTTCAACTTGAGGAGTTTCAGAAGATCCTCGTTGTACTTTTGTGGTTACATTATATTCGATTTTAGTTTTGCAATTTTTATTAGGATGATCAGCAGTTCGGTAAATAAATATCTTTTCATCCCCATTACCTAAAGATTTATAAGTAATTAAATTTAGTGGTGAATCTTTTCCTGTGATTGAAACTAAATCTTTTGTCTCGGTATAAACCTGAGTCTTCATTCCTAAGTGATTTGAGTCATTTAACATTAAAGATATAGAACAAATGATTGCCAAAACTAAGAAAGAAATTGAAGTTGCATAGCGTAAAACAGGTTTGTTTACAAGAGCAATAAAAGTAACCGCAAATAGTGCCATACTAATTAATAAAATCCATAAAACCATTATTTACGCCTCCTTCATATTTTTAGAATTTACATCTTTTTTGACTAAACCTGCATTCTTCTTTAAACTAAATGCCAAAATTAATCCGATAACACCAAAGATAACAGCAGTAAAGAAAGCAGCATGATAACCATTTAAAGCAGCAATAATTGCTTCGTGTTTATATTGTAATGGAGCGGCATGCAATAAATGTTTACTTGGCATTTGAGCATTTTGAATATTAGAGTAAACCGTTGTGAAGATAGCAGTACCAATAGCTCCAAGAGTTTGACGTAAAGTGTTATTAATAGCTGTTCCATCATTCATTTTATTTAATGGTAAAGCATTGAGTCCTGCGGTAGTAGATGGCATTAATACTAATGTAATTCCCATTACACGAACAGCATATAAGACAATAATCTCAATAATAGGCGTACTTGTAGTTAAGGTTGTAAAATTGAGAGTTCCTAATGTTAATAATGTTAAACCGGCGATTGATAATGTTCGCGCTCCTAAACGGTCGAAAAGCATCCCTGCAATTGGACTCATTAATCCCATTAATAAAGCACCTGGTAAAAGCATTAATCCAGAATGAAATGCACTTTCACCACGTACAATTTGAATATATAAGGGTAATACTAACTCAACTCCAACCAAGGCAATTCGAGCAATTGAACCTAAAAGGGATGCAAGTGAAAAGTGCCAATTTTTTAATAAACGGATATCTAAAAATGGTGTTTCTAACTTAATTTGACGCCAACCAAATAGGAAGATAAAAATAAGACCAATAATAATTGACCAGATAACGAGTGGTGATGTCCAGCCGTAGTTACCTGCTTCAGATGTTCCATATAATAAAGAACCAAAGCCGATAATAGAAAGAATGGCAGATAGGACATCTAGTTTTAATTTTTTAGTTGGCAAAACTTTTTTCATATAAAAGAAACTTAGTAATAAGTCTAAACCAATAAATGGTAAAGTTATACCGAAAATCATTCTCCAATTTAGGCTATCGATAATCCATCCAGATAATGTTGGTCCAACAGCAGGTGCAACACCAATAGCTAAACCAACCATTCCCATTATTGTTCCACGTTTTTCTGGAGGATAAATTGACATAGCAATTGATTGACCTAAAGGAGTCAAAATTCCACCACCTAATGCGGAAACAATTCGACCAATCAATAGCATTGCAAAATCAGATGCTAAAAAACAAATTGCATTACCAATGAAAAATAATCCCATACCAATAATATAAAGTAGTTTTGAACTAAAACGATTCATCATCCAAGCAGTAATAGGAATCATGATACCTGTTACTAACATGAAACCAGTTGATAGCCATTGAACAGTACTAGCTTTAATATTAAATTCATTCATTAATGTTGGATATGCAGTTGCAAGCATTGTTCCTGCTAAAAATGTACCAAATAAACCGATGATGATAGTAACCATTAATAATCCACGGTTATATGGTTTACCATTCATATCAAGTACAGGCTTTTTTGAAGTGCTTGTATTCATGAATAGTCCTCCTTTAAATTTTTAATTTTAAATAACGAATAGTGCATAGATAATTATTACACTTGTGTTTATTTTTACGTTTAAATATAATAAACCGTGTTATAATTAAATGCAAGAAGTTTATTCACGTGTGAGTATTAATTTACGAGGGAAGATTATGGATAAAAGAATAATTAGGACTGTAAGTAAAATAAAACAAAATTTTATTGCATTGTTACATGAAGAGGATTTCAGTAAAATTACAGTTAAAATGATTTGTGAAAAGTCAAAAATAGAACGAAAAACATTTTATCTTCACTTTAAAGATAAATATCAATTATTAGATGTAGTAATTGAAGATCGGATTGATGCATTTCGAAATCAAATTCGACTAATGCCAAATGCAACACCAGCTGACTTCTATAAAGAAGCATTAGATTTCTATGACAGACATAATGATATTTTCAAAAAAATTTATAACGATCGTGGTTCAGTACAAGTACGTAAAAAAATTCAACTATATATGTTGCATCGTTTTGAAGAACGTTATGGTAAAGATAATGATCCAACATTTATGAATTTTGCAGCAGCTGGAATCAGTGGGGTTTTTGAAGCATATGTAAATGGAGAGTTAAAAGAAGATAAACAGAAAATTGCTCAAGACATTGCAGAATTAATTAGCATAGTTAAAGAACATTTAGATAGAAATAATAAAAAGAATGATTAATAAAAAGGCCATAGTTTTAGACTATGGCTCTTTTTATGAAATTAATCTTCAGCAATATGTTCTTTTACTTGTTTAAAAATATTAATGATATGTCGGTCAGCTAATTCATAAATGATACTTTGTCCTTCACGCTTACCAATTACTAAGTTAGTTTGGCGTAAAATTTTTAATTGATGTGAGACAGCTGATTGTGAAATTCCAATTAAATTAGCAATTTCATTAACCGATAGTTTATGTTCAAATAATAAAAATAAAATACGATAGCGTGTCTGGTCACCAAATGCCTTAAAAATTTGGACGCTTTGGTCAGTTTCACTAGGTGTAGGGAGAATTAATTTTGATCTTTCCGCCATTTTTGTCGTCTACTTTCTTAGAAATAGTTCGTGAATATTTTACGACACTCAAAATGTTTTCGCAAATAAAAACTAGCTTGCTTTTTTAGGTCAGGTAAACTAAAATATAGGTAAATAAATATATGAGCATATATTCATATATCGTTGAGGAGGGCAATTTATGAAATTGAAAAAATTAACTAGGGATGAGTATCTAGCGATTATTCAAATCATTGCAAGTGCAGTATTGACAGTAATTGCTAGTCTAACGCCTTACTCTCTTATTCAAATTGGAATTTATATTATTGCATATTTAATTGTTGGATTTCCAGTATTGAAGGAAGCGATTAGTAACTTATTTCATGGGGATTTATTTGATGAGAATTTTTTGATGATGATAGCTACTTTAGGAGCAATGTTAATGAAACAGTTTCCCGAAGCGGTTATGGTAATTTTACTTTATGAAATCGGAGAATTCTTTCAGGATCAGGCAATTAAGTCATCTCAGAGTTCAGTGACTGACTTACTAGACAATCGTCCTGAAAAAACAATTCGGTTAAAAGATGGTCATGAAGAAGAAATTTTATCTGAAGATGTTAAGTTAAATGATATTTTGATAATTAAACCGGGTGATAAGGTTCCGGTTGATGGGACAATTGTTTCTGGTGAAGCTGATGTTGATACGGCAGCATTGACTGGTGAATCTGTTCCGCGTCATTTAGTTAAAGGTGATCAGTTATTAAGTGGAATGATTGTTGAAGATAGTGTACTAAAAATTATAGTAACACATACTTATGGTGATTCTACTGTAGCTAAAATTTTAAATTTAGTCGAAAACGCAGCTAGTCGTAAAGCCAAAACTGAAAATTTTATTACTAAATTCAGTCGTATTTATACACCAATAGTAGTTTTAGCAGCATTACTTTTAGCAGTTATTCCGCCAATAGTATTACATCAAGGATTTCATCAATGGATTTCCCGAGCATTGATTTTCTTAGTGATTTCATGTCCGTGTGCTCTAGTGATTTCAGTTCCGTTAAGTTATTTTAGTGGGATTGGTGCAGCATCCAGAATTGGTGCTTTAGTAAAAGGAAGCAATTATTTAGAAGCACTTACACAAATAAAGGGAGCAATGTTTGATAAAACTGGAACTTTAACACGTGGTAAATTTTCAGTAGTACAAATTGAACCACAAGAAGGATTTTCTGAAGAAAAAATCCTTCATTTAGCAGCATTAGTAGAACAACATTCACCACATCCAATTGCTCAAGCAATTGTTAATTGTTATCCAGGACATTTAAATAGCAAAGTAAAATGTGTAAAAGAGGTTGCAGGACTAGGAATTAAAGCTGATATTAATGGGAATGAAGTTATGGTTGGCAATGCTAAAATGATGAAAAAATATCATGTTAAGAATTTCAAAAAATGTTGTAAAGATGGGACTGTTGTTAATGTTGCAGTAGATGGTCGCTTTTTAGGATTTATTGAAGTTGCTGATACCATTAAGAAAACTTCTAAACAAGCAGTAGAAGGATTATATGAATTAGGAATAGATGATATTGTAATGCTTACAGGAGATAGTAAAAAAATTAGTGAGAAGATTGCTAAAAAAATAGGTATTAATGAAGTGAAGGCTGATTTAATGCCACAAGATAAAGTTAAAGCAATTAGCGATTTTCAACAAACGCATCCAGATGAAAAATTAGTTTTCGTTGGAGATGGTCTTAATGATACTCCAAGTTTAGCAAGTGCGGATGTAGGTGTAGCAATGGGAGCTTTAGGTTCTGATGCAGCTGTTGAAGCAGCAGATGTAGTATTAGTTCATGATGATCCCCTTGTTTTACCAAATTTAATTAAAATTGCATGTAAAACTAAAACAATTGTATATCAAAATATTGCTATTTCTTTAACCATGAAAGTGTTATTCCTTATTTTAGGTGCATGGGGGTTAGCAACAATGTGGGAAGCGGTATTTGCTGATGTTGGAATCACATTAATTGCTGTTATTAACTCATTAAGATTATTAAGAAAGCCAATAAAAAAAGTCAATGAAAAAACAACCTTATCATTAGAATGATAAAAAAGAGTTATGAATTACTCATAACTCTTTTTTTTTATTATATTTTAACTTCTATAATTTTAACTTTATATGAGCAAGCTGGTGCAGAAACAGTAACAGTAGTACCAGCTGATTTATTCATAATTGCGCGGCCAATAGGAGAGTCAAATGAAATTTTTTGTTCATCAACATTGACTTCATGTTTACCGACTATTTGATAAGTTTCAATATCGTCATCATCTTCAAAACGAAGTTTGACAGTAGTACCAATATCAACTTTACTATCATCTTGAGGGTTAACAATTTCAGCATATTGTAATTGCTTATTTAAATAACGTAAACGACTTTCTAAATGACGTAAATCGCGTTTAGCTGCACTATATTCAGCATTTTCTGATAAATCGCCTAGGGCACGGGCTTCTTGAAGTTGTTTAATTTTAGCTGGACGGTCTTTTTTGAGAGCTTCAATTTCATCCAAAATTTGTTGATAGCCGTTTGGTGTCATTTTTTGAAAATATATATCACGCATTGTTTTTCTCCTCAAGCATTTTTCTTTTTAATGGAATATAGTGATGTTGTTTAATTTCACGATCAACTTGATGAATTTCTTTATCCGGTGTCTTTTGAGTTGTTTTTCGAAAAGCATGCATGATAAAGTAGTCGCCTTCTTCAGCGATAAACATCAAGCGATATTTTCCTAAACGAATTTTGTATAAATGTCGATATGGTAGCCGCAAAATCATACGTTTTACAGTAGGGCGTGTTAATGGAAGACTTTGTGCATCCATTTGTGAAAGCATATCATTAACCTTGCGATAAATACTTGGGTCCTTTTCTTTGATTTTATGATACCAATCTAAAAATAAAACTTTGCCACGTTTATCTTCATAAAGATAGATTGCCATTTTAAAATCTCCTCTAAATCATAAATTTGCCGTGATATAATAGTAATTATTATATCATGGAAACAAAAATAAGTAGAAAGGATATGTGATGAACGAGTTATTTGAAAAAGCACCAATAAAAAAAGTGTATTTTAAAATTTCATTACCCGTGGTTATGGGAATGCTTGCAAGTATGATCTTTAGTTTGGCAGATACTTTTTTTGTAGCTCAAACAGGAAATACTAATTTAGTAGCAGGAATTACAGTTTGTACGCCTATGTTTATGTTTATGATGGCTTTAGGTGATATTTTTGGTTTAGGTGGAAGTTCGATAATTTCAAGACTATTTGGACAAAAAAATTATGAATTAAGTCGCAGAATTAGTGCAGTTTGCTTCTATTATTCGTTAATTTTAGGCGCAGTGGTTGCTATCTTATTATTAGTTTTTGAAAAACCAATTCTTCATCTTTTAGGAGCTACAGATGCAACTTATTCATACGCAGCTGCATTTTATCGTGTCTTCGTTATAGGTGCTCCATTAATAATTGCTGAATTAGCACCATCAAATCTAATTCGAACAGAAGGCTTAGCTAAACAAAGCATGCAAGCAATTGTTTTTGGTACGGCATTGGCATTGATATTAGACCCAATCTTTTTATTTATTTTTAAATGGGGAGCTGCTGGAGTTGCATTAGCTAATATCCTTGGTTATGCTTTAGAATTTGGCTTTTTAATATATTACACACATCGTGATTGTAAATATATTACTATGGATATTAAAGAAGCCCATATCTCATTTAGAGATTTTAAGGAGATTCTTGCCATTGGAATTCCAGGATCAGTAACTAATTTAATGCAAAGTTTTGGAATGGCATTACTAAATAATTTCTTAGCCAAATATGGTGCTACACAAGTGGCGGCAATGGGAATTACTCAAAAAATATACTTGATTGTAATGTTAGTAATGGTAGGTTTTGCATTTGGAGCACAACCTTTAATTGGGTATAATTATGGTGCACGGAAGGCAAAACGTTTTAAGGAAGCATTACATTTCGACTTATTGATTGAAATTGTTTATTCAGTTGTGTTATCAATAATTTTAATGATATTTGCACCACTATTAGTTAAATTCTTTATGGATAAACCTGAGATAATAACAATTGGGGCTTATATGACACGTGCATGTTTGAGTACTACTCCATTTATTGGAGCTATTTTAGTTTTTACAACAGTTTTTCAATCTGCAGGTAAGGCATGGAGTGCTTTTATAATGGCATTATCTCGTCAAGGAGTAATTTATTTTATTGCAATGCTTGTATGTGCACATTTATTTGGACTTCATGGTGTTGTTTGGGCTCAACCAGTAGCTGATGTTATTACTTTTGCAATTGGATTTGCATTATATCAAGGAGAATTTCGTAAATGGATTAAGCAAGCGGAGTTTGAAGCAGAACAGAAAGGAATTGATTAGATGAAAATCAAACAAATTAATGAAAATAAGACAACTTCTGTAAAAGATATTTTATTAGACTTTTGGAAGGGATTTATTAGTTTTAACGGAAAAACTACTAGAAAAGGTTTCTGGATTGGTTTAGTTGAATTTTTAGCTGTTGTTATACTTGATTTTCTCATTTTTGGAAAATTAAATTATAGCTATGCAGGTGGTGTTAGTGGAATTATTTTTAGTACATTCCTTTACGGAATTTTCTTAGTAATGTTGATTCCATTATTTGCTTTAGCTTTTCGCCGTTTACGTGATGCAGGAATGAAGACATTACTAATTACAATTTTAGTTGTATTAACATTTGCAATTTCTGTTTTATGTTTATTCTTCCCACTTCCTTTAATTTATGTAGCAACAATTGCATGTCATTTCTTTATGATTATACTTTTATGCATACCAACTGGCGCAATTAAATAAAGAGAGAAGACTTCTGATGAAAAAAATTAATGAGCAAGGAAAAACATCTTTTACGGATGCTTTTAGCCATTATTGGAAAGGATTATTTAATTTTAATGGTCGTTCAAGTTCAAGCGGATATTGGTGGGGACAACTATCTATGTTACTTGGATTAGTTGCTCAATATACGATTTTTATAGGATTTTATCAATCGATGATTGTTTCTGGAATTAATATTATTGGAACAATTGGTTCTATAATTATCATTATCATTATGTGCTGGATTTTAGTTGCTAGTTTAGCATTATTTGTACGTAGAATGAATGATGTGGGTATTAAAATGGTTCCTGCCTTAGTTTGGCTAGTAATTATTGGAGCAGTTTTGCTTTTGGGTGAATCGAATTTAATTTTTGATGTTATTGAAATAATTTTATTTGTCATTCAAGGTATTATTTGTTCAAAAGGATCAGATGAACTTGCACGGGATCATTCTAATGCGATTTTTCGTGCTAAATAGACAAGTGAGCTATAATAGAAACAAATAGTGAAAGGGGATTAGACAATGAAACGTGCAGCTGTAATGATTGCTCCAGGATGCGAAGAAATTGAAGCACTAACGCCTGTTGATACTTTGCGTCGTCTAGGTGTTAATGTTGAAATGGTTGGACTTTATGATATTGATGTAATGGGAGCACATTCTATTCAATTGAAATGTGATAAGGTAATGAGTGAAGATTTACTTGATTACGATATTGTAATTTTCCCTGGTGGTTCAGAGGGTGCCGCAAATTTACGTGATAGTGATGAATTAATGAAATTGATTCAAAAACGTCATGCTCAAGGGAAATGGAATGCGGCAATGTGTGCAGGTCCAATCGCATTAGCAAGATTTGGATTATTAGATAATGCACAATATACATGTTTCCCTGGAGTTCAAACTGAATTTGAAAACGATATTAAAGGTGCAACTCGCTTAGATGATATTGTGGTTGTTGATCATCAAAAGAAAATTATAACAAGTAGAGGTCCAGCAACAGCAATGGCATATGCATTTAAAATTGCTTCTGTCCTTGGAGTTGATCCGCAACCACAAATGGATGCAATGCAATATGAATATTTAAAGAAACATATTAATTAATAATTCTGAATCATTTCTGTGTTATCACAGAAATGATTTTTTATTTTGAAATATTTTAATAATCAAAGAGTAGAAAATAAATAAATGTTATAATTAAAAAGAGGTGATTGTAATGAAAAAAAGTAGAACAAGTTTATCTTTAATTGCTATTTTGGCCTTGATGCTTGCAGGTTGTGGTAATTCAAACAATCAAAATCAAAATAAAAAAGAAGCTTCACATGCAAAAACAGAGCAGGTTAAAAAGCAACATAAGTCAAAGACATCAAGTTCGGAAAGCAGTCAAGTAAAGACAGCCTCAAGTAGTGTAACGAGTGTGGCTGATAATAAAAATGGAGACGCACAACAAACTAAGCAAGATTCATCAATTGTTGCCAATGCTGATTCAGAAAACAGCAATAGTAATAATGTTGCTACTGATGGAACAAGTACACAAGATTTTAGTACTAATGAACAAGCTGCTAGTTATATCACTAATCAAGGTTATCGGACAAGTCAATCAACTCAAGGTTTACCAACCGTTAATTTAGGATATGGAATCACCGGAACTATTGATTCAGGAGCTGGGCAACAGTATTTACACTGGAATGAAGGTAATTGGTCATTTACAGTGCGTTCTTCAAACGTAGAAGGCCAAAACCCAATTCCAACAGCACAAAAAATTGTTAATACTTTACAAAGCACATATCTACCAGCACCTCAAAATCGAGGAACAGGAACATTTGATATTGCTACCGGAAATTATCAATTAACATGGCAAAAAAATAACAAAGTTTATACAGTAACAGGTAATAGTCCTGAAAATGTAATTCAAAAAGCTGTTAATATGAATTAATTAAAGAGAAAGATTGTGATAAAGATATCACAGTCTTTCTTTACGTTTTAAAGTAAATAGTGTATAGTTAAACGGTATTTTTTATAAATTATGATTAAAATCACTTATATAATATATATATTTAATTAAAATAATTTATTGGTGGAAGGAGGATATTGTGAATTCAGAAAAAAATATTACAAGTACAATCGATTCAAGAAAACGATTGATTGTTTCAGCAATATTGTTAATTTCTAATTTTATTTGTTTGATGAGCCAGACGATGATGGTTACTGCTTTACCCGTAATTCAAGATGATATGAGTCAAACAATGACAATGGTTCAATGGCTTACTACTGGGTATACTTTATTAATTGGAATTGTAACACCTTTATCATCAAATCTATATGAACGATTTACTAATCGACAGGTTTTTTTAGGAACAATTAGTTTATTTATAATGGGAACAGTATGTGGCTGTGTAGCTTCAAATTTTTGGATGCTGTTACTTGCAAGGCTAATACAGGCTGTTGCGAGTGGAATTTTGATTTCATTTCAAATGACAGTAATGATAACAATCTATCCTCCAGAAAAACGTGGAACAATAATGGGAATTTCCAGTTTAATTGTTGATTTTGGACCTGCTGTAGGCCCAACATTAGCTGGATTTATTTTAAGTTGGCTAGGATGGCGTTATTTATTTATCCTTGTATTACCTATTATGGTTGTAATATTGTTAATTGGAGTTGTAGTTTTTCCTAACTTTTCTCAACCAAGAAATATAAAAATTGATTTTATATCTGTTTTTATTTCATTAACAGGTTCTGCATTAGCATTAGCTAGTTTGACTTTGATGCAACAAAATTTAAAATTAGGATTACTTATGTTATTTGTAGGATTAGTCTTGATTTACTTTTTTGTTAAACGTCAATTGAAATTAAAACATCCAATGTTAAAAGTTTCGATTTTTAAAGTTCAATCTTTTAGATTAATGACATTAGTGGCAATTTTAGTTTCAATGGTTCTTTTTGGAACTGAACAAATGATTTCAATTTTTGTGCAAGATGTTTCAGACTTAACAAGTATGCAAGCAGGGTTAGTTTTATTACCTGGAGCGGCATTAAATGCATTTACTGCGGCGTTTGTTGGAAGATTATATGATGAATATGGTCCTAAATATCTTGTTATTGGCGGTGCTTTTTTAATGATCATTGGAACTCTTCCATTTGCATTAATTCAAGCGTCAATGCCAATAAGTGTGATGGTAGTTGCCTATACAGTTCAAATGATTGGGGTTGCACTAGTCTTTTCTCCAGTAATGACTGAAGTATTTAAAGACTTAGCGCCACAGGAAATAAGTCACGCAACAGCATTAAATAATGCTCTACGTCAAATTTGGGGATCTGTTTCAGTTACATTGTTAATTGTAGTTAGTGAGATTCCACAATCACTTGTAACAGGAATGCAGTTATCAATGTGGCTTACATTATTCTTCAGTGTAGCTTTACTAATATTATTTATGCGATATTTATATGTGAATAAAAGTAAAAAATAACAAGAGGTTAGATGCCTCTTGTTATTTTTTTTAAGGTTTAACATATGCCCAACCAGCATTTTCCTTTTCAGCAATTTCAAGTAAGCCTGCAGGAACAATTTTTACGAATGAAAAGATATCTTTTTCAGCTAAATTAAAACGATTCATAGAATTGTGACAACCCATAATATCAAAATCTGCGTCAGTTGCTTTTTTTAAATTTTCACAAAATTCAATTTCGGCTTTGTTTAATATTAAATTTTGGATTGCATCACCAGTGACAACAACTTCAACTTTTAAATCAGGATGAGTCTTTTTTGCATTTATCATGTTCTTTAAATTACTTAGAACAGCATTCCACCGTTCAGTTTGATCAATATGAAGTAATATTTTCAAAATAATCCCTCTTTCTAAATAATTCCAGCATAGTGTAAAGTGTTAAATAAGGTAACACATACCAATGCTGATAATAAGATGTTATAAATACCATCTAATAATTTACAAGATGCATGCCGATTAATCCATGTTCCTACAAATCCACCAATGATTGCTGCTATTATTACTGCAATCATTACCATAAGGTTTATTGATGGTTTAACGGCACTAAAAGTAATTGTGACCATTTTAGTAAGCTGAGCAAAGAAAATAATTCCTACAGAATAAACTGCAGCTTCGCGCAAAGAAAATGAGAAAAGTAGCATTGTTAAAGCAACATTGATTGGACCACCACCAATACCTAAGAAGACAGAAAACGTTCCTAATCCAACTCCCACAATGAAGATCAGTAAAATATTTGTTAGATGAAAACTAATCAATTTATTTTTGATAAAACTATAAATTAGTACAGTTACTAACATAACGAATAACATTGCAGATTGAAGAACTTTAACGTGATTTGCTGCCATTGAATGAACAACAAAGGTAAGTAGTTTTTGACCAATAAATCCTCCAATAATTGCTCCAAATGAGATTGTTAAAAGTGATTTGAAATTAAATTTAAATTTTTGCTTTAATTGTTTTATCAGTGAGACGATTGCCATGATAAAAACGGCAAGTGATGAATAAAAGTTAATAGTGGCTGTAGGTGCACTACTTACAATATCAAATAATGGCTTAATGACAACGCCACCACCTAAGCCAGTTGAAGAACCTGATGCGGTAGCAATAAAAACAATTAAAGCATAGATAATTAGTTTCCCCATGTCACAAACCTCCTAAAATTAAATATATCTGTTTATCTAAACAAAAGTCTAGAAATCTGCTTATAGCGAAATAAGATTAAAAAAATTTATATAATTGTTGCTTTTTTTGCGTAAATGATTTTGAACAGTGTATAATTAAGACTGTAAAACAAATTATTGGAGGGGTTATTATGCCAAAGATTTTTGCATATAGTATCCGTAAAGATGAAGCTCCATATGTTGAAGAATGGAAAGAAGCTCATCCAGAAATTGAAGTTGAATATACAGATGCATTATTAACACCTGAAAATGCTGATTTAGCAAAGGGTGCAGATGGAGTTGTTACATACCAACAATTACCATATAAAGCTGATACAGTTGAAGCTTTACACAATGCAGGTATTGATAAATGGTCATTAAGAAATATTGGAATTGATAACATTGATTTAAAGAGAGCTAAGGAATTAGGCTTTACTTTAACAAACGTTCCAGTATATTCACCAAATGCTATTGCTGAACATGCTATTGTTCAAGCTGCACGTATTTTACGTCAAGACAAACGTATGGACGATAAAATGGCTCGTGGTGATATGCGTTGGGCTCCTACAATTGGTCGTGAAGTTCGTGACCAAACATTTGGTATCATTGGTACAGGACATATTGGTCGTGTATTTATGGAATTAGTTGAAGCATTCGGTGCTAAGATTGTTGCTTATGATAAATTCCATAATGATGAAGTTGAAAAGAAGGGCTACTATGTTGATTCATTAGATGAATTGTATGCTCAAGCAGATGTAATTTCATTACATGTACCATCATTACCTGAAAACATTCACATGATTAATGACGACTCAATCGCAAAAATGAAAGACGATGTTGTTATTATGAACGTTTCACGTGGTGATTTAATCGATACAGATGCTTTATTACGTGGCTTAGATAGTGGTAAAGTTTATGGTGCAGTATTAGATACTTATGAAGATGAAGTAGGTATCTTCAATGCAAATTGGGATAGAAAAGGTGTTCCAGATGCACGTTTAGATGATTTAATTCACCGTGACAATGTGTTAGTAACACCACATACAGCTTTCTACACAACACATGCTGTACGTGAAATGGTAACACAAGCCTTTGATAACAACTTATTGATGATTGAAGGTAAAGATCCTAAGACACCAGTTGATTTATCAAAATACTAAAATAAATCATGAAATTGAAGGGCTATGACTTTGATGTCATAGCTTTTTTTATACAATCAAACTGCTTGTTGTGCACAATAAGTTAGGATAAAATATAGGTGAAAGGGGCAAGATAATATGGAATTAACAATTACCGCTAGTGCTCAAGATCGTTTAGCAAAGTATTTTGATGATTCAAATGCTGTAGTGCTTTTAGATTTTGATGATGGCGTTGGCTATCGTCCAGAAGAAGCAATTTCATGTACATTAAACCAAGAATTTAGATTATTAATTGTAAATAAAGATAGTGATTATCATGAATATAATGCTAAAATCCAAACAGAATTAGGCCCAATGTATTATAAAGCATATTCAAAAACATTTATGGATGAAAAAATGAAAATTGATGTGAAACCAAATGGGCAATTAACTATGACGGGAATTTATCGTGGTGAATTGACACCTGCTTTAAATGTGATTGATTTAAGAAAATAAAAAAACCTGAGATTTATTATCTCAGGTTTTTATTTTGGGAAATTATGATTTTTTTATATCTGTTTGTGGTGCTTTTTTAATCAAGAACCAACAAAGAATACTAGAAACAATGAAAAGAATTAGTGAGATCCATAATAATTCATGAATTCCATCATAATAAGCATGACGAATAATAGTGGTAATTCCGGGGATATTATGAAATTTTTTAGCCATTTCCATTCCTGAAAAAGGACCTGCTTGAATAATTGCTTGGCTAATATCGGTATTACCTAAATGTTTTAATATACTATGATGATAACCATCACCAACGATTAAGCCTAAAACAACGATCCCTAAACAATTTCCAAATTGACGACAAACACTATTAATTCCAGAAGCCATTCCCATATTTTGTGGTTCTACATTTAGAAGTGCAGCATTTGAAATTGCTGGATTAATACCAGCGTTACCTAATCCCATAAAAATAAATGCAGGGATCAGGAAAGTCCAATTTAAATGATATCCAAGCATTAAGTTCATAGATAACACACCCAATGCTTCAAGTAATAATGATCCAGTTGTGACAATTCGACTTCCAATTTTTCCAACTAAGAATCCTACAAATGCACCTAAAAAGAGTGGAAAAGCACTAATTAGTAAACGTTGTAATCCAACTTCTAAAGGTGAATACTGCATATAGTCCTGCATTAAGATAGTCAAATATGTAAAGAATGAGAAAAGGCCTAATGTTATTGTGAAAGCGGCAATGCATGAACCTACAAAAGAAGAATTTTTAAATAAGTCAAGGTTCATCATTGGATGGTCGTAATGTTTTTCCCATAAAATAAAAATAATCAACAAAATAATTCCACTAATTATCCATCCACAAATATTAGGTGTTAACCAACTTGCATTAATATTATTTTCTTTATTTAATAAACCAAAAACTAAACAGAAAACCATACTTGTACTTAAAATCATACCTAAAATATCTATATGATGGTCTACTTCATAGTGTTTTTCAGTAATGAATTTAATTCCAATTAAAATTGCTAAAATTCCAATAGGGATATTAATGAGGAAAATGGAACGCCAATTAAAATATTGTACTAAAACTCCTCCAACAAGCGGACCAATCGAAGTTCCAAAACCAACGATACTTCCCCAAATCCCTAAAATAAAAGCTCTTTGTGCTCCTTCATAGTTATCACCAATTAATGCCATTGATAATCCTAAAATGCCAGCACCGCCAACTCCTTCAATTCCCCGGGAAATATTTAAAATAAGACTATTAGGGGCGATTGAACATAAAAGTGAACCAGTTGTAAAGATTAAAAGCGAAAGGATAAAGAAAAGTTTTTTACCATACATATCACCTAATTTACTAATCAATAAGATTGAAATAGCATATGTTGAAGTGTATGCATTGACAACCCATTGAGTAGTAATATAGTTTGTGTGGAATTCACGTTGAATAGTTGGTAATGCAACATTAACAATTGTCACATCAAGCATAGCCATTAATACTCCCATTCCAATTGCAATTAATACTAACCAACTCGTTTTTTTGGATGCATTTTGCATATCGAACCTACTCTCTATTATTTTATTATTCTGACTAATTTAGTTTAGCACTCAGTTTGATTTTTTTCACTGCGTAGAATAATTTTATATACAGAAAAGCGAACTCATACCGACAATGATATGAGTTCGCCTTTAAAGTCAGATTTAAATTTTTAATTGTTAAAGTTAAGAGTTAATTATTGAATATCGATATTATGGTTACTATCGATTTCTTCTTTTGTCTTTGGCAATGTAATTGTCAAAACCCCATCAGTGTATTTAGCAACAATTTGTTTACTATCAACTTTTGGCAAACGATATGAACGGCTGTAAGTACCGTAATCGCGTTCACTAGCAATCATATTACCCTTTTTATCGCTATCATCGCTAAATGATTCACGCTTAGCATCAACGGTTAAAACATCGTCTTTAAAGTTTACAGCGATGTCTTTTTTATCAACACCAGGCATGTCAATCTTGATGATATATTCTTTATCAGTTTCTTTGATATCACTCTTTAAAGGTTTGATTTCATTATTCCAACTATTAAAGAATGAACGACCAAAATCATTAAAGAAATCATTAGTGTTTGCTAACTTGTTGAAACGATCAATTAAATCATTACTCATAATAACTGCTTCCCTTCTATATAAGATAATTCTTACATTATTATAGTAATTCTTTTATCAATCGAATTCAAAATATTTGATTGCAAAGTATCTAGGTTATTTATTATGATGTTTATCTTTCCAACGGCGATTAAAAGCACCAATTACCATTAAGACAATTACTACGAGAGAAAGGATAAAGCCAAAGACACCTAAATTATAAACAGGTGAATGTTCGCGGCTTCCTTGAACTAACATAGACGATCCTAAAATAACAGCAGCAAGAATTATTGTCACCATGATTCGATTTACGATTTGATCAATACGGTACATGAGTTTATTTTGATCTTTAAGCTTTAAAGTTAGGCGTGCTTGACTAGAATTCATAATATCTAGCAGTTGGCTAATTTTTTGAGGCATACTAGGTAAATCTTTAATTGAACCGAATGTTTGTAAGGCTAAATCATCAAATGAGTTACGTAAATTGAATTTCTTTTTAAGGTAATCAATTCCAAAAGGCCGAGCAACGTCCATTAATGATAAATTAGGATCTAATTGTGCAATCGTTCCCTCTAAAGTTCCAAAAGCTTTAAATAAGAGAGTTACTTCAGGTTTAATTTGTAAGTTGTTTTGACGACATAGGGCAATCATTTGATATAAAAAGTCTGTAAAGTCGATTTGACCAACAGTCATTTTTAAATATGGTGAAACAAATAATCCTAGTTCCTCGTAAAAACTTTCTTCATCTACTTTACCTGTTCGATTACAAACAGCTAAAACGGCTTCACCAATTGAACGAGGATTGCGTGTGCTAATTGCCATAACTAATTGAGCAATACCATCGATTAGAGCAGGCGTTAAACGTCCCATCATTCCAAAATCTAAATAAACTAAGCGATAAGGAGGGAGTTCTTCAGCTTTCTCAATCTCAATTTGATTATTTCCAAATGTTTTTGTATAAGATTTAGTCTGTTGATAATTATGTTTATCATTGATCTCTTCTTTGTAATTTAAATGATGAAATAGAATATTTCCTGGGTGAGGATCCGCATGAAAAAAGTTATCTTTAAATACTTGCTTAATAAAATTCTGTACTAAAGTTCTAGCCACGTATTTTTTAGTTTGTTCCAATTCAATTGCTTCTTGTGAACCGGGTTTTGCTTTTTGCTGGATTAGATATTTAATACTTTTTCCAGCCATAGCTTGGTTAACTAAGACTTTTGATGTTGAATATTCTTCATAAACTTTAGGAACGCGGATAATACCTTCATTATTGTTTAGGTTATAAAACTCAATACCATTTTTAATTTCATTTTGAGTATTAATTTCATTTAATAACGCATTTTGAATTTGATAAAGAGTTTCTTTAGCATCAATCACTTCTAAATCTGGGACGAACTTTAAAATACTTAAAGCTTTACGAAATAGTGCTAAATCAGTGCGAACTAATTCTTCAACCCCGGGATGTTGAATTTTGACGACAACTTTTGTGCCATCTTTTAAAGTTGCGTAGTGTGTTTGACCGATTGATGCAGAAGCAAAAGGCTCCTTATCAAAAGAAGCAAAAGTTTCTGAAATTGTTTGTCCAGTCTGTTTTAAAAAAGTATGTTCAACTGTTTCATAGTTATCAATTTGAACATTATCTTGAAGCTTACGTAGTTCTTTTACATATTCAGGCGAAATTAAGTCAGGTCGTGTTGAAAGAATCTGGCCAGCCTTAATAAATGTAGGGCCTAAAGTTTCAAGAGCTTCTCTAAATTCTTGAGGATTAGTTTGGTGAACAAAATTATGAATCATATTGTAATTACGCATTGTGCGAATGATTTTTAATAATCGAGTTCGTTTATCTTTGCGAGTAATTGTGGTTACTGATGTTGTCATATTGTTCACCCCGTAAATAATTGATAAATATATTTTAACATTTTGAAACAATACACGATAATTGTTTTGCTTAAAATACAAGGGTTTTAGATAAAACCTTCCCATCGATACACAAAGGTGCTACACTAATAAATAAAGCGCTATCACAAATTTTAAAATGATACACAAAAAGGGTATTAATGTGGGAGGAAAAGTTGAATGACACGTAGAGAAAAGATTTGGAAATATTTACAACAACAGTTACAGTTTAATTCAACGGGAATCACTACAACCAAAATTGCACAAGACTTGGATTTAGTACGTACAAATGTAAGTAAGGAACTTAACATTTTGGTTAAGGAAGGAAAACTTTCTAAAACCAAAACTCGACCTGTAAAATATTTTTTTGAAAAGCCAAAAAACAATAGTGTATTAGAAAAGAAGACAACAGAAAATAATCAACATCAAAAAGCAAAAAAGGAAACGATTTTTGATCATATTATTGGAAAAAATAGTAGTTTGAAAAATCAAGTTGAGCAAGCAAAAGCTGCAATACTATATCCACCACATGGATTAAATGTGTTAATAACAGGACCTACAGGATCTGGGAAAACATATTTCGCACATGCTATGAACCAATTTGCTAATAATCAGAAAGTGATAACTAATTCACACTTTAATAATCAGAAAGTGATAACTAATTCACACTTAACTACATTTAATTGTGCCGATTATGCTCATAATCCCCAATTATTAATGTCACATTTATTTGGTTATGTAAAAGGAGCTTTTACTGGAGCAAATGAAGATCAAGAAGGGTTGATACAAAAAGCTGATGGGGGAATATTATTTCTAGATGAAGTTCATCGTTTGCCACCAGAAGGACAAGAAATGATTTTCTATCTAATGGATCATGGAACATACTCGCGTTTAGGGGAAACTAGCAAACTACATAAAGCGAATGTTAGATTGATTTGTGCAACAACAGAGGATCCAGAGAGTTCGTTACTAGCAACATTTGTACGTCGGATTCCAATTATTGTTCAAATGCCAAGTTTTAATGAAAGAACTATGGAAGAACGGTATCAGCTATTAAAAGAAATGCTTACGATTGAGGCTAATCGAATTCAAAAGAAAATTTATTTAAATGAAGATGTAGTACGTGCGATTTTAGGAAGCGTTACGTATGGAAATGTAGGACAATTAAAATCTAATGTGCAGTTAGTATGTGCTCAAGGTTTTCTAAATAGTATTAAAGAAAATGATTCGATTCATTTGCGGTTTGAACAATTACCACCAAATATAAAGGATGGGCTTTCACGTTTAGCTAATGACCGCAAACAATTGAGTGAATTAGCACATATATTACAAGCTCAAATGGTTGTTTCACCAGATAATTCGACGACGCCGGTAAAAGAAGATGATAAGTATGAATTGCCTTATAATTTGTATGAAATTATTGGTGATAAAGCTGCACTACTGAGTGAAGAGGGACTAGATCAAGATGCAATTAATAATTTTATTATGACAGATATTAACGTGCATCTTAAAGGGTTCTATGCTAATAAAAAGTTTGAACGTGGTAAAGATAATCTACATGATATTGTTGATCAAGATGTGATAGATTTAACTAAAAGACTAGAACAAAAGTTACATTCAGAAGGATACACAAGTACAGGGAATTTTTTGTATGCTATGAGTTTGCATGTTAGTTCTTTTATTAAACGAATTGAATCAGGGAAACCATTGCGTAAAGCAGCGATTAATATGATTTCAATGGTTCAAGATTATCCACAAGAACTAAAATTTGCAAAAATTGCTAAACGAGAAATTGAGAAACATTATCATATTCCAGTACCAGATTCAGAATTATATTATTTGGCAATATTGTTAATTTCATTAAAAGCGGAAAAGAAGACTGAAAAAGTAGGAATTGTGGTTGCTGCGCATGGAAACAGTACAGCTTCCTCAATGTGTCAAGTTGTTACTCAATTATTGGATGCAGATAATTTAACTTCATTTGATATGTCGCTTGATATGAGCCCAAGTGAGGCTTTAAAAAGAATTGAGGAAAAGGTACAACAAGTGGATCGTGGTAGCGGAGTGATTTTGCTAGTAGATATGGGTTCTTTGAGTACATTTGGGGAAAAGATTACTCAACATACAGGAATTAAGGTTAAAACTATCGATATGGTAACAACAGCATTAGTTTTAGAAACTGTTCGTAAAACAACGCTGATTGATAGTGATTTAGAAAATGTATATCGTGAGATTTTAGAATTTAATGGTTATTCACGTACGTCAGAGTTAAAAGCAGCACAAACTAGTCAAAAATTAATGTCAAATAAATCCAAGGAAAATGATAAGCCTAAAGCGATATTAGTAGTTTGTTCAACTGGAGAAGGAACGGCATCCAAAATTAAAAAGATGTTGGATAACATTCTTGTTGATCATTTAATTGATGATATTGTGGTATTACCGATTTCAGTTGTTGATATGGATAAAACAGTAATTGATATCCAAGAAGAATATCAGATAATTGCAGTTACTGGGATTGCACACCCTCAATTGAAGGTTCCTTTTGTTCCATTAGATAAGCTTCTTCAGGGAGGTGGAGAAGAATTTATTTCAGTAATAGAAAATAATGCTAGTGAGATGTTTAGTGAAAGCATTAAGTCTTCAAATGTTGCTAAAGACAAAGTCTGTCAATATTTAACAGACTATTTTACTTTTTTAAATCCCACAAAGGTAAGCGAAATATTGTGGGAATATTGTAATGTAATCGAAAGAAAATTATCTTCAAAGTTGTCAAATACTTTGAAGATTAATTTAAGTATGCATCTAGCAGGTATGATTGAACGGATTTTAACAAACGATAAATTATCTATTCAAAATGATATTGATGATGAGAAAATCAAACAGCATCCATTGTATGATGCAGTTAACAAGGCTGATCAAATGTTGGAGAAAAGTTTAAATATAGTTTTACCGATTGAAGAAGTATATTATATTGAAAAATTAATTGATACACAGAAAAAATAGTTAATTCAAAAGACCGTTGATACACTAATTATTTGTGTATCAACGGTCTTTTATTGTTGTAATATCAATATTTCAGAGTGATACACAACGTTGGCACGCTTTTTGCTTATATATAGTGTAAGGCAAAATAAATTAGTATTTTCTTTCTGTATATAAGATATTTAGCAATCATTTGATTTTTTATTTGAAGGTCAATACTAGTTAATGAAAGTTTGATAAAGATGTTGCAAGTGCAATTATTACGAATCGATAGCCGATTGTTACATGGTCAAGTAGCAACTAATTGGGTACGAATTTTAAAAATAGACCGAATAATTGTTGTTTCAGATCAAGTGGCAACGGATGCAATTCGTAAAACTTTGATTAAACAAGCCTCACCACCTGGATTGAAAACCAATATTGTTCCTGTTGAAAGATTAATAAGGGTCAATCATGATAGCCGCTTTGACGGCATGAAAGTATTGATCTTGGTTGAAAATCCACAAGATGCTTTAAGACTAGTTTTAGGAGGAATTAATGTAAATAAAATAAACATTGGTTCATTAAGTTTTACTAGTTCAAAGCAGATGGTGAGTGATGCAGTTTCTGTTAGTAAGCAAGATATAGAAGTGTTTACTCAGATACATAATCAAGGGATAGACTTAGAAGTTCAAAAGGTTTCAAGCAATCCTAAAAAAGATTTTTGGAAGATTTTGAAAGATAAACATCTAGTTTCAGATGATTAGTTAATTTATTTTGTAAACTTTAATAATTTTAAGGAGGAAAGGCATTATGGTAGGAATTATTCTCGCTAGTCATGGTGGCTTTGCTGAAGGAATTTACCAATCAGGGGAAATGATTTTCGGTAAACAAGATAATGTTAAAGCTTGTATTTTAAAACCTAATGAAGGCCCAGATGACATTCGCAAGAAAATGGAAGATGCGGTAGCATCTTTTGATGATCCAGAACAAGTGTTATTTCTGATTGATTTATGGAGTGGTACTCCATTTAATCAAGCAAGTAATTTATTTGAAGAACATAAGGATACATGGGCAATTGTTACTGGAATGAATTTACCAATGTTAATTGAAGCATATGGTGCAAGACTACAAGATGGAATTACTGCACGTGAGATAGCTAAGCAGATAATTAATGCTGGTAAAGATGGAATAAAGGTGCTTCCAGAAAGTTTGCAACCTCAAAAAGCAGCTAAAACTGAGGAAAAGGGTTCACAACCAACAGGAGCTATTCCAGAGGGAACAGTTTTAGGTGATGGACACATTAAATATGGATTAGCTCGGATTGATAGTCGTTTATTACATGGTCAAGTTGCCACGGCATGGACAAAATCAGTCAGACCTGATCGTATTATCGTTGTATCTGATAATGTAGCAAAAGATAAGTTACGTAAAAGCATGATTATTCAGGCAGCACCTCCTGGAGTTAAAGCCAATGTTGTGCCTATTAAAAAAATGATTCAAGTTGCTAAAGATCCAAGATTTGGAGCAACAAAAGCATTAGTTTTATTTGAAACTCCAGAAGATGCATTAAAGGCAATTGAAGGTGGCGTTGATATTAAAACGTTAAATATTGGATCAATGGCCCATTCAGAAGGAAAAGTTGCTGTAAATAAGGTGCTTTCGTTAAACGAAGAAGATGTAAAAACATATGACAAGTTACATGAAATGGGAATTAAATTTGATGTACGTAAAGTTCCAAATGATACACCTGAAGATATGATGGAACTTGTCAATAAAGCACGCAAAGAGCTAGCTGAAAAGAAGAATAGTTAGGAGGAAATCACATGTCTATTATTCAAGCGATCTTGGTAGTTATAATTGCCTTCTTTGCAGGTATGGATGGCATTTTAGATGAATTTGAATTTTATCAACCATTAGTAACATGTACGTTGATTGGTTTAGTAACAGGAAATTTAACAGCAGGAATTATTCTTGGTGGTACTTTACAAATGATTGTATTAGGTTGGGCTAATATTGGAGCTGCGGTAGCACCAGATATTGCCTTTGCATCAACTGCATCTGCAATTGTATTAGCAATGGGAAATCTAGGTGTAAAAGGAGTTATGACAGCGGTAGCGATGGCTGTACCTTTTGCTGTTGCTGGTTTAGTTCTAAATATGATTGTGCGGACTATCTGTGTTGGTATCAGTCATGCTATGGATAAGGCTGCTGAAGAAGTTAGCTTTAAGAAAATGAACATGTGGCAAATCATTGCGATTGTTTTACAAGGTTTACGTGTAGCAATTCCATGTGGCTTGTTATTAGTTATTCCAACACATACAGTTCAAAGTATGTTAAATGCTATTCCAGAATGGTTGTCAAATGGTATGACAATTGGTGGTGGAATGGTTGTTGCTGTGGGTTATGCAATGGTTATTAACATGATGGCAACAAAAGAAACATGGCCATTCTTCATTATTGGTTTTGTAATTGCTGCATTAACTAACTTAACATTATTAGCTATTGGTGCATTAGCAGTTGCAATTACATTAATGTACTTAAATCTTGATAAGAAAAATGGTAATGGTGGCGGCGGTTCATCAGATAGTAATACCGGTGATCCACTTGGCGATATATTAGATGATTACTAAAAGAAAGGATGGGTATGGAATGACTAAAGAAGATAGAATCAAACTTGATAAGAAGACACGGTTTAAAGTTGCAGCTCGTTCACAATTTTTACAAGGTTCATGGAACTATGAACGAATGCAAAATGGTGGTTTTGCTTTTTCAATGATTCCAGCCATTAAAAAGCTTTATAAAACGAAAGAAGACCGTCAAGCTGCATTAAAACGTCATATGGAGTTCTTTAATACAACACCATTTATGGCATCGCCAATTTTTGGTGTTACATTAGCCTTAGAAGAAGAACGTGCGAATGGTGGTGCGGTAGATGATGAAGCTATTAATGGTGTTAAGGTAGGTATGATGGGACCTTTAGCTGGTGTTGGTGATCCAGTATTTTGGTTTACAGTTCGTCCTATTTTAGGTGCTTTATGTGCTTCATTAGCAATGAGTGGGAACATTTTAGGGCCTATTATGTTCTTTGTAGTTTGGAATTTATTCCGTTGGGGATTCATGTGGTACACTCAAGAATTTGGGTACAAAGCTGGATCTGCAATTACAGATGACTTATCAGGAACAATGATGCAAGATGTAACTCGTGGTGCATCAATGTTAGGTATGTTTGTTTTGGGATCATTAATTGAACGTTGGGTCAAGATTGATTTCAAACCAATTGTTTCAAAAGTTAAATTGCAAAAAGATGCTTATATTGATTGGAGTTCATTACCAAGTGGTCATAAAGGAATTCAAAAAGCATTGGAATTATATAACAATGGGAATGGCCAAGCATTATCATCTGTTAAAGTTACAACAATGCAAAATGTATTAGATCAATTGATTCCAGGTTTAGCAGGATTACTTTTAACATTCCTTTGCATGTGGTTACTAAAGAAGAAAGTATCTCCAATTTGGATAATTATTGGAATCTTTGCTGCAGGTATTTTAGGACACTTAATCGGACTATTATAGAAGAAAAAGTATGGAGAGGATAGAAATGATTCAATCATTAAATTCAAAGGCTGATGTTGTTGAAAAGGCAGTTTACCATCATGGTTTAAGTACATATGGGAAATTAATGGTAGGTGATAAAGCTTTCGAGTTTTATGGCGATAACGTTAATCATTATTTGCAGATCCCATGGAATAAGGTAAATAAAATTATTGCATCACTTTATTTCAAAGGAAAGTGTATTCCGCGATATGCAGTACAAACAGTAGACGGTAAAATGTATATTTTTTCTTCTAAAGAACCAAAAAAAGTATTACGTGCATGTCGAAATCATATTGATGCAAGTAATATTGTCCGCTCTTTAACGTTTTTTCAAGTACTTAAACGTAATATTAAACGTGCGATAAAAGCTAATAAGTAAGATTTAAATTCTAGGATTTTAATCCTAGAATTTTTTTATAAAATAATATTCGTGATTTTATATTTTTGTTGTCGATATTTGCTTGAAAAAACTTAAGAAGAGATTAAATCCGAAACAAAATTCGATAATCAAAATAATTGTTAGGTTAAAATAGGCTTGACGATAGGGTTTATAGCTGATAGAATAAATATCGTTGTCAGGAGATAACAAAAAAGTTAAAACTTAATTTTAAAAAGTTTGAAATTAGTTGTTGACATTTGATTTTAAACGAGTATAATTTTAAGAGTTATCGATAAGATAACAAACAGATGTAGATCTTTGAAAACTGAATATGTTTCGATGAACAAATGTGCAGGGCAATTCATGAAAATGAATGCAAAAACATTTGCGAAGTCAATTCGCTAGTAAAATTTATGAGTC